>JANLPS010000008.1:0-2718 GCA_031367385.1 Archangium sp. | reverse complement strand
GGGCCGGTCAAGGCGTTCGGCGGCTCGGTGGCGGTGATGTTCTTCGGCAGCGCGCAAGAGGCCTTCAACCGCGGGCGCACCTTCGACCGAGTCGACGTCGGCAAGGCGGTGGGCACCGACCTCGACGCGCTGACCCAGCGGCTGCGAGCGAACCTGGGCCCCACCTTCGAGGTCGAGCGGCCCGAGCGGCGCGGGCAGAGCGTCGAGACGATGGTGCGCAGCTTTCAGCTGGGGCTCAACCTGGGCTCGGCGGTCGCGCTGATCGTGGGTGTGTTTCTCGTCTACAACACGGTGTCGATTGGCGTGGTGCAGCGGCGGCGTGAGATCGGCATCTTGCGAGCCCTGGGCGCGACCAAGCTGTCGATTCGAGCGCTGTTCACCCTCGAGTCATTCGTGCTGGGCGGCGTGGGGAGCCTGCTGGGGCTCCCGCTCGGCACCCTGGTTGGCAAAGCCGCCATCGGCGCGGTGTCGCAGAGCATCTCGACCATCTACGTGCGGGTGAATGCGACCGAGGTGAAGATCGGCGCGCTCGAGATCACGCTCGGCCTGACCTTGGGCACCCTGGGCAGCGTGTTCGCCGCGCTCCGCCCCGCGATCGTGGCCAGCAGCGTGCAACCGGTCGAAGCGCTGAGGCGTGACGTGGCGGCCGGGGCGGGCGCGGTGGCCCTGCGCTCGTGGCCCACCTTCATCGGCCTGGCGCTCTTCGCCGCGGTGCTGCCGCTCGCGAACCTGCCCGCACCCATCGAAAACCTGCCGGTCGGCGGGTACCTCGGTATCTTTTTCATCTTGATGGGCGCGACGATGCTCTCGCCGCTGCTGCTGCGCGTGCTCAACCGGCCCTTCGCCAAGCCCGGAGAGTGGCTGCTCGGCATCTCGGGGCGGTTGGCGGCCGACAACTTCGCGCGCGCGCCGGTGAGAACCTCGGTGCCGGTCTCAGCCCTCGCCATCGGCGTCGCGATGGCCGTCACCGTCGGCGGGTTCATCGACTCGTTTCAGCAGAGCGCCCAACGGTGGATAAGCCAAGCCGTACCGGCAGACCTGTTCGTGACCGCGTCATCGAAGATCGCCGGCGTGCAGAACCAGCCGATCAACGCCGCCCTGGGTGACGAGCTGCAGAAGCTACCCGGGGTCAGCAACATCGACCGTGTTCGCATTTTTCCCCACGATGCGTTGGGGCTGCGGCTGTTTCTGGTGTCGATGCTCTCTGACGTGTACCAGCTGCGCGGCAAACCCGACGTGCTCGAGGGCGTGCTCCCCACGCGCGCGCAGTACCTCACCCACGTGACCATCAGTGAAAACCTGAGCCGCCGGCGCAACTTGCACCCGGGCGATCACTTTCAAATGACCACGCCGACCGGCGTTCAAGACTACGTCATCGCGGCGGTGATCATCGACTACACCTCAGACCAGGGCTCAGTGATCATGGACCGCGCGATGTTCGCCAAGCACTTCGGCGACGACCGGGTCGACAGCTTTCACGTCTACGTCAACGACCCGACCCAGATTGAAGCGGTGCGCAAAGTCATCACCGAGCAGTTCGGCAAGAAGTACGACCTCTACGTGCTCTCGAACGGTGAGCTGCACCAAGAAGCCTTGAGCCTCATCGACAACGCCTTCGCCGTGACCACCGCGATGGAGTTCGCCGCCATCGCCCTGGCCCTGCTCGGCGTGATCAACACCCTGCTGGCCGCGGTGCTCGACAGAACCCGTGAAATCGGGCTCTTACGGGCCATCGGCGCCGACCGAGGCCACATCATTCGCCTCTTCGCCGCGGAGGCCGCGTTCATCGGCATCACCGGAGGCACCATCGGCCTGGGCCTGGGCTTCATCGTCGGCAGCGTGGTGACCGAGGTCATCAACGTGCAGGCCACCGGGTGGTATTTTCCCTTTCTCTTCCCGTGGAAGACGGGGCTCTCGATGCTGGTGGCCTCGTCGGTGTGCGCGGTGTTGGCCGGCCTCTACCCAGCTCGGCGCGCGGCGGGGCTCGACGTCGTCGAGGCGCTGGCATACGAGTAGGCCACCCCCACCATGACCAACCCCTTTCGAATTTTGGTGGTCGAAGACGAGCCCGTCATTCGCGAGCTCGTGCAGGGTCTGCTCAGCGAGAGCGATGTGCAGGTCGAGTGTGCGTCGACGGGGGCCGAGGGGCTCAAGCTGGCCCGCACCCAGTCGTTCGATCTGATTCTGCTCGACGTGGTCTTGCCGCAGCTCGACGGCATCACGGTCTGCCGCATGCTCAAAGCCGACCCGAGCACCGCGAAGGTGCCGCTGCACATGTTGACTGGCAAGGCGAAGAAGGCCGACGTCGACGTGGCGATGAAAGCCGGGGCCGATGGCTACATTCACAAGCCCTTTCGCGGCGCCGAATTGATGGATCTGGTGACAGCGCTGAAGACAAAAAAGGGGGCCACGTGAAGAAATTCATCTTCGTCGTCGTGCTGGCGGTTGGTGGGTACTTCGCCTGGCAGTACTTCTTGCGGCCCGACAAGCGGGCGTGCTCGAAGTTGGCGAGCTTGTGCGATCACTCCGATGATCAGCGCGCGTCGTGCGAGTCGGTGTTCGCGCAGATCGAAAAGAGCGGCGGCAGCGATGAAGCGACCAAGCTGAGCAGCTGCATGTCAGAGGCGAATTCGTGCGCGGCCGGCGCCGGGTGCCTCGCCGGAGCGGGCATCAACGCCGCAGGCAACGCGGCGGTCGACTTCATCAAGGGCATGACCA
>JANLPS010000001.1:0-2346 GCA_031367385.1 Archangium sp. | reverse complement strand
CACGAGTTCACCGCCATCGGAGACTCGGTCAACACCTCGTCTCGCCTCTGCGGCCTCGCGAAGGGCGGCGAAGTGCTGGCCAGCGAGAGCACGATTCGACGCGCCGGCCCGGGGTTTCGAACCGAGGCGGTGTCGGTGCTGCAGGTCAAGGGCAAAGAAAAAGGCGTGCCGACCTTCCGAGTGGTGGGCTTCAACGAGTAGACCGCTGACGTCTTGACGCGGCCGCCCCGACACACCGTGACGCAGACCTGCCCCAACTGCGGCAAGGTTCATGACACGTCGGTGTACGTGTCGGGCCAGCTGGTCACCTGCACCTGCGGCATTCGCTTCGAGGTGCGGCGAACCGATGTGCGGCCCGCGAACCAGGTCACGCTCTCTGAGCGAGGTGAATCGGCCGGGCTCGACGCGACCATTTCGTCGGGGTCTAAGAAGCATGATGAGAGCGGAGCGACGCAGCTGCACGCGGCTCCGCCGTTGGTGCCTGGGTACGAGATGGGCGTGCTGTTGGGCCGCGGCGGCATGGGTGAAGTGTGGCGGGCGACCCAGCTCTCGCTCAAGCGCCCGGTGGCGGTGAAGTTGCTGCCCGAGAAGTTCTCGAAAGACCCGGAGTTCGTTTCACGCTTCGAAAAAGAGGCGACCGCGTTGGCCGCGCTCAGTCACCCGAACATCGTGCAGATCATCGACCGCGGGCAGACCGGCGAGCACTACTTCTTCGTGATGGAGCTGGTGCAGGGCATCACCCTGCGCGAGATGATGAACAACCAGCGGCTGACGGTGCGAGACGCGCTGCGCATCGGCGTGCAGATCGCCCGGGCGATCGACTCGGCACACGACGCGAAGATCGTTCACCGCGACCTGAAGCCCGAGAACATTTTGATCGACGCGCGCGGGCACGTGAAGATCGCCGACTTTGGCCTGGCGGGCATGCAGGGCAACGAGCGCAACATCGCCTTGACCGCGACCTCGGTGGCGATGGGCACGGTGAATTACATGGCGCCAGAGCAGCGGCGCGACGCGAAGCACGTCGACCACCGGGCTGATCTGTATTCGCTGGGGGTGCTGCTCTACGAGATGCTCACCACCGAGCTGCCCATCGGCCGCTTTCGGTTGCCGTCAGAGAAGCAGCCTGGGCTCGACCCGGCGATCGACGTGATTCTCGCGCGCCTGCTCGACCCCGACCCGGCCAGCCGACCTGACCGTGCGCTCGAGGTGGTCAACGCGCTCGAGCCGATGATCGCCACCAACGGCCAGTCATCGGTGCCGGCAGTGGTGGCTCCGCCGAAGGCCCCGGTGATTCGGGGCGATCGGCTGAGCTCGCTGGTTCACCAACCGGTGGCGGGGTGGAAGGTCGGGGTGCTGGTGTTGGGGGTGCTGCTGGTGGTGGGGCTGGTGCTGAAGTTTTCGCCCGCGGCGGGGCAGGGGTCGAGCGCGAGCGCACCCCCCGAGTGGTACGCCGACAGTGAAGACGTCGAGCTCTATTCGTCGTTCACCGAGCTGCCAGGCGATGGCCTCAAGCTGCAGTTCGAGGCGAGCACTGAAGATGCCGGGCAAGCGCTCAACCTGCACGCCGGCATGTGGTCGTTCGCCCTGGGTGGCCTCAAGGCGCAGCAGTACGGAGACCCGACCGACATGGCCGAGCACACCTCGATTGTGCCGCGGGCCTACGTCGCGCACCGGTACTACTCGGCCGACGACCTGGAGATCTCGAGCGAGCTCGAGGTCACGGAGCTGAGCCCCGAATTTCCCTCCTTGCCGAATGATGCTCAGCGCTTCGCCGAGGTCGCCTTTCGCATCAAAGACCTGCAGGTGAGCGTGTTCGCGATACCCACGCACCAGGTTCGCGAAGGAGGCGAGGTGCGTACGGTGCCCAGCGAGATGCGAATGCTCTGGCGCTACGTGGGGGCCGACGGGCGAGAGGTGATGGGCACCAGCGCGCATGACCTGGCTGAGCTGAGCGCCGATGAGGTCAGGGTGCCGCACGGCCGGTTCACGGTGACGCTGCGGCTCAAAAAGCAGAAGAACGGTGAAGTGTTGGCCGAGGCGTTGGTCGGTCAGGCCCGGTTCGCGCGCAAGTCGTTACCTGGGCTCGCGGGCAAGGTCGGCAAAGTGGCGATGGGGTGCCGAAATTCACAGTGCGTCTTCAGTGAGCTGACGGTGCGCGGCCGGCCAATGCCGCAGCCGGTGCGGGGCGCGGCGCAATAAAGGGGACAGGCTGGTTTTTCCAATTCGCGAACTGACGCAATAGAAAAACCAGCCTGTCCCCTTTATTGCTACTCGTCGATGGGGCACCACGAGAATGACTTGTCGGGCGTCGGGTCGTCGCAGCGGGTGACGACGCGGCCGCTG
>JANLPS010000475.1:0-20043 GCA_031367385.1 Archangium sp. | reverse complement strand
AGCTGCTCGCGGCCTTCTTGCTGGAAGGCGCGCGCGGGGCCGGAGGCGCCGCCGCTGGAGGTTCCGAGTGCGGAGGCGCGACAGCCGCTCCCGTAGCGACCTGTTCAGCCGTGACCATGACGTAGCCTTTGCTGGTCTTTTCCTTGACGAGCTTGGCCGCGGCCAAGGCGGCTTTCTCTGCGCTGTCGAATGATTTCGTCTGCGATTGCCCCGCAGACCCAATTTTCCCCCACGTGAGATGGACCTCCGGGCCGACCTGGCTGTACTCCCAGAATTTGCTCGCACCATTCTCGACGCACTCAAAGCGATGACGTTCCACGGGTTCCCCTCCGAACGCAGGACCGTAGGCTGCGCCGTACGAGCACTCAAGGTCCCGCCGTTGCCCGCACTGTTTCGCGGCCTCCGGTCACTCTTACGATTTGAGAAATGCGGTCGGCTCTTTCAACCCCGAGCGCCTCGTTGGTAAGACCCGCCAATGCTCGTCATCAGGCCCCCGATACTCAAGCCGTTCGTGGCGAATCTTTCGACGCCGGCCGGCCGAATCGCCGACGTGTTTCGCAGCCACTGGAGCCACGGCCCAGAGTCACTCGAGACTCAGATTCAGTCGCTGCGATCGGCCGGCGAGAATGGCTTCGGTGTCGCATCGACCAAGACACCTTGGGGTGGGTTCGCCTTCGACGGCATGACCCGCGGCATCTTGCTGGAACAAATCGGCGCGAACGTGAAGAAGCTCGCGGCGCTCGACCCGAATCAGCCCGACGCATGGCCCGCGACGGTCAAACCCTTTCTCTCCGCGGTCTTCACCGGAGATGAGCCTCGCCTTCATCGATACGCCGGTGCCGACGCGCGAGCGCTGACGCTTGCTGAACGGGGGCACCTGCTTCACGCCTTGGTGGTCGAGGGTGACCCCAACGCGCAGAGAGCGGTCGCCAAGATGATCGAGACGAATGCGCCGGCCTTCACCAGCAAAGAAGTCTCTGACGCGCTCGTGGCCCATACCTTTGCGACCAAACAATTGTTTGGCCAAGCCCCGTTCGGGCGAATCGCGCACACCGCGGCTCCGAATGAATTTCCCGCAGGGTCGACGCCGAACGTCTCTGTCTTGCCGACGAAGAGCGGCACCCTCGCATTCTATTTCACCCTGCCCTCGCACCCAGGTCTGCCTCCGGCCAAAGCCGCAGAGATGATCTTGGCAGGCACTGCACTCGAGCAACGCGGCGGCATCGAACGCGTTGGAGGGCTGCCCACCGGCCGCCCGGTCGACCCGCAGCCCAAACCCATCGGAGAGCAGTACAAAGTCTCGTACAGCTACGCGTTCGAAGCCGCTCCCGCCAAGCGCGCGTAAGTGCTGACGGCTGGGCCGCGTGTCACCTTTTCGGAGCTCCACCGACTCAGTCAGCATGGTGACCGACACGATGAGCCACACGACGGTGTTTCGCGCCGCGGCGGGAGGCGATGCGAAAGCCTACGAGCACTTGATCGAGACCAGCCGCTCGGTCGTCTGCTCGATTGCACTCGCGTTGGTGCGTGACGTGGCCGCGAGCGAAGAAATCGCGCAAGACGTGTACCTGGCAGCGTGGCGCGGGCTGGGCACACTGCGGAACCCCGACAGCTTCTTGCCGTGGCTTCGTCAGCTGACGCGAAACCAAGCCACTGAGCACCTGCGCCGCTTCGGTCGCCGCGACAAGAAGCATGTGCTCGACGATGCGCTGGCTGGAGTCGTCGACCCGAAAGCGCAGCCCCTGCAGTCATTGATCGAGCGAGAAGATCAAGCGCACCTCTCAGAGGCCATCGATCAGCTCCCCGATGACGCACGCGAAGTGGTCATTCTCTACTACCGCGAGGGGCAATCAGTCGCGCAGGTCGCCGAGCTGCTTGGCCTGAGCGAAGCGGCGATCAAAAAGCGCCTCTCTCGCGCCCGTGAAACACTCCGCGAGTCGGTTCTGCAACGTGCGGGCGATGCGATGGGTCGAACGGCTCCTGCGGCGGCGTTCACTGCCGCGACGATCGCGCTGGTCGTCGCAGCCCCTTCGACCGCGGCCGCCGCGACGGTCGGCGCGGCAAAATCGGTCGCTTCGACCAAGTGGTTGGCGCTCCTCGGCGGCGTCGCCCTGCCCTTCGCGATCGGGGCCGGCACGTTGCTCTTTGGCTATTCGCTGGAGCGCCGTCACGCCCTCGATGATTGCGAACGACGTCAGCTCGGGCAGCTCTTTCTCACGCAGCTCGCGGGCATCGTGTTCTTTCTCGGCGGCATTGCGGTCAACGGCATCGTCAGCTCGCCTCTGCTGCTCGTTGGTGGCACGTGGCTGGTGACGATGGTGGTCTTCATCTCGTGCTTTCAGGTCTGGCTGCCCCGCATTCGGGCGAGAAGGTACGCGGCTGAAGTGCTCGCCGACCCGACCGCCGCCAAGCGGCAACGACTCGGGCGCATCTGGTCGTTCATCGGGCTGCTGCTGGGTGTGACGACGGGGACCTGGGCGGTCATCGTCAGCTTGCTAAAGCTCGGCGCGCTCTAACCCTTTCACACGCAGTCGCCGCGACTCCCCGCGAATGACGCGAACGCCACCTCTCCGTTCTCCACCCTCACCAAACGAACCCCCTATGAACCGAATGACGCTTCTCGGCCTTCTCGCCGTCGCTTGTTCAGACACGCCGCCTCACTCGACCCGCTTCGGGTCTCTGGTCTTCACCCCTTGCACCATCGGAGACCCTGCGGCGCGCGCCTCGGCCCAGTGCGCCAGCCTGACAGTGCCCGAAAACCGTGCTGACCCTTCGAGCCGTGCCATTTCGCTCGCCGTCGCCTGGCTGCCCGCGAGCGCGAAGGCCGATCGGGCGCCGGTGTTTCTCATCGCCGGTGGGCCAGGGCTGTCAGCTCGTGACACGTACGCGGGGGTCGCGCAGTCGCTCCCCGAGCTTCACGAGCACCACGATCTCATTCTGGTCGATCAGCGCGGCATCGGCGGCTCGAGCCCGCTCAACTGCACGAGACCGCCTTCGAGCAAGAGCGAAGAGCGCCCTGAGGTTGTTCACGCAAGGTTGCTCGCGTGCCTCGAGTCAGTCTCACAGAACGCTGACGTTCGCTTCTACTCGACGACCGAGGCGATGTTCGACCTCGACGACGTTCGTCGCGCGCTCCAGGTCGAACACGTGAATCTTTACGGCGCCTCCTACGGCACTCGCGTGGCGCAGCAGTACGCAAAGCACTTCGCTGCTCACACCCGAACCGTCACCCTCGACGGAGTGGCTCCGAACAGCCTCGTCTTGGTTGGCAATTTCGCTTCGGACCTCGACGACGCGCTGGAGAAGCAGCTCACCTCAGAAACTCGAGAGCGACTGCTCGATCTTCTCTCGAAGCTCGACGCGGCGCCGATGGCCGTTCACTACCGAAGCGCCGAGAGCGGAGCGCTGACCACCGGCACGTTGACCCGTGAAGAGGTCGTCGAGCTCGTTCGTGCATGGGCCTATCGCCCCTCTTCAATGGCGATGCTGCCGCTCTTGCTCAGTGAAGCGACAGCCGGCCGCCTTGAGGTGCTCGCCGCGCTCGCCAAAGGCGATGACCCCGATCGCGCAGACAGACCGGCCTCAACGGCGCCGCTCTCGGTGCTCTGTACCGAAGATGCGAGTGAGCTTCCCGAGCCCAGCATGCCGCCGATGAGTCTCTTGGGTGATTCAGCGGTTCGCGTCTTGAAAGCCGCCTGCGCCGTCTGGCCGAAAGGCGAACGCCCCCCTGACTTTCGCGAGCCATTGACGGGCCCGGTGCCGGTGCTGCTGCTGTCGGGTGAGCTCGACCCCGTCACGCCGCCTCGCTACGCCGAAGCCGTACGAACCCGGCTACCGAACGGGCGACACCTGGTTGCGCGCGGTCAAGGGCATCAGGTGGTGACCGTAGGGTGCATGCCCAGGCTCTTCGCCCACTTCGTCGATACCGCTGACGCGATGAACCTCGACGCGAGGTGTCTCGATTCGATTTCTGACCCGCGACCCGTCTCGGGTTTCTCAGGGTGGTCGCCATGATTGAAGCACTCGATCTGCACAAGTCATTCGTCACGAAGACCGGGGTCGTCAAAGCGGCGCGAGGCGTTCGCTTCGTCGCGCCCGACGGCATGATTACCGGCCTGCTCGGGCCCAACGGCGCCGGCAAGACCACCACCTTGCGAATGCTCTGCACCCTGATGGCCCCTGACGAAGGCAGAGCCAGGGTCGACGGCCTCGACTCGGTCCTTCAGCAACACGAAGTCAGAAAACGACTGGGGGTCTTGCCCGACGCCCGCGGCCTCTCCAAGCGGCTGACGGCTCGGGAGAACATCGAATACTTCGGGCGGCTCCAGGGCATGAGCACCCCGCGCATCGCCGCCCGTATCGAGACGCTTTCGACTGCGCTGGGCATGGCGAGCATTCTCGACCGGCGCACCGAGGGCTTCTCGCAGGGTGAGCGCACCAAGACGGCCATCGCGCGATCGCTGGTACACGACCCGAAGAACGTCATTCTCGACGAGCCCACCAACGGCCTCGACGTGATGACCACCCGGGCGCTGCGAGACTTCATTCTCGACCTCAAGGCACAAGGCCGCTGCGTCATTCTCTCGAGCCACGTGATGCAAGAGGTGGCCGCCCTGTGTGATCAGATCGTGATCATCTCGTCGGGGGCGGTCGTGGCCTCGGGCTCGACCCAAGCGCTGACCGCTCAGCTCGGGGCCGCCACGCTCGAAGACGCCTTCGTCACAGCCGTTCGCACAGCATCGATGCCACTCGGAGCCGCCTCATGAATGCACTCGTCACCATCATTCGCAAAGAGCTCACCGACCTCCTTCGCGATCGCCGAACAGTCATGCTTTCTCTGGTGACGGGCCCGCTGCTCACCGTGCTCATGGTGCAAGGCATGGGCGCCGTGATGAGCCAGCGCGCATCGGGCGTCGAGGAGCCCATCACCGTCGAGGCCATCGGTGCCGATCAGGCTCCGAACCTGGTGGCGTTCATGCAAAGCCAGAACATCACGTTGACTGCATCGAAGGGCGACCCTGAGCAGCGGGTTCGAGACCAAGAGGTCGACCTGGTTCTGCGCGTCGCCCCCGACTACGCCACCCGCTGGCGAGCGAGCCAGCCAGCGACGGTCGAGCTGGTTCACGACAGCAGCCGAACCGAGGCGGCGGTGCTGGCCCAACGACTCGCTGGAGTGCTCCGCCTCTACGGCCAGCAGGTCGGAGCCGCTCGACTGCTGGCTCGCGGCGTGGCGCCGTCAGTGACCAACGGCGTCTCGATCTCGCAGCACGACCTCGCGACGCCGACCAGTCAGGCCAACCGCGCGCTGACGTTCTTGCCCTTCATGTTGATGATGATCGTCTTTGTCGGCAGCATTCCTTCAGGGGTCGACAACACCGCGGGAGAACGGGAGCGTCAGTCGCTCGAGCCCTTGCTGGCGAACCCCGTTTCACCCTCAGTGGTGATGAGCGGCAAGATGCTCTCGACCAGCCTCTTCACCACGCTGATGCTCTTCGTGACGTTGTCGCTGCTCGAGGTGGGCTTCCAGCTGAGCAGCTCGTCGGCCTCAGTCACGGTGGCCACGCTGGGTACCATCGGGCTGGTGCTGATGCCCCTCGTGCTCGTGGGTGCCGCGCTCATCAGTTACCTGGCAGGTGGTGCGAAGAGCGTCAAAGAAGCGCAGAGCGCAGCCGCCGGCATCACGATGCTGCCCATGTCGGTGATGCTGTTGGCGATGAACCCTCCGAAGCAGGCGCTGTGGGTCTCGGCGACGCCGCTGGTATCGCAGAGCCGCCTCATCGAGAAGTTGCTTCGAGGCGAGGCGCCGGTCGCGTTCGAATGGCTGTTGATGGTTGCCCCTACACTCGCCGTCGCCGGTGGGCTTTGGTGGCTGGCCTCGCGCCGGTATCGCGACGAAGCGTTCATCGTCTCGACGTGAGCTTGAGGCGAGCCTGCGAGGCTGAAAAGTCGGGAGTTGTCCAACCCCTGCGCGGCCTTCAAGGCGAATCGTTGCGGTGGCCCGAGCGCTTATCGCCCGATAGAAGCGCCCCATGGCGTTTCGGGTGAAGAGCAAGGCTTACGGCGACGAAGTGTCGATCATCGGTGTCACGCCCCACCCGCTGCGCGACAGCTATCAATGGCTCGTCAAGGCGCCTTGGTACGCCGTGCTTGGCGTGGTCACCGCGATCTTTCTGCTCGGCAATGCGCTCTACGCCCTCGCCTACCTCAAGCTCGGAGGCGTCATGCACGCGCGCCCTGACTCCTTCGAAGACGCATTCTTCTTCAGCGTGCAGACGATGGCCACCATCGGGTACGGAGACATGTACCCGGCCTCGCGCGCGGCCAATACGCTCGTGACCAGCGAGGCCATCGTGGGCCTGCTGATCACCGCCTTGGCGACCGGCCTGGTCTTTCAACGCTTCTCGCAGCCGCGTTCGTCGATCATCTTCACGTCTCGGCTGGTCATCACCCAAGTCGACGGCGTGCCCACGTTGATGGCCCGCATTGGCAACGACCGGCACGACGCAGTCATCAACGCCGAGATTCGGCTCGACCTCATCAAAACCACGACCACGCTCGAGGGGGCGACGCTCTACCGCAGCACCGAGGTGAAGCTGGTGCGAAACCGCGCCATGTCGCTCTCTCGCGCGTGGAACGTGATGCACGTCATCGACGCCGACAGCCCGCTCAACGGCCTCACGCCCGAAGGCGCGGTCACCCAGGAGATCGAGGCGGCGCTCTCGGTCTTTGGCTTCGATGAAGTGACCCACCAGGTCGTCTCGGGCCGCCGCCGCTACGAAACCCGCGACATTCTCTTCGGCGCGAAGCCCGTCGACATCTTGCGCGACCTGGGCAACGGCCAGTTCGAGATCGACGTCAGAAAGTTCGACCTGATCGAGCCCACGCCAGCGACCGAGCGCTTCCCCTTTACGTGGAAGCCGGAGTGACGGGCTGCTTCTGCCGCCGTCGGCTCATCGAACCACGAAAAATCTTGAGGACTTACGGTGTCAACAACACCTTGCCGCCAGCATGATGCTCTGCAAGCGTCTGAGCAGCGCGTGCCTCCGCCAGCGGAAACCTCCTGGCGATGGGAATCACGAGCTCACCGGCCGCCACCGCTTGCGCAAGCGTGCCGAGTCGATCGGCATCTGGGTGCGTCATCATGGCGTGCACGATGAGGCCGAGGGCTTTGGCACCGGCAGGCTCGCCCACGACGCTGGCGACGGTGCCACTTGGCTTCATTTTGCTCAGCAGCTTGGCGATGGTCGGCCCACCGACGGTATCTGCAATGCCATCGAGAAGCGGCAAGCGGGCGATGTCTGCGTCATCGTCGAGCGAGACGACCCCAGCGGCCCCCAGTGTGGCGGCTTCAGCCGTGTGGGCACCTCGAACCGCAGCCCACACACTTGCGCCCCGAGCTTTCGCAGCAAAGACGGCCGTTCTCCCGACGCCGCCCGAAGCACCCGTCACGAGCACGACGTCACCCTTCTTGGGTTGGAGCGCTTCGTCGATGAGCTGTGCACCCGTCAGCAGCACCAGCGGCAAGGCGGCAGCATCAACCAAGTCCATCTTCGGGGGTACCGCGGCCCAGGCGTCGGTGGCTGCGACCACGAGCTCCGCGTAGCCGCCCATCACCAACCCCATCACGCGATCGCCCACTTTGAACCGAGTCACTCCCGTGCCGATCTCGACGACGGTGCCCGAGACATCTCGACCCAGTACCGCAGGCAGGTCGAGCGGCATCATCGTCTGGTAGGCTCCGCTTCTGAGCTTCCAATCAATGGGGTTGAGGCCGGCGCCCGCCATTCGAACTTTGATTTCGTTGGCTCCAACCCGCGGGTCGGGGAAGTCTTTGAACTCGAGTTTGCTCACGTCACCGTATGCGTTCAGAACGACTGCTTTCATGGGGGGCTCCTGGTACCTGCCGCGTGTTCAACGATGCGCTGCAGCTCGCGTACCCAGCCCGTCGCACCTGCCACGCCGGGCAAGACAGCGACTGAAGCGCCACGTTGAGACCTTCGTGCGCCTGTGACCGAGGGAGCAGTCACGACCTGGGAGGCTGTGAAGCGCTCTCGCACGACTGGCTCAGCTCTGGCGCGCTGCTCAGGGCGGCACGTACTCGAGCGAAGTCCCAATTCTAGAATTGCACTTACCCAATTCCAGAATTGGGTGGTCGCGTAACCCTCCGAAGTTGCTTCGCAGAAAATAAGATATCGCAGCCTGTGAATATCCCTCGCACACCAACGTGGAGACGCCACGCGCCACATTCCGTGACTTCAAACGCTCGCGGCTGCTTCGGCTGCCGATGCCGTCGCCTGGCACAAGAATACCAAACCGGGGCGCCATCGACTTCGAGGAGCTCAAGATTCAATTCAAAGACGGCGAGAAGACCGTCACCCGCACCCTCGAGACCGCGACCCGTGAAGACCTGCTCGAGGCCATTGGCCAGCTCAGTGGCCGCCCGAAGCGTGTAAAGCAGTCACCGGCTGCGAAGGCCGCCGTCGCTGCCGTGAAGGAAGCCGCCGTCGAAGGCGTTGAAGCCACCGCGACCAAGACCCAGCTCGTCTTGCGCGTGCCGTACGACCGCCTCGGCGAATTCTGCAAAGCGCTCGCTGGGTTCAAAGTGCCGACCGGCTAAGCCAAGCGCCGGCTCGCGATCGTTGCAGACCAGGCGAGCGTTGCTATACGGCGGGGGTGGCCGAGCCGGCGAGCACCTCATCAGCAGCGCGGGCGGCCCTCAATGAGGTCATTCTCAATGAGCGCCGACTCAACGCCCACCGGGTGACGATCATTCGGCTGGTGGCGACCGGGGTCGGAGCGCTCCTCTTTCTCTTTCTCAACGTCGATCTCCCCGCGATCGCCATCTCGCGCTGGGGCGCGTGGCTCTATTTCCTCGTGGCGGCGGTGATCGCGCTGGTGATCTTCGCTTTCCCCAAGACGGTGATCATCTCGTCGTACGCCGTCGCCTTCGTCGATGTGCCTTTGCTCAGCGCCATTCACCACCTCCAGCTCGGGCCGCTGGGCGAGCTGCGGTACCACAACGTGCCGGCGAACCTGGTGATGATGTCGACGCTGATCGTCGCCGCCTCGCTCTCGATGTCGCTGCCGGTAATCGTCGCCACCGCGACCACCGCCACGGCCAGCATGGTGTTGATGCTGTATCGCTGTGACTACCCGATGTTGCCCATCTTGCTTTGCGCCATCACCGCGCCGGCCATGGCCGTCGTCACCGGGCTGTTGGTGTTTCGCATTCGCCGGCTGGTGGTCGAGTCACGAAGCCGAGACCTGCTCGGCAAGTACGTGCTCGGCGAGCGCATCGGCATTGGCGGCATGGCCGAGGTGTTTCGCGCCACCTACTGCCCTGAGGGAGGCTTCGAGCGAGCAGTGGCGGTGAAGCGCATTCACACTTCAGCCGCACAAGACCCGACGGCGATGGCGCTCTTTCGCCGCGAGGCCGAGCTCGGCGCGCTGCTCGCGCACCCCAACCTGGTGCAAGTGCTCGACTTCGGGGCCGACGGGTCGACCTACTTTCTGGCGATGGAGCTGGTCGATGGCTGCAGCTTGCAGAACGTGCTCCTGGCGGGGCGCTCGGAGCAGCGGGCGATCGAGCCGATGGCGGTGGCGTACGTGGCCTGGTGTCTGGCCGAGGCGCTGCAGCACCTCCACGAGCACTCGAGCTCCGGTGGAGGCCTGGTGCACCGCGACGTGAACCCACCCAATGTGCTCATCTCGCGCGGCGGCGACGTCAAGCTGGCCGACTTCGGCATCGCCCGCGGAGTCAACTCCGTGAGCCTCACCGCGGCTGACATGATGCGCGGCAAGCTGGCCTACTCGGCGCCCGAGCAGCTCCGCGGAGAGATGCTCGACGCGAAGGCTGATTTGTTCGCGCTCGGCCTCACCCTGTTCGAGATGCTCACCGGAGAGCGGGCCTTTCGCGGCGAGAGCAACATCGAAATCGTCAAGGCGGTGTCGGAGCGGCCGCTCCCCCCGCTCTCGACCTTGCGGCCCGACACGTCGCCCGTGCTCTGCGCGGCGATCGATGGGTTGCTGGTGAAGGAGGTTGCTGGTCGAACGCATTCGGCGCGCGCGTTTCTGCAGCAGCTGGCGATGCTCGACTCGAAGGCCTTCGAGGTGCGCGAGGGGCGCCGCCTGATGGCAACGTGGGTCAGCGCGGGCCTGGCGCTGGTGGCGCCGAGCCTGCCACCGCGGCCGCACGGGTCGACTGAGCAGGGCGCGGCGGCCACGGCCAACGTGGCGGTCACCCCGTTCTGAGCGACAGCCTTTGGCACGCGTGCCAGGGGCCCCGCTGTCGGCGTTGCACCCACCTGTTCGAATTCAAGGTGCAACCGGAGCGTCGAAGACTCAACCAAGGCGACAGACCGCGCTGAGGCACGTAAGTTCTTGGGCGCCGGGGAGGCTCGCCCATGTACATCGACATGCAGCTCTTGCGATGCCTGGCGCGTGAGACCTTCTTGACGCAGCACCTCACCCGAACACCGGAGCCCGACCTGGTGATGAGCGATGCCCACCACGTGCACGCCTTCGCTCACGGCGGCCGGGTCGATGGCCCGCTCGCGGCGTACTACCTCTTCAGCAGCGGCCAGATGGTGACTGCGATGGCGCCCGGCGCGACGGTGGTCGACCTCGGGTGTGGGCCGGCGAACCAGCTGGCGCTGATGGCTCAGCTCGCGCCCGACTGTCGCTTCATCGGCGTCGATTTCTCGCACGGCATGCTGGCGACCGGGCGGGCGCACTGTGAGGGGCTGGGGCTGAGCAACGTCGAGCTGCGACACGACGACATGACCACCTTGGCAACGATCGCGGCTGCGTCGGTCGACTGCGTGGTCTCGAGCCTGACGCTGCATCACCTGGCTGACACCAAGGCGCTCGAACAGACCTTCGCGGCGATTGCTCGCGTGCTCAAGCCCGGTGGCACGGTCTGTCTGTGCGACTTCACGTCGCTCAAGGGCGAGGCGTCGATTCGCTACCTGGTGGGCCGCGGCATGCAGGGTGAGCCAGCGCTGCTCGCGGTTGATCATGAGCACTCGCTGCGCGCCGCGTTCGGTCGCGACCAGCTGCGGGCCGCCGCGCACGCGACGTGGGGCGACGCGGCGCGCGTCGAGACGACCGGGCCGCTCAACTTTGGCCTGGTTCGACTCGGGGCGGCTGCGCGACCGGCTCCGGAGATTGCGTCGCGGCGCGCAGCGCTCTCGGGCTCGCAGCGCATCGACCTGCTGGCGCTGCGGCTGGTGCTGGCGTGCTCGAACCTGTTTCGAGGCTCGCCGAAGCCCTCTGTGATGAAGTCGCTCTACCAACCGAGCATGGCTCGATGGCTGTGGGGAGCAGCGGGCGATTGGGCGATCATCATCGCGACGATGGCGCTGGCCCGGTGGGTGAACCACCCGCTCTCGTATGTGCTCGGCGCCTTGATCGTTGGCACCCGACACCACGCGTTCATGATTCTGCTGCACGACGCCTCGCACTTCACGATCTCGCGGAGGCCCTGGCTCAATGACTTGATCAGCGACGCGGTGTGCGGGTGGTGGGTGAGTCAGACCACGCGCAGCTTTCGCAAGTGGCACCTCGCGCACCATCGCTTGAACGGCGCCGAGGGCGACCCCGAGCACGCGGTCAAAGCGCTCTCGAGCGACCGCTACTGGTCGCTGCCGACGACGCTGCGCGGCCTGCTGAAGGGCGTGCTCGTCGACCTCTCAGGCTTGAGCACCGTGCGCGTGCTTCGCTTCTGGCTGATGTACCCGCCGGTGAACGCAGCCGATCGCATCGGCCCCCTGCTGGTGCCGGTGGTGATGTTCTCGCTCGTGACCGCCCTCGACCAACAGTGGATACCGCTGATGTGGATCGGCGCCACCTTCACCTCGTTTCCCGCTGCGTATCGGGCGCGGATGTGGACCGAGCACGTCGGCACCGAGACCACCCATCGCCTGACCATGCCCTGGTGGCAGCGCATGCTCTTCGCTCCGCACAACACCTGGTACCACTGGGAGCACCACGCCTGGCCGTTCGTGCCCTATTGGCGGCTGCCTGAATCGCGCGAGTTGCATGGCCCGAGCCCCGCGATTCTGCCCTTCAACGACGTCTTCACCTCGATGGTGGCCACGGGGTCTCAACGAGTGACCGCTCGTGGTGAGCACGAAGCCTCACACCTTGAGCTCCGTCAAAGAGGCGGCGGTCGCGGGGGTGCAGGCGACGGGTGACGAAGACGCACATCGCGCCCCCCCCTTTCGCAACTATCTGATCAATGCCTCGAGTGCCTTGGCGCGGTCGGGGTCTCGGCCCACGAGCAGCGGGTACGCGCTGGTGGCGAGCGCGCTGATTCGTTGGGAGTCACTGCTCTTGTTCTTCTTGAGCGCCACCGCCAGCGCGCCCTGCACCTGAGCGCGAAATTGTGCCGTGTTCGGAAATTGGTGATCAAGCTCGAGGGCCCGTTCGAGATCGATGATGGCGCTCTGCGGAGCACTCCCCAGCTGGGCCTCGCCGCGGGCGAGCAGCACGCGCTTTCGCAGCGCCCCATCACGCGCATCGTGGGCCGCGTCGAGGCCCTTCAGCGCCCTGTTCGCGAGCTCGAGGGCCTGAGGGAACCGATGCCGAGCGGCCGCCAGCTCCGACAGGTTCAAGCTCGCTTCGATCGCCTCCGGGTGCGTGGCCTTCAAGGTGCGCTCCAGCAGCACAATGGCGTCGTTCAGCTCGACCTCGGCTTCGGCGAAGCGCCCGACCGAGGTGTACATGCTGCCCAGCACCCGCCGCGAGATGGCGACGTCTGGGTGTTCTTTGCCGAGGTTCTCAACCTCGACCGCGAGCCCGCGCTCGGCGAAGGCCACACCTTCCTGGGTGCGCCCCAGCTCTCGCAGAATCTCGCTCATCGTCAGCAGGGGTGGGCACAGACGGATGTTCTTCGGCCCCAGTGCGTTCTCGAGCAGCTCGAGGCTCTTCTGCTCGCTCAGGTACGCCTCCTGCGCGCGATCGGCCTCGAGCTGAGCACAGGCCAGCCCATGGGAGGCGGTGCCGACCAGTGGGTGCTGAGGCCCGACGGCCGCGACGGCGAGCTTCACCGCCTCCTGGCCCTTGACCATCGCCTCCTGCGACCGGCCTGCCTGCGCGAGCAGCGACGCGGCGTTCTTGAGCACCAGCACGCGCTGACGAGGCGTGCGATCGGGTGTTTGCTGGTAGTGCGCGTCGGCTCTCTCAAGCTCGGCGAGCGCCTGGTCGTAACGACCACTGCGCCAAAAAATGGCCGCCAGGTTGCTTTCGAGCAGCGCCAGCAGCTCGGGAGGCTGGCCCAAACGCTCGATCGAGGCGCGAGCCGCATCGGCGTGGGCCATCGCCTCATCGAGCTGGTTCTGCACCGCGGTCGCCCCGATGTTGCGGGCCTCGGCGATCGCGACGAGGCGATCGACACCGCCCGCCGCCGCGGCGAGCGAGCACGCCCGGCCGGCCTTGGCCGCTGCGCTCATGTTCGCCAAGCCCGTCTCTGCATCGGCGAGCGCGCACTGCGCCTCGGCCTCGAGCGGCCGGTACCCAAGCGCGGTTGCTTGCGCGACCACGTCGAGCGCCAGCTCGCGCATCTGGGCGTACTGGCCGGTGAGCTGCAACGCGGCGCCCGCGGAGAGCCTTCGGCCGAGCAGCTCGATCTCCGCTCGCTTGTGGGCATCGGCCGGTAAGGGAGCCACCGACGCCATCTCCGCGGTCTGAGCGCACGAAGCGATGGGCACCAAGCCGTCGACCGCGGCGGTGGCGCGCTCGATGAGCGAGGCATCGGCGCGCATGAGCGAGGCCGCGAGCCCCTTGAGCTCTTGTCGGCGGCGATCGAGGCAGATCATGCGCAAGTCGAGCAACGCGGGCGACTGTTCGCCTCTTCGAGTGGCCTCGCAAGCGGCGACGTGGGCGCGCGACCACTGGCCGGCGTACTCCGACAGGCGGTCGGTGACGAGGGTCGAAGTGTCGGCTGCGTATGAGACCTGGGTGGCGAGAAACGAGCTGCGTATCGCATCGGCCGAGGTGGGGCTCCACGCGTCGGCCAGTTGATCGGGCGCTCCGCGGCACTCGAGCGCCCGGCGCTTCTGCACGCCATCGTACAAGACGAGGCCAAGCGCCACGCTGAGCATGGCGGCGAGCGCGAGCCTGCGTCGGTTCAGCCCCGGGTCGTGGCGCAGGGCCTTCAGCAGCGCACGCATTGACTCGAAGCGATCTTCTGCCTTCGGCTGCAGCCCGCGCAGCAGCACCTTCACGACGAACGCCGGCACCCTGGCAGCGCGGGGCACGGTGGCGGGCTGCGTCTCGACGTTCGTGATGAGGGCCTCGAGGCTGGCGCCAGACCAGGGTCTGTGGCCGACGAGGGCCTCATACAGGGCGACACAGAAGGCGAATTGATCAGACCGCTCGTCGGCACGCTGCTGTCGCAAGTGCTCGGGAGCCATGTACGAGGGCGTGCCGCCCAAGGGGGTGGCTTGCGGCTGCGGCTCGGGGTCGCTCTGGAGCGTCGACCCGGCAACACCGAAGTCACCCACCGAGGCATGGCCACGCTCGTCGATCAGCACGTTGTCGGGCTTCAAGTCGCGGTGCACGATGCCGGCTTGGTGCGCGGCCGCGAGGCCTTCTCCGACCTGCAAGAACAGGTCGACGATCTCGCGCCAGGTACGCGGCGTCGAGAGCCAGGCGCGCAAGGTCATGCCCTCGACGAACTCCATGGCGATGAAGAGGCGGTTCTGCCACCGGCCCACCTCGAAGACGCTGATCACGTTGGCGTGCGAGAGCTGCGCCATCGCCCGCGCCTCATCGTAGAAGCGCGCCTCGCCTGCCGCGCTCGCAGTGCGCGTCAAGAACTTGAGGGCGATGCGCCGAGCGAGCCGTTGATCCCACGCGGAGTAGACGACGCCCATCGCGCCTTTGCCGACCTGACCGAGAATGACGTACTTCTGCACCTCGGCACCGGCAGCCAGCACCCCCTCGACCTCGCCGGGCACCGGGGTGATCTTTCTGGTGATGGCTGAGTCGTCGGGGGTCATTGCGCTCGTCAGCAAGCCAGCGTGGCGGATTTTGAAGCTCGGCGGGGATCACTTCTGACGGTGGCGCCGACAGGGCAAGCTCCATTTGCACTCGGTGGGTTCAAAGGCTGATCGCTGAGTGCTCTCCAATGGCTCCGAACGCAGCCACCGTATCTCTCCAGACGGCTCTGTCGCACGGGCAGAGCGCTCGGCCAGCTCAGCGGTGGCCCCCGAAGCCGGCGAAGTGCTCGTCGCAGAATCAGCGGGCTTCTGACTGCGGCCATCGAGTTGCTCAGCGCTCTTTACCTTCATGCGACTACATCGCTGTCGCTAGATTTTTCTTCGGTCGCGCAAACAATCTGTTGACAGGTCAGCTCGCGATCGCGACCATCCGCCCGCTTTTCAGCGCGCACAAAAGCGCCCCTTCAATTTCTCGAAACACAATCTCCGGAGACTCATGATGCGACGAACTGCTTCAGTGCAGATGGCCCTTTTCGCAGTGGTATTCGCTGCGGTGAGCTGCAGCTCGTCGAGCACGGGAGGCAAGCTGACGTACGACCCGCTCAGCCTATCGCTGACCGAAGGCGGCGCTCCGACCACGTTCACGGTCTGGTTCGACGCCGCGCCGTCTGCTCCGGTGACCGTCAACTTGTCGTCATCTGATACCGGCGCAGTGACCGTCAGCCCCGCCTCAATCACCATCGACGCGAACAATTTTGCGACGCACCAAACGGTGACCGTCACCGCGGTCGCTGACGACGACGTCGCCAATGAGTCGGCGACGATCTCGCTCAAGGCTGGAGACCAAACGGCCTCCATCGCGGTGACCGTCAAGGACAAAGACGTGCAGGCGCTCAACGTCGATGTCACGACGCTCGCCGTCAACGAAGGCGCCACTGGCGCCTTCACCGTGAAGCTCGCCCGTCGCCCGGGCGCGAACGTCTCGGTGTCGGTGACCTCGGCGAACGCGGCGGCCGCGACGGTTGCGCCGGCGACGCTCACCTTCACTCCCGACAACTTCGGCACCGCGCAGACTGTGACCGTCAGCGGCGTGCAAGACGCGAACACGGTTGACGATACCTCGGTGATTACCGTCGCCTCGACCGGTGTCGCCAGCCAGACCGTCACCGTCACTGTCGCCGACCGCGACATGCCGGGTTTCACGCTCACGCCCACGACCCTCAGCATCAACGAAGGGGCGACGGGTACCTTCACCGTCAAGATGAACTCGGCCGTGACTGCCGACACCACCGTCACCTTGACCTCGAGCGGCAGCGCCGCGACCGTCAGCCCCGCCACGCTCACGTTTACCGCTGCCAACTCTGGCACCGCCCAGACGGTGACGGTCACTGGCGTGAAAGATGACGACGCGACCAACGCGATGGTCACGATCACCGCCGCGGCCACCGGCCTCACCAGCCGCACGGTGCAAGTCACGGTCGTCGATCTCGATACCGTGGCCCTCTCGGTCACCCCGACCACCCTGGCGCTGAACGAGGGCGGTACGACCGGTACCCTCGCGGTGAAGCTGACCGCCCAACCCTCGGCTGACGTGGTGGTCACCATCGCGACCAGCGACGCCACCGCGGCCGCACCGTCGACCCAAACCCTGACCTTCACCGCCACCACCTGGGACACCGCGCAAGACGTCACCGTCGCTCCAGTTGACGACGCCGATCTCCTCGATGAGACGCTGACCCTCACCGTATCGGCCACCGGCCTCGCGTCGGTGACGGTGCCTGTGACCGTGCACGATGACGACTCCCAGGCGCTGTTGGTCAGCGCCCAGACCCTTACGGTTCTCGAGGGGGCGAGCGCAACCTTCGCAGTTCAGCTCGCCTACCAGCCCGCCGGCAACGTCACCGTGACGCTGAGCAGCTCGAATACCGCTGCCACCACGACCTCGCCTGCGACGTTGACGTTTACCCCTGCAAACTACGCAGCGCCGCAGACCGTGACGGTCAACGCTCCGCAAGATGCGAACACGGTGAGCGAGAACACCACCATCACCGTCGCCTCGACCGGCCTGGCCAGCGCCACCGTCGCCGTGTCGGTGACCGACGACGACGTGCTCAACATCGCGCTCACGCCGACCAGCCTGTCGGTGACTGAAGGCGGCACGCCGGGCACCTTCACGGTGGCGTTGACCCAGCAGCCGACGGCGAATGTGACCGTCAGCCTCACCTCGAGCAACACCGCCGCCGCGACCATCTCGCCGGCCACCCTCACCTTCACCACGGCCAACTATGCAACCGCGCAGACGGTCACCGTCACCGCGGTGCAAGACAACAACGTCGCCAATGAGTCGGTCACCGTCACTGCCGCCGCGACCGGCGTTGCTTCGCGAAGCGTCACGGTCAGCGTGACCGATGACGACGTGCAAGCCATTCTGGCGACCCCGCTCGCCCTCACGGTGAACGAAGGCGCGAACCGCAGCTTCACCCTGCGGCTGGCCTACAACCCGAGCAGCACCGTCAGCATCACGGTCACCTCGTCGAACACCGGCTCGATTACGGCCACCCCCGGCACGGTGACCTTCGACTCAACCAACTGGAACGTCGCTCAAAGCGTGACGCTCAACGGCGTTGAAGACGTCAACCTGGTCGATGAAGCGGTGTTGGTGACCGCGTCGACCCCCGGTTTGACCCCTGCCCAAGTATCGGTCGCTGTCGTCGACAACGACACCCAGACCATCGTGGTCAGCCCCGCGTCGCTCACCGTCGGCGAAGGCGCCACCGGCACCTTCACCACGGCGCTGGCCTTTCAGCCCGTGGCCAACGTCACGATCGCGATTGCCACCTCGAACGCGCTGGCCGCGACCGCGGCTCCGGCGACGCTGGTGTTCACGCCGGCGAACTACGCCACGCCTCAGACCGTGACGGTCACCGGCGTGCAAGACGCCAACGTCACGAACGAAGTCGCCACGCTGACCCTGTCGTCTTCGAACCTGGCCGACGCCAACGTCGGGATCACGGTGACCGATGACGACGTACTGAACCTCTCTCTCACGCCCGGGTCGTTGGCACTGACTGAAGGAGGCGCGGCCGGCACCTTCGCCGCCGTTCTCACCCAGCAGCCGAGCAGCAACGTGGTGGTGACGCTCACCTCATCGAGGCCGACCTCGGTGACCGCGAGCCCCGCCACGGTGACCTTCACGACGGTCAACTGGGCGACTCCCCAGACCGTCACCGTGACGGCGATTGAAGACAACAACGTGGCCAACGAGACGGTGACGGTCACCGGCAGCGCGACCGGCCTCACCAGTCAGTCGGTCTCGGTCAGTGTCACCGACAACGACACCCAGGCGATTCAAGTGAGCTCGTCGACCGTGGCGGTCGGCGAAGGCGGCACCGCGACCTTCACGGCCCGGCTGGCCTACGACCCCGGAGCATCGGTGAACCTCACGGTGAGCTCGGGCAACACCAGCTCACTGACTGCGTCACCCGGCACCGTGACCTTCGACTCGAGCAACTGGAGCGTGCCTCGCACCATCACGCTCAGCGGTGTCGAAGACGTGAACCTGGCCAACGAGTCGGTCTCGGTGACGCTTGCGTCGCCGGTCGCAGCCTCGGTGGTGGTGACTGCAAACGTCACCGACAACGACACCCAAGCGTTCGCCGCTGCGAGCAGCCTCACCGTGACTGAAGGCGCCACGGGCACCTTTGGCCTCGCGTTGGCCTTTCAGCCGGCAGGCACGGTGACGGTGACCATCGGCACCAGCAACGCTTTGGTCGCCACCGCCTCGCCGGTGACGCTGACCTTCAACGCGGCCGACTACGCCACTCCGAAGCCGGTCACGGTGTCGGGTGTGATCGACGCCAACCTGACCAACGACACCGCGAACATCACTCTCACCGCTACCGGCATCACCGCCGGCGCGGTCGCGGTGACGGTCACCGATCGCGATACCCAGAACATCGTGGTCTCGCCGAGCACGGTGGCGATCACCGAAGGCGGCGCCGCCGGGAGCTTCTCGGTGAGCCTCACCAACCAGCCCAGCAGCAACGTGACCGTCAACGTTCTCTCGACCGACACCGGTGCAGTCACTGTTTCGCTGGCTTCGCTGACCTTCACTTCGGTGAACTGGAACGTGCCTCAGCCGGTCAGCGTGACTGGCGTGCAAGACAACGACGTCGCGAACGAGTCGGTGGCGATCACCGCCTCGTCAGCGAGCCTGGCGTCGCGCACTGTCACCGTCACTGTGACCGACGATGACACCCAAGCGATCGTGGCCTCGGCGAGCACCGTGGCGCTCAATGAGGGCGGCACCGCCACCTTCACGGTTCGCCTGGCCTTCAACCCGTTGAGCTCGGTGTCAGTCAACCTCAGCTCGTCGAACGGCGGCTCGGCGACGGTCTCGCCCACCACCCTGAGCTTCGACGCCACGAACTACAGCACCCCGCAGACGGTGACCCTCACCGGTGTTCAAGACATCAACCTCGCCAATGAGGTCGTGACCGTCACCCTGAGCAGCGCGTCGATCGCCAACACCCTGGTCACGGTGAACGTGACCGACAACGACACGCAAGCGATCAGCTTGAGCGCGCCGAACGTCACGGTGAACGAAGGGGGCACCGCGACGCTGACCGTGGCGCTTGGCTTTCAACCGCTGAGCAACGTGAGCCTGACGGTAGCGTCGTCGAACGCCCTGAAGGCGACTGCCTCGCCGACCACCTTCAATTTCACCCCGGTGAACTTCGCGACTCCGCAAACGGTCACTATCTCGGGTCAGCAAGACGTCGACCTGTTGAACGAAAGCGTGACCCTGACCTTCACCGGCGCCGGCGCGGCCGACGCGAATGCGCTGGTCACTGTGATTGATGACGACGCGCAGTCGTTCGTGGTCAACCCCACCTCGGTTGCGCTGACCGAAGGGGGCGCTACCGGGTCGTTCAATGTGCACTTGGCGTTTGCTCCCACGGCCGACGTGACGGTCACGCTCGCTTCTTCTGACCCCGGAGCGATCGACGTCACGCCCACTACCCTCACCTTCACCGCGATGAACTACACGGCTGATCAGGCGGTGACGCTCACTGGCGTCACCGACGTTGACACCCGCAAC
>JANLPS010000470.1:0-21586 GCA_031367385.1 Archangium sp. | reverse complement strand
GGCGCCCTGATACCCGGCGTATTCGCCGCACCGGCATTCGGCAGCGGGTAGGCCACGCGATTCATCGAAGAGACCGGGGCTGCTGCGCCTTGAATGCCGCACGGATCTCGTTGATTCGACGTTGAATGGCCGGAGACGCCGGCCTCGTCGCCAATAGCTCGAGCACCGCGGTCGCCTCGTCTTGCGAGTGATGCCACTCGAGCTCTTCGAGAAACTCCATCAGGCATGGGTCGCCTCGTCGCTCGAGCAGTCGGTGTGCCCTGCGTAGCCCGGCACTGCGAACCATCGAGCGCACCGCTGCATGTCTGACGTCGATGTGCTCATCGTCGATTCGGTCGACCACGAATGGCTCAACATCGGCCCAGCGAAAATACGACATCAGGTTGGTCGCTACCCTTCGAATCTGAGGGTGCTCAGAACGAGTGAACGCCGCGAGCTTCTTCGCCTCGATTCGACCCTTCGCGCGCTCGAGCACGACGTCGAGGCCGCCCAGCGCGCTCGCTCTCTCGGTGTCTGCGTGTGCGCTGCGGGCCGACTGCAGGCACCGGTCGAACGCTCGGCGCACTTTGTTCATCAGGTCACGCGACCCAGACGGGAGGCATGCGATGCAGACGCAGTCGAACTGCGATTGATCGGGGGTGCCCACCCAACCAACGAGTTGACTGACCTCGCGCACATCGATGACTTCACCCACCGAAACAGAGCGTTGAATGATCAGTTCTTGCCCCATCGGCGCAGCTGCGACTCGCTTGATAGCCTGGCCCAGCGGCAGCAATTCGTGCGGCAGGTTGTAGCGACCGGCCCACACCGGCTCCTGTGACGGCAGTCGCATATGCACCGCGACCATTCGCTCGTCGTGCCACTGCCTGAGCTCACGCAGCCACTGATGGGAAATTGAGAAGTCGCGCAACTGCGGCATCGCGTAGATTGCCTTCGCCAGCCCGATGCGTTTCATACCGTGACCGACAATGGTCGCGCGCCGACCCGAAAGGCCATTGCGCTCGATGCGCTTGGCATCTGAGGCTCGGGCGAGGTGAATCAACCGTGGCATGTTCGACCACCGACTCAATCACACCCAGTCACTCGTTTCTGCAGTGCATCGGGGTGCCGAGGTTCAGCGTCGCGGAGCCCTCGAGGGTGTATCGCCCCAAGGGCCACTGCGCGCCGCGTCTGAAGCTCAGGCCGAGACGACGAACGCTTCGTCGCGATACCAGCCACCAAAGCCCACCGGCGACGGCCCCAGCGTCGCTATTTTCTGGGGGCGGCCAATGAACGCCTGGCCTTTGGCTGCCCGCGCCGAGCGCGCACCGGTCGCGACTTGGTCGAGGCTTCTTTCGGAGTCTGCGCCTCCCAGACACGTCGGAGCCCAGCCTGCAGCGCAGCGCTGGTTTTGAGCGCTGCTTTCTTGCGTGGGTGAATGTCGCGAACCTCGAGGCGACCGCGCTCGTCCTCGACGAAAATCATGCGCACATCTCGGCCACCGAACGTCTGCCCGGGGAGCACAGTGCGGCCCATCGAGTAAGCGCAGAGGTTGTCGTACAGGAGTCGCCGACCAACCTCGGCGAGCTCGAGAGGAAAATTCGAGAGCACGAAGTCGGCTTGTGCGTACTTCGACATGCCTACCGTCGCGAGCGTAGCGCGGCCTCGGTCGACCACTTCGCAAAGCGAGACGGTGTCTCTTGCGGAGAAACCCTTACGGAGTGTTTGAAGCGTGCCGCTGGTCACCAGCGCGTCGGCGGTGCGGTCGACGATGACCCCCTTGCACTGCTTGGCGATGTCGGTCGCGAGCTGGAGGGCCGCATCGAGGTACCAGAGCGAGCCATCGCGCTCAGAGTCGTATTCAACGACGTAGCAGGCGGCCGCCTCTTCGATGGCGAGGCGAGCCTTCGCATCATCGAATGGTAAGGGTTGTCGAAAGACCCCGCCGCCGACGCACATGAACGACGGGGGTCGAAAGAGTTTCTTGTTGCGAGCAGCCGCGACCCGCCGGTGCCGGGCACCCGCCGAGTACCCCCTCATGTACGCGCTCATCGAGTAGGGGTCGGCCCGTTTGACGAATACTTCGTAACGAACGACGGCGCGGCTCATCGCCACAGCATACCGCCGCGGGCGCTCGTCAGGGCGGCCTTCCCCAAGGGGCGCATGGCCGGTGAAGGCTCGCAGGTGGTCGTCTTGGGCAACCTGGGCGTGCGTTTCGCCAACCTCGCGGGCGGGCTCGACGACGAGGCCGACCTGCCGCTCGACATCGAGGTCTTCGTTCAACGCAGCACCCGAGGGCTGCCGCTCCTGGCGTGAGGGGAGGTGGTGCTCAGCGAAAGGCTTACGGCATCTTCGTGGCGCCCCGTGAGGTTCGGTAATCGCGCAGCGTCAAGGGCTTGATCTGATCTGGCCCGATGCGAAGCCACGCCTGCCCGCCCTCGTCGACGGCGATGTACATCGAAGAAGACGCTTTGATGCCGCTGCCGGCGGCGAGTCGCCACAGCTCTCCGTTCATCGGCGCGTCGGTCGCGATGATCTCGGCCGGGTACCCGCCGGCGGGTGACGCCAAGATGTAGAAGTCAGCCCCAGCGCCGGGCTGCAGGTCGGTCACCACCAGGCTGCCGGTGGGCCGAAGCGGCTTCTGCCCCAGGTTCTGCAGCGTGCCGTCGGTCACGCTCAAGAACCCGACCTCGGTGTCGCTGACGGCGGCGATGAAGTTGCCATTCGAAAACGGCAGCAGCCCCCTGAGCTGTGTGCCGAAGGCCGGGCTCGTCCACCGGCGGGTGGTATTCGCACAACCACCCCCTCCGGTGCCGCACGCCACCACCACTGAGCTGAGCGCTCCGTTCGGGTCGAAGCCGTTGAGCGCTACATAGGCGAGCGTACCGTCGACATTGAAGGTGCCGACCGGTTGAATCGGTTTGTTCACGATGCCGAAGCTCTGCTTGATCAAATAGGGCACCTTGCTGTCGACCGCGTTGAGCACCGTGCCATCGGCCAGTGAATACTTGAGCATCACGATGAGGCCGACCCCGGTGCCCATGTCGAGCTGCCACGAGAGCGCGTAGACCCAGCCGTTGGTGGTGTCGATGACCGGCGAAGCAATCATTCGGTCGGGGAAAGAGGCGCTCCAGGCGACCTGCGTGCCCGCGTCGCCCTGGTTGACGTTGATGCGGCTGATCAAGTTCGTGTTGGTGCCGTCTTCGAACCACAGAATCGCGTTGCCATCTTTCGCGACGCCGATCTTCAGATACGCCCCTTCGGCGACGTTCAAGATGTTCAGGTTCTTGTCGAACGCGAAGGCCCCGATGCCCGGCTGCAACAACCACCGGGTGAAGCCGTTGTTGCTGCGCTCGGTGATGATCGCGTCGTACCCGCAGGGGAAGGGCAGGGTCGGGTTCTGGGCGATCACAGCGCCTTTGGTGTCGACCTTCACCAGCGCGTTGACCCCGTTCGCGAGGTAGGCGCAGCCGATGAAGGTGGTGGCGGTGCCACTCAAACCTCCCTCGGCGATGAATGACTCGGGCAGGGTGGGGGTGCCCCCCATGCTGAACGTGCTCTCGACGGGGAAGAAGGTCACCACCACCGACTGGGAGAGGTTGGAGCGGCCGTCGTCGCACACCACCTTCGCCTGCAGCGGGAGCGAGAGGGCGATGCCACTGGCTGCGTAAAACCGGTTGAGCGAGGCCTTGTCGATCTCGAAGGCCGTGGGGTTGCCCGCCCAACGCACCTCGGCGATGAACGAGCCGTCGGTTGAATTGATTTGCACGCCCAACACCGACTTGCAGCCGTTGGTGGTGACGGTGCCCTTGATGCTGGGTGCGATGATCAACGTCGGGCTGATGGTCAAGAAGGCCTGCGGCGGAGGCGCAATGGTGCCCCCATCGCCGTTGCCCGGCGGAGGGCAGCCTGCCAGCGCGAGCGCCATCACAGCCAAGGTCGTACGCCCGATGTTGAAGGTCATAGTTTCTCGATTATCGAGACTCGAGAACCAAAGTTGCCTCGTGAACCAAGGGGCTACTTCTCGAGAATGATGAACTCGACGCGGCGATTCAGCTCTCGGCCCCGCGCGGTGAGGTTGGGTGCAATGGGTCGGCTGTCACCATAGCCCGTCGCCTCGAGATGCGAAGGGTCGACGCCTTGTGCGATGAGGTAGTCGGCCACCGAGCGGGCCCGGGCGTCAGACAACGCCTGGTTGGCGGCCTTGTCGCCCTTGTTGTCGGTGTGGCCCTCGACGCGCATGCGCTTGACGTTGTTCTTCACCACCACGTCGACCACCTGCTGCAACAGGCTGTAGGAGTCGGCCAGAATCTGGGCCTTGCCGGTCGCGAAGTGCACTTGCTGCAGAATCTCGATCTTGTCGCCCTTGAGAATGACCAGCCTGACCTTGGGCTCGGCGGTCAGCTCGAAGGTGATCGCCATCTTGCCGCCCGGAGCGACCTGCACCTCTTTGGTCTGCGCCAGGTACCCTTCGGCGTTGACGCTGACGGTGTAGTTGCCGCCGGCGACCTCGACGTGCTTGGGCGCATCTTCGGTCTGCACGGTGAGTGTGGTCGGGCCCTTGACCAGCACGGCGACCTTGAGCGGCTTCTTGGCCGCGGTGGCGAGCACCTCGAAGGCCGCCTTCTTCACGTCTTCTTCGAGGGCGATGTCGGCCTTGGCCGTCTTGCCCGGCTCGAGCGTGACCTCTTGCTCGCCTTGCTTGAAGCCATCGCGGGTGATGGTGAGCTTCACCTTCGGGTCTTTGAGCTCGAGGGTGGTGAACCGGCCGTCGGCGTCGGTGGCCGAGGGAGAAACGCCCGGTGCTCCGACGATGGCGCCAGCGATGGGTTTGCGGGTGGCGAGCTCGACGACGGTGCCTTCGACGCGCGAGGTCTTCGGCGCTTCGGCGACCTTCTGCTCGATTTTGCGCTCGCGGGTGGTCTCGACGATCTTCGCCTCGCCGCGCTGAAAGGGGTCGATGGCGAACGAGGCGCCCAAGAAGTAGTTCCACGGCGGAGTGGCGGGGATGCCGAGGCCCACCGCGCGCGAGAGGCCGATGTTGACGCCGGTCATCAGGGTCAGGTCTTTGATGGCAGTGACTTTGATGCCGAGGCCCAACACCTGGGGCATCGCGCTCGACGCGGGCACGGCGACGCCGTCGGGGCCGAAGAGGCCGCTGGCGGGCACGCCGAGGGGCGCGGCCAGCGAGTACTCGATGAACGGCGTGACGATCGGCAGGGGCACTTCGAGTGACATGCCGAAGTTGAAGCGGTGGTACCCATAGGTACCGAGCGCGAACTGCTCAGAGGCGTTGAGCCGCTGGTTGGTGACCAGATTCGCAGTCGAGTCGACCGTGACACCGACGAGCAGGGTGAAGATCGCCGGTACTTTCGGCGAGAGCGCGCTGAAGTCGTAGGTGCCGAGCAGCGTCGGTTTGAAGCCCACCGCGAACCGGTCGATGCTCTGGTTGCCGACGCCCGAGAAGGTGAGCAGCCGCAGGTCGACCCCGGCGTGCAGGCCCCGGGCCCATTCGTGCGAGACCTTGACGCCCAGGGTGAGGTCACCGAGCGCCTGAATCAGGTTGGGTGAGGTGCGGTTGTTGGTGTTGGCGGTCGCTCCGTAAGCGACGAAGATCTCGCCCCACTCGAAGGGCTGAAAGCTGGCCGCGAAGGTCACGCCCGAGCGAATGTCTTGCGCATTGAGAACGGGAAAATCGAGCTGGTTCAAGTACTCGCCGAGAATCGAGACCCGCACCAGGCCTTTGGGGCCGAGGCGTGCGCTGGGCAGCCAGGCGGTGCCGATGCCTGATTGACCGACGGTGACGCGCGCGTTGTTGGGCCCGTCCCACGGGTTGCCCCAGGTCGAGGGGCTGTGCGGCTCGCTGCCGGGCTCGAAGCGTTCTTTGCGAGAAACAATGGGCAGCGCGTCATCGCCAACGCCGGCGTCGGTTGCCATGGCAGCATACATGCGCTCGTCGATGCGCTGCTGCGGCGTGACCGCGGGGGCCGAGCGGCTGAACGACGACGCGGGTGGCGGCGAGCTCGACGGCGCCGGCTGCATCGTCGGCTGCGCAGGAGTCGCGACCGGTTGCGGCGCGGGCTTCGCCGCCGGGGTGGTCACTGGAGTGGTCACCGGCGCCGGTTGGGCGGGGGGAAACGTGCTCCACTCATCACCTGCCTGAGCAAAAGCCGTCGATGCAACCACAAGGAGGACGAGGGAGCGGAGTGTAAGGTGCATGGCGCCAGTGTGGGATGAACGACGGCCCGGGCGGACTATAGCGTGAGGCTGTAGAGTTGCCGCGTGTCTTCTTCGGGGCAGGTGTTGATCGTCGGGTCCAAGGTCGAAAGCCTCGTCGAGCGGCTCGAGGCCCGCGGCTACGCCTGCACCTCTGGCACAGCGAAAACCGTCGATGCGATCGCTGCGCAGGCCAGGCCTGACGTGATTGTGCTGGCGACTCCGGCGCGGGTGGCCTCGAGCACCCTGCAGCGGCTTCGCAAGCACCCCGCGCTGAAGGCCGTGCCGGTGCTGGTCGACAGCCGGGGCGCTTCGACCCGCTCGCTGGCAGGGCTCGACATCGACGGCATCGCGGGCAACCCCGAAGAGCTCGAGCGGCTGATCGGCGCCAGCGTGCGGGCCCGAAGGCTCAGCGAGCGCGAGCGCCTGGTTCGCAGCCGGTTGGAGCTGTTGCTCGAGGTTAGCCGCTCCCGGCAGCATTTCGGTGACCTGGTCGCGGCGGTGGCCCGGCGGCTGGTGACCGCGCTCAACTGCGACGACGTGTCGCTGCTGGTGCTCGAGGGCGAAGCGCCGCGCAAAGCGTACCTGGTGGGCGTCAAGGGCAAGGCCACGGTCGATCTCGCGGTCGCTCCGATGCTTCGCAAGGCGCTCGAGACACGGCAACCCTTCGAGAGCGACGGCACCTGGGTGCACCCGTGCCCGGCCGAAGGGCAGGGCGTGCGGCGTTCGTGCTGAAGCGGCAGGCAGGCTTCGACGCCGAAGAAGGCGATTTTCTCAATGCGGTCGCGGTCGCGCTGAGCCACGCGCTCGAGCACGAGCACGCGCAGACGAACGTGCAGAAGACCCGCGAGTCGCTCGAAGCCGCGTACCTCGAGCGCTACCGCGAGCTGGGCGAGGCCAACCGGCGCCTCAACGCGCTCGACCGCAAGAAGAACGAGATGCTGGCGGTGCTCAGCCACGACCTGCGGGCGCCGCTCAACGTGCTGATCGGCCACGCGTGGATGTTGCTCGAAGACGCGAAGCTGCCCGCGGCGCACCGGCCGTCGATCGAAGCGATTCAGCGCACCACCAAGAAGGTGCTCGCGCTGGTCGAGACGCTGCTCGAGAAGAGCCGCGGTGAAGACGGGCACATCGTGCTCTTCACCAAGACGATGGACGTCGCGGAGACCTGCCAGGAGGCCGTGCAAGACCTGCAGATTCTCGCGCGTGAGAAGCAGATCGCCCTGCGGGTCGAAGCCCCGATGAGCCTGATGGTGCTGGGCGACGAGCAGAAGATTCGGCAGGTGCTGCAGAACCTGATCACCAACTCGCTCAAGCACGCCCGCGGCGCGTCGCAGATCGTGGTGCAAGCGCGGCTCAAGCCGTCACCTGCGGGCCCGCTGGCCTTCGTGCAGGTCAAAGACGACGGCATCGTCAAAGACCCGAATGATCTGCTGCTGGCCTTCGAGCGCTCGACCGGCTTGGGCCTGGCGATCTGCCGAGACTTCGTCGAGCGGCACGGCGGCGAAATCTGGGCTGAGGCGCCTGCCGAGGGTGGCGCGAGCTTCTCGTTCACCCTGCCGATGACCCGCGACTCACTCACGCTGGGGCCGGCGCGCAAGACCGACGCTCCGGTGATTCTGCTGGTCGAAGACGACCCGGTGTTCGCGCGGGTCTGCTCGCTGGGTCTGTCGGGGCACTACCGCGTCGAGGTCGCGCGAGACGGCGACGAGGGGCTCGTGCGCGCCAAGCAGCTGCGGCCCGACTGCATCGTGATGGACCTGTTCATGCCCAACCGCGACGGGCTCGACACGCTCAAGGCGCTCCAGTCGATGCCAGAGACGGCGCAGATACCGGTGGTGCTGATCTCGGCGCACCCTGACCTGGGCGGCACGCTGCGCAGCCTCGACCTGGGCGCGATTGATCACCTGACCAAACCTTTTCCCCTCAACACGTTGCTCACCAAGGTGAACGCGGCGCTCAAGCGCTCGACGGTGCTGATGCAATCGGGCCCGGGCAATGATCGCGAGACGGGGCTCTTCGATCACGTGGGCATCGTCAACCGCCTCGAGCAGGAGATGTCGCGCAGCCTGCGCTATGCGCGGCCGCTGACGCTGGTGGTGCTCAAGCCGACCATGCCGCCGGGCGACCGTGTGCGTGTCTTGGCGGGCATTGTGCGCACCGAGCTTCGCTCACCCGACGTGGTGGGACATTTAGGCAGTGGTGTCTTGGTGACGATTTTGCCGGAGACTCCGACCGAGGCCGCTCGGCCGTTGATCGCCCGAATGTGCGGGCTGCTGCAAGACAATGGAGTCGCCTATCGTTCGCGGTTGATTGAAGTGAGAGATGATGAGTCGTCGGCCGAACATGTTCTCGAGCAGTTGCTCTCGTAAGTAAGTGAGTGAGCCCTTGGTCTTTGTCTTTCGACTCGTGATGACGACGGCCCTCGCGGCGGCGCCGGTGGTGGCTCCTGCGACGGTGAAGCGGCCCCCGGTCGACTACGCGGCCATGCAAGAGGCGATGGTCGCGACGCAAGACTCGCAGACCCAATTTCCCAGCGCGGCGTCGTATGCGCACTTTCTTCGGGCGCGCTTGGCCCATCACGAAGGCGAGCACCGCATGGCGCTCGATGAGCTGCGCCTCGCGTTGGCTTCAGATGACGCCAGCCCGTACCTGATGACCGAGCTGGCTGAGCAGTTCGCGCGCATGAGCGACTTGGAGAAAGCAGAAGCGCAGCTCAAGCGGGTCATCGACGTGGCCCCTGACTACGCGCCGGCGCAGTTGATGATGGGGCGGGTGCTCTACGAATCGCAGAAGACGACGCGGGCCCGGGCGCACCTCTCGCGCGCGATTCGGCTCCGCCCGAACGACCCCGATGCGTATCTGGTACTGACGCAGCTGTGTCTCGATCAAGGCAAGGTCGATGAGGCCGTGAAGGTCGTCGAAGATCTAGGCGCCGCGGTGCCTGGTGAGCCGATCGGCTTTCGCCGTCTGGGCCTCGCGCTGGCTGAGCGGGGTGATGGCCCGCGCGCCGAGAAGTTGCTGACCCGAGCCGTTGATCGCGACCCGGGTGATCTCGAGTCGTGGGTCACGCTGGCGCACTTGTATGAGACGACCAACCGGCTGCCGAGAGCGGTCGAGGCCTACGGCCGCGCTCTCGAGCGTGACCCTGAGAACGTCGAGGTGTTGCTCGCCGCCGGTCGCCTGGCCCTGCGCATGGAGAACGCGGCCGACGCGCACGCGTACTTCGACTTGTTGCTCTCGCTGTCGAAAGACCCCGAGCAGGTGGTGAAGGTGGCGTTCTCGTACCTGGCGGTGCACCAGTACAACGCGGCGGCTGAGGTACTCGACTCGGCGCGAAAGAGCAGCGAAGAGCCGAGGCTTCACTTCTACGCGGGGCTGGTGCACGAGAAGCGGCACGCCTGGCAGAAGGCCGCAGACGCCTTCGAAGCGGTGCCCCGCGAGATGGGTGACCTGTCATTCGAGGCCAAGATGCACCGGGCGATGTGCCTGTCGTCGCTGGGTCAGCACAAGGCGTCGATCGACTTGTTTCACAAGGTCTCAGAAGAGAAGCCCGAGCTCAGTGGCCTCGACGCGGCGTGGGCGAGGGCGCTCGAGCGCTCATCGCAGGTCAAAGAATCAGAGTCGCTGCTGCTCAAGGCCTTCGCCACCCGGCCGTCGGTCGATCTGCTCGAGGCGATCGGCGGGTTCTACGATCGGCAGAACCGCAATGCCGAGGCGGTGTCGCTCTTTACGCAAGCCTCGCAGCGGCAGCCCAAAGACGAGGCGCTGACCTTCGCGCTGGCGACGGCGCTCGAGCGGCTGGGGGCGTGGCAGAAGAGCGTCGAAAAAATGCGCAGCGTGCTCGAGGCGAACCCGGCGAACGCCGCGGCGATGAACTTCATCGGGTACACCTTGGCTGATCACGGCGGCGACCTCGATGAGGCCGAGAAGCTGGTCAAGCGCGCGCTCGATACGCGGCCCGATTCAGCGGCGTATCTCGATTCGATGGGGTGGGTGCTGTACAAGCGCGGCGAGTTCGACAAAGCGGTCGACTTTCTCGAGCGGGCCGTGACCGAAGCGCCCGACGAGGCGACGTTGCTCGAGCACCTGGGCGACGCCGCGATGCGGTCGTCAAAGCGGGTCAAGGCGGCCGAGGCTTTCAAGCACGCGCTGCAGTTGATCGTCGAGAGCCCCGAGAACGTCGACCGCCGAAACCAGCGCGCCGACCTCGAGCGCAAGCTGCGAGCGGTGACGAATTAGGGCCGCAATAAAGCCTACCTCGCAGCAGATTGACCCACCTGGTGGGCCACCCAAAACGGTAGACATCACGGTGAACCCGGTAAAAATGCGGCGATGCACGTTCGCTCTGCGGTTGCCGCGCTCCTCATGCTCGCAGGGTGTACGACAGCGACCCCGGTCGCCTCGACGCCTCACTGCGAGACCGATGCGGGGCTTTCGGCGTGCGGCAACGAGTGTGTTCGGCTTCAGAGCGATGATGCGCATTGTGGCGCGTGCGCGACGGCCTGCTCCGCGTCGCAGAGCTGCGTCACCGGCACCTGTTTCGCGGCCGACTGCGCCAACGCCGACTGTTCGCCCTCGCAGGTCTGCCAGAGCATGCGCTGCACCGACAAGGCGTGCGTCGGCGTGGTCTGCCCGAGCGGCTCCGGCTGCTTCGGCGGCTCGTGCGTACCCGAAGGGTGCGGCGCGATCAGTTGCCCCGCAGGCTGGCTGTGCGTCAACGGTGGCTGCCGCGACGTCGCGTGCGAAGGCGTGCTGTGCCCGACCGGCAGCAACTGCCGCGGAGGCACCTGCGAGGTCGGCACCTGTTCTGACGGCGTGATCTCACCCGGAGAGAGCGACACCGACTGCGGCGGCAGCTGCCCGACTCGCTGCGTCGAGCATGCCCGCTGCGCGGCGGGCGGCGACTGTGCGTCAGGCGTCTGTGCAGCCGGCCGCTGTGGCGCGCCCACCTGCGCCGCCGACGCCGGCTTGAGCGCGTGCGGTGGCGCCTGCATCGACACGCGCGGTGACGACGCCCACTGCGGGGGGTGCTCGACCGTGTGCACCAGCACCCAGAGCTGCGCCAACTCGACCTGTGCCCCCGATGATTGTGCCGACACCAACTGCAGCGCCTCGCAGGTGTGCCCTGCGGGCCAGTGCGTCGACAAGAGCTGCGTCGGAGTCAGCTGTGCAGCAGGCACCGGCTGCTACCAGGGCGTGTGCATCGCGCGCGACTGCCAAGCGGCGAGCTGCCGGCAAGGCACGCTCTGCGTGAACGCCGGCTGCCGCGACGTCAACTGCGAAGGGGTGCAGTGCCCTGCCTCCAAGGTCTGCTCGGCCGGCGTCTGCGTCACCAGCAGCTGCACCGATGGCCAACAAGGAGGCGACGAGAGCGACGTCGACTGCGGCGGCTCGTGCCCCACGCGCTGCGTGCTCGCCAAGGCCTGCGGCGGCGACACCGATTGCGCCTCGGGCCACTGCGTCGCGGGCCTCTGCAGCATGCCCAGCACCTGCGGCAACGGCACCAAAGACGGTTCTGAGACCGACGTCGACTGCGGAGGCAGCTGCACGGCGCGGTGTGGGGTGGGCAAGATCTGCGCGGTAGCCGGCGACTGCGGCTCGAACAGCTGCTTGTCGCTGCGGTGCGCGGCCGCGGCGAGCTGCACCAACGTGCTCAAAGACGGCCTCGAGACCGACGTCGATTGCGGTGGGTTGGGGTGCTCGGCCCGGTGCTTCGCCGGTCGCGCCTGCGTGATCAACGGTGACTGCATCACGAACTCGTGCAGCAACAAGGTGTGCATCGCCGCCACCTGCACCGACGCCTCGCAGAATGGCCTCGAGACCGACGTCGATTGCGGTGGCACCTGCTTGGCGAGGTGCGCGACGGGCCAGAAGTGCAAGAACGCCTCTGACTGCGCCAACGCGCCCTGCGACACGGGGCTGTGCGCCGCGCCGACCTGCACCGACGGCTACAAGAATGGCACCGAAGCTGACGTCGACTGTGGTGGGCCCTGCAGCCGCAAGTGCACCTCGGGCAAGACCTGCACGAGCGGCGATGATTGCTTGAGCGGCTCGTGCCCGAGCGGCACCTGCAGCGCCGACCCCACCTGCAGCGACGGAGTAAAGAACCAGGACGAGGTCGGCCTCGACTGCGGCGGGCTCTCATGCGCTCCGTGCCCGCTTGGGCAGCCGTGCAACGCCACCAGTGACTGCGCGAGCTTCTTCTGCACGGGCCAACCGCGAAAGTGCACCAACGGGTTTCAGCCTCGGCTCGACACCGCCGTGGCTTCGTCAGACGGGTTGCTCGCCGGCGGCCGGGTCAACGGTGACGGCTACGCCGACCTGGTGGTGATGGCAGGTCAGGCCCCGGCGTTCTTGCTCGGCACCTCGACGGGCGTGCTGAGCGCGCCGACGCCGGTGCCTTTCCCGGCGTGCATTTCGCCCAACGCGTGCTCGCCGTTCGACCTTCTCTTCACCGACATCAACGCCGACGGCATCGACGACATCGTGGTTGGCGGCTGGCAGTACACCAACCCGTATTACAGCTGGGTGCGGGTGCTCAAAGGCATCGGCAATGCCACCTTTCAGGCGTCGATCGAGACGGGCGTGCCAGCCAACGTGCCCCAGTTGGGCCGCATCAGCGCGGGTGAGATCACCGGTGGCGGAGGCATCGACCTGGTGTTCGGCCGCAGCTGGTTCAACTCACCCCAAAACTCAGCAGTGATGCTGCTGGCCGGTTCAGGCGCTGGGTCGTACACCGCGAACGTGATCGGCGACTACGGCTACAACTACCCTTACGGCTCTGTCATCGCCGACCTCGACGGCGACGCAGTGGCCGAGGTGGTGGTCTCGATGCAGGGCTACCCCGCGACCATCTTTCGCCAAAGCGCCGGCACCATCGTGCCCACTGGCAACACGCTGCCGTTCACGGCCACGGCCCTGGTGGCCATCGACCTCAATGGCGACGGCAGAAAAGACATCGTGGCGGTCAACGGCAGCCTCGTCGTGGCGCTCAATTCAGGCGCGCTCACCTTTCAAGCGCCGATTTCCTTCGCCGGGGCCAATGGCGACCTGCTGGTTCGCGACTGGAACGGCGACGGCAAGCTCGACGTGGCCACCACGCGCTCAGGCAACCTGGGCTTCTTCATCGGCGACGGCACGGGCGGCTTCGCCTCGGGCCCAAACGTCGGCGCCAGCGCGAACCGCATCGCCTCGGGTGACTTCAACGGCGACGGCAAGCTCGATCTCGCGACCACCGGGCCCAACGCGATCTACGTGTGGCTGGCGCAGTAGCGGGCCGAAAGCGGTTCGCCCCGCTTTTTGGCACTGTAACCTTCGCAATTGCCGATAAGGTCGCCGCCCTCCATGGCGCGTACAGACGAAGGCTTCTTCTCCGCGAAAGACAACACCCGGCTGTATTGGCGCTCGCTGATGCCCGACGCGCCGAAGGCGATTCTCGGTATCGAGCACGGCTACGGTGATCACTCCGGGCGCTACCTGGGGGTGATGCAGGCCCTCGCCGAGAAAGACATCGGCACCATCGCGGTCGATTACCGGGGTCACGGCAAAGCCGACGGCCGCCGTGCCGACGTCACCCACTTCACCGACTACCTGGGCGACTTGGACCTGTTCTGGGAAAAAGTGCGCGCCACCGCCAACGGCAAGCCCACCTTTCTCTTCGCCCACAGCTTGGGTGCGCTGATCGCCACCCACTGGGCCTTGAAGCGACCCGAGGGCCTCAAAGGCCTGCTGCTGAGCTCTCCGTTCTACAAGCTGGCGCTGCAAGCGCCCCCGCTCAAGCTCTTCGGCGCGAAGCTGATCAAGAACATCATGCCCGGGCTGCACCTGAGCAACGAGCTCAAGGTCGAAGACCTCTCGACCGACGTGGCCTGGCAGAAGTCGTCGCTCGAAGACCCGATGTACCTGCACGTGCTGACCCCGCGCTGGTTCTTCGAGGCCCAGGCGGCCCAAGAGCAGCTCACCGGGCGGGGCAAAGACCTGGTCGTGCCGGTCGTCTACCTGGCCGGTGGCGCCGACCCGATCGCCTCGATGCCGGCCGCGCGCGCCTTCTTCGACACCGTCGGGTCAACCGACAAAACGTGGAAGGAGTACCCCGGGTTTCGGCATGAGATCTGGGCCGAGGTCGAGAAGGCCCGCGTCATTGCCGATATTGTTGAATGGATTTCAGCGCATTGCTGACATACGGTGCCCGCCGCTGAGGCATCGACGCGCACCGCGTCATGAAGAACGACCGACGCGTTAACGCAGCTAAAACACAGAGGGAATTCGCACGCATATGGCGACGAGTGACCAGATCAACATTATTGGCAAAGGCATCACCATTCGCGGCAGCCTCACTGGCGCCGGTGACCTCGTCGTCGAGGGGCGCGTCGAAGGCCAGGTGAACCTGAAGAACCAGCTCACCATCGAGGGCTCGGGCATCGTCGAGGCCGACATTCGGGCCGACGAGCTGACCATCAACGGCACCGCCAGTGGCAACATCGACGCTGGCACCAAGGTGTCGATCAACCAGTCGGCCAAGGTGAATGGCGACATCAAAGCCGCTCGCGTCGTCATTGAAGATGGAGCGGTGTTCAACGGCTCCATCGACATGGACGTCAAGCTGCCCGACGACATCTAATTTTTCAAAACGATTCACACCAAAGGAAGACAGAACACATGGCGAACACGATCATCGGTTCGAGCATCGTCATCGACGGAGAAATTTCGGGCGATGAAGACCTCGTCATTCAGGGCACCGTGAAGGGCAAGATCTCGCTCAAAGAGAGCCTCTTCGTCGAAGCCTCGGGCGTGGTCGAAGCCGACATCGAAGTGCAGAACGTCGACATCGCCGGCCGCGTGACGGGCAACATCGCCGCGACTGAAAAAGTCGAGCTCAAAGCCGATTGCCGCGTGGTGGGCGACGTTCGCGCCCCGCGCATTCTGATTGCCGACGGGGCCAGCTTCAAGGGCAACGTCGACATGGACGTGAAGGAGCGATGACCGAATGGCCGCTACCAGGGAGTTCGGTGCCACGTCGGACAGCACCGTGATCGGGCCGTCGATTCTCATCAGCGGCAAGCTGACCGGTGACGAAGATCTCACCGTTCGGGGCCGCGTCGAAGGTGAAGTGTCGTTGACCAAGACGTTGATCGTCGAGCCCTCGGGCATCGTGAAGGCCAACGTCGCGGTGAAGAACGCCATCGTCTCGGGCGTGGTGGTCGGCAACATCACCGCCACCGAGTCGGTCGAATTGACCAAAGAGGGCCGCATGGTGGGCGACATTCGCTCACCTCGGGTGATCATCGTCGACGGCGCGAGCTTTCGCGGCCGTGTCGACATGGGCAACGCCGAGCCCCGCGCGGCGTCAGATCGCCCGACCACTCAGCGCCCGTTGGTTCGCCCCACGGTTCGCCCGGCCGTCGCGCCTCCGCGCCCCATCGCCAAGCCGGTCGCTCCGCCCCCGGCGCGCACCAGCACCACCACCACCTCGACCCCCGCGCGCAGCAACGTCGCGCCCCCGGCGCGTGCCGAGAGCAAGCCGCCGCCGCCTCCACCCCCGCAGCCGATGGCCATGGCTGAAGCGGGTAAGAAGAAAGTCCTCATCAAGAAGAAGAAGTGACCTACCGCGATGTCAGACGAGCCGACCACCACTTCTCCCGAGCCTGAACCCGGGCGTGAAACACCCCCGACTGAGCCGGCGCAGTCAGCGTCAGCGCCGCCGGTGGTGCCGGTCTCTGAAGAGGGCAAAGACGACTTCGCCGAAGTGCCCAGCGAAGAGACGGTAATGCCGCACCACTTCGAAGTGCCGGCGGCCCTGCGGCTCGATCGATTCGACGATGATCAGACCTTTCTGATCCGCTCCGACGAGTCGCTCGAAGACATCTCGGCGCTGGCGACCGACATCGCGCGCCTGGGCCAGCTCTTTCCCATCGACGTGCGGGTCAAAGACGCTGACCGGTTTCAGATCATCTCAGGGTTTCGCCGGGTAGCCGCGCTGCGGTTTCTGCAGCGAGAAAAAGTCGTCGCCACCATTCACACTGACTTGAGCGACGCCGACGCGATGATGATGGCGTTGGCGGCCGCGATTCATTCACGCTCGGTCGAGCCATCGTCACTCCAGGCTGCCCGTGAGCGCCTCGAGGCCGAAGGGCACCTCACCGCCGCTGCCCGCGACATGCTCGACAAGGCCCTGGCCACTGAGTCATCGCTCGGGCCCGAGTCGGTCGAAGAAGAGGTCGACGCCGACGAGCTGGCGGGCGACGTGACGATGCGGTTGGGGCAGTGCAATCAAGACCTGTCGCTGATCGCCGACGTGTTCGAAGATCTCGACGACGAGCGCAAAGAAGCGCTGCTTCAACAGCTTCGCTACTCAGTCGAGCTGGTCGGCTTCTTGGAGAGCAAAAAGTGAACTTCGACCTGTCTGCCGCCGCGTTGCAGGCCGACCGCACCCGTCTGCTGGCGCTGCTGATCGAGCGCTCCTACGCGAAGAAAAAGATCATTCTCTCGTCGGGCCGCGAGTCTGACTTCTACGTCGACTGCAAGAAGACGGTGCTGACCGCCGAGGGCCATTGGCTGGTCGGCCGGCTCTTCTTCGACGCCATTCGCAAGAGCGCGCCCGACGCGGTCGGCATTGGCGGCCTGACCCTGGGCGCCGACCCGCTCGCCTCGGCCACCAGCCTGGTCAGCCACCTGGCCGACCACGCGCTCTACGCCTTTTTGATTCGCAAAGAGCCCAAGGGCCACGGCACCGGCCAGTGGATTGAGGGGCTCACCTCGCTCGCGGTCGGCGCACACGTGGCGATCATCGAAGACGTGATCACCTCGGGCGCCTCGACCATCAAGGCCATCGAGCGGGCGCGGGCCGAGGGGTTGATACCCGTCGCGGCATTTGGGCTGGTCGACCGGCAAGAGGGTGGCCGAGACGCCATCACCGCGCTCGGCGTGCCGGTGTTCTCGATCTTCACCCGCGGAGACTTCCCCAAGTGAGACGGGCAGTCGCGGCACTGCTGGTGCTGGCTGCGTGCGCCACCGGCCGGGTGCCCCACGTGCCCGGAGACGCGCCGCCCGCGGTCGACGATTCAGCCGCCGAGGCGAAATACCAACAGCTTCTCGAGCAGTACACGCGGCATGAGGGCATCTACGACAACCTCAACACCCGCGCGTTCTTCTACGTCACCTGGCAATCGCCGCAGTTCGTGCTGGCCAAGGTCGAGCGGCAAACCATCTTCAAGTCACTGCCGCCCGCCGAACGCACCGACCTGCTCGAGAGCGAGAACAAGAAGCTCGCCGAGGGCACCGAGTTCTTTCTCGCGGTGCACGTCAATGACTCGCACTTCGATGACTTCGATCGCGCCTCGTCGATGTGGCGCCTGGCGCTGCTGGTGCACGGTGAAGAGCTCAAGCCGTTGTCGGTCGAGCGGCTCGGGCGCACCAACGTCGAGCTGCGGTCGACCTACTCGTACATGGAGAGCTTCTGGGTCGGCTACCGCGTGCGCTTCGCCAAAGTGGCGCTGGCCCAAGGCGAGGCGCTGACCTTTCGCGCGGCCTCGGCGTTGGGCAAGGCCGACCTCTCTTTCACCGCTGAATGAACCTTTCGAGAACGTGGGTCGCCCGGGTGTGGCCCCTCGCGGCGTTTCAATTTTTTCTGATCGCCTCGGTGGCGATGCTCAAGCCGGGCACCAACGCCCTGGTGCTCTCGCGCTTCTCGTCTGAGGCCTTGCCGTGGCTGTACCTGGCGGCGGCGATCATCACCGGCAGCTTCGCCGCGCTCACCGCGATTCAGCCCGTGCTGCGGCAGACTCCCGGTCGCCTGGCCATCATCGGCAGCGTCCTGGCGCTCCTCTTCGCATCGGCGGTGTACTTCGAGGTGCCCGGCGCCTCACTCTTCGCCTACCTCTTCGCCGAAGCCTTGGCGACCCAGCTCTCGCTCTCGTTCTGGAGCACCGCCGGAGAGGCCTTCGACGCCCGCGAAGCCCGCCGCGCCTTCACCACCATCAACGGGGTCGGCATGGGTGGGGCCATCTTCGGGGGCTTGAGCGCGCAGGTGCTCGCGAGGCACTCCGGGGCCATCTCGTTGGTCGCGGCTGGCGGCGTGATGCTGCTCGCAGGCGCGGTGGTCTTTCAATTTCAAGGTGCCGACGCCGCTCCGAGTCGCATGCCGCCGGCGCCCCAGGCGAAGTGGAGAGAGATCACCGAGCTGCCCTACGCCCGACTCATCGCCGGTGTGGTGCTGGGGTTCTCGATGATCACCCAGCTCACCGACTTCGTCTTTCGCGAGCGCGCGGTGGCGGCGCTGGCCGAGCCGCAGATGGCCGACTTCTTCGCCTCCCACCAGCTGTGGACGGGGGTGTTCTGCGTCTTCTTTCAGTTCGCGCTGGCCGAGGCGCTGCTCAAGCGGCTGGGCATCTTGACCTACGTGACGCTGCTCCCCGTGACGATGGGCGTGCTCTCGCTGGTCGCCTGGTCGCAAGGCTCGGTGTGGAGCGCCTGGGTGCTCAAGCTCTTCGAGAGCGCCTCGAGCTGGTCACTGCTCCCGGTCGCCATTCAGCTCCTCTACGCGCCGCTGCCCGACGCCTCGAGAGATCGCACCCGGCGCACCATCGATGGCTTCTTGCGCAAGGTCGGCATGGGCCTGGCGGGCGTGCTGCTGATCGGCCTCGCCGCCCTGGTCGGAGCGAACGGCGTGCTGGCCCTGGTGCTCGCCTTGAGCGTCGGCATCGCGATTCTGCTCTGGCGCATTCGACCCCGGTACATTCAGGCAGTTCAGTCGCGGGTCTCGGGCGACGTGGCGTCGAGCTTCAATGACGCCGAAGGGCAGGTGCTGCTCGAGATGCTCGCGGCCCCGTCACCTGAGACGGCGATGCGGGCGGTCGACCTGCTCGAGCACTCCAATCGCATGACGGCGCCGCACGTGAAGGCGATGCTAGCGCACCCGCATGAGCGGCTCCAAGAACGCGGCGTGACCCTCGCGCACCGGCTGGGCCTCGATGACGTGGCCGAGACGCTCGAGGCGATGGTCACCCAGGCGGCGCGCCGGCCCCGAGACGCGGCGGTCTGGGCCCTCGCGCACCTGCACCCTGAGCGGGCGAGGGTGGTGCTGCCTCCGCTGCTCGCCACCACCGACCCCGGGCTGCTCGCGGCGGCGGTGGCGGCGATGTTCGAAGTCTCTGATGGCACTGACGAAAACGCGCAGATCATGCTCGACACGCTGCTCAAGCGGGGCCCACGCGCGCCGGTCGCCGAACGGCGAGAAGTCGCAAGGCTGCTGGGCCGGGTGGGCGGCGAGCGAGTGATCGAGCCGCTGCAAAAGTACCTCGACGACTCCGACAACACGGTGCGACGGGTGGCGATCGCCTCGGTGGGCGAAGCGCGGCTGGTGCAGCTCGTGCCCCGATTGATTCGCTTCTTGTCGTGGCGTGACGAGCGTCGGGTGGCCCGTGCGGCGCTGGCCAAGTTGGGCGAGCCCGTGGTGCCCCTGCTGGCGACCACCCTCGATGATCGCAATCGCTCGCTCGCGCTGCGCACCCAGCTGCCCCGCGTGCTGCGCGAAATCGGCACCCAATCGGCCTTCGAGGCGCTGCTGTTCTCGAACTCCCGTGACGACCCGTCGCTGCACTACCGAGTCGGCGTGTCGCTGGGCCGCATGCACGAGGAGCACCCCACGCTCACCGTCGACGCGGCCACGGTGTACGAGGCGCTCGAGCGCCGGGCCGAGGTGGCCTCGCTGCTGATTACGCCGTTTCGAGACCTGCGCGCCTCGCTGGGAGACGCCTCGCTGCTCACCCGCGTGGTGGGTGACCGGCTCGATCAAAACTTCGAGATCAGCTTCTGGTGGCTGGGGCTGCTGCACGACCCGCGCGCGCTACGCCGAGCCCATGCCCACCTGGTCGGCAACGAGAGCAAGCGCCGGGCCTGGGCGTTGGAGCTGGTTGAAAACGTGCTCTCGCCCGAAGAGCTCGACCTGGTGGCCGACCAGCTCGAAGTGCCGCATCGAACCCAAGGCCCCGGAGACCCGGCCGGTGCCGCGGGAGCCCTCGAGCTGCTCTGCTTCGTCGACGACGTGGTGCTGCGAAGCTGTGCGCGCGAAGTGGGGCGCTGGTGGGGCGTGTGGAATGAGCCTGAACAGGAAGACGACATGCGAGACGTGACCCTGAAGCGACTCTTTGCCCTCGAAGGCGTCGACATCTTCGCCCAGAGCGACGTCGATGACCTCGCCGCGGTGGCCGCCGTGGCCCGCGAACAGACCTTTCGCAAAGGCGAGCGCATCTACGGTGAAGGCGACCCCGGTGACGCGCTCTACGTCATCAGCGACGGAGAGGTCGAAGCCCGCCGCGACGGCGAGGTGGTGCTGACCCTCAAGGTGAAGCAGTCATTCGGAGAAACCTCGCTCTTCGACGGCGCCCCGCGCGTCAATGAGGTCATTGCGACCGCTGACACCAACGCCCTGGTCATCGACCGACGAGACTTTCTCGACCTGGTGTCTGACCGCCCCGAGCTGCTGGCTGGCATGTTCAGGGTCTTGTCGCGTCAAATGAAAGACGTGGTGATTGAAATGGCCACACGCCGCAAGACAACCGACGAGATGCCCGCGCTAGGCTTGATCGACACCAAGCCGTGAATAAAAGGGACAGGCTGGTTTAAGTCACAGCTTCTCACCGCGAGGTCCGGGCGACTTAAACCAGCCTGTCCCCTTTATTCGGAGCCCCCTCATTTGAAAACCATCGCGCTGGTCGCCAAGCCGAACAAACCCGAAGCCGCCGCGCTGGCGAAGCAGCTGCGGGAGCGCTACCCGGCGTTGACCTGGTTGGTCGAGGCCCACTTCGGCGAGCAGCTCGGGTGGCCGGCGTCGACCGACGACGAGCTGTGCGAGAAGGCCGAGCTGGTGATCGTGTTGGGGGGCGATGGCACCTTGATTCATGCCGCGCGGGTGCTCAAAGGGCGGCCGACTCCGATTCTGGGCATCAACCTGGGCTCGCTGGGCTTCATGACCGAGATCCCCGCGATGGAGGTGTTCGGGGCGCTCGATGCGGTGCTGGCCTCGAGGGCGCGCATCGACTCGCGCATGAAGCTCAGCTGCCGGCTGTACCGTCACGAGAAGCTGTTGCTCTCGCACGAGGTGCTCAACGACGTGGTGATCAACAAGTCGGCGCTGGCCCGCATCACCGACCTCGAGACGTTTCTCGACTCGGCGTTCATGGCCACCTTCAAAGCCGACGGAGTCATCTTCGCCACGCCGACGGGTTCGACGGCCTACTCGCTCTCAGCGGGCGGGCCGATCATTCACCCGTCGATTGACTGCGTGGTGGTCACGCCCATCTGCCCACACGCGCTGACCCAGCGGCCGATCGTCGTGCCGGGAGACCAGACCCTGACCGTTCGGCTCAACGGCGCGGTGAGCGACGTGTAC
>JANLPS010000435.1:0-20554 GCA_031367385.1 Archangium sp. | reverse complement strand
ACCCGTCGTCTTTGACTCCGTCGCAGTCATCGTCGAGGCCGTTGCAGAACACTTCGCCAGCGTCGGGCGGGTTGGTGGGCTTCACTTCGCCGATGCAAGCCGTGTACGACTCGACTCCGGCCGTGGTCGCGTTGCAGCTCTGATTGCCGGCCACGCAGGTGCCCTTGCCGGGGGTGTTGGCGGGGCCGCTGTAGCAGTTGCGGGTGATCACCGTGCCGCTGCTGTTCTCGTCGGTCTTGCCATTGCAGTTGTTGTCGATGGCGTCGCAGATCTCGACCGCGGTGGGCTTGATGGTCGCGTCGTTGTCGTTGCAGTCGCAGCCAGGCGCCGCGGGCACGTTGCAGCCGCCGCAGGCCTTCGACATGTCGTTGTCGACGTCGAAGCTGAGGCCGTTGTCGTTGCTGCCGTTGCAGTCGTTGTCTTTGCCGTCACAGACCTCGGCGGTCGGGCCCTTCTCGCCGACGCAGGTGCCGACATAGCCGCCCATGCCGTCACACGCCTCGAGGCCGATTTTACACTCGCCGACGTTGACGCAGGTCGGGCCGGGGCAGGTGCCGCCGTGGGTGCTGGCGGGGCCGGTGTAGCACTTGCGCGCGGGAGCGCCTTCGTCAGTCTGCCCGTTGCAGTTGTTGTCTTTGTTGTCGCAGATCTCAGCGGTCGACGCGGTGTTCTGCACACAGACGATGCCGAGCGTGCCCTGGCATTGCAGCGTGCCCGCCTGGCACTCGCCGACCTTGCCGGTATCGCACGCATTGCCAATGCCGCCGCCGGTGATGTTCTCATCGACCCGGCCATTGCAGTTGTTGTCGAGGCCGTCGCAGATTTCTGCGCTCGACATCACGTTCTGAATGCAGCGCACGGCGCTCACGCCGCCGACGATGGTGCAGTGATTCACGCCGGGAGCGCAGACGCCGCTGAGCCCCGTGTTGCACACCCCGCCGCCACCCGGGTCACCCTCATCGGCGCTGCCGTTGCAGTTGTCGTCGAGGCCGTTGCAGCTCTCAGCGACGGGCGTATTGGCCTGGCAGCTCGTGCCACTCTTGTCGGCCTTGCACACGTTGGTGCCAAAAGCACAGATACCGGTGCCGGCGGGCACGACCGTGCACATCGCTCCGAGGTTGAAGCCGTCATCTTTGGTGCCATCGCAGTCTTCGTCGCGGTTGTCGCAGAGCAGCTCATTGCTGGCCGGCGGGCTCTCGGCCACCACCTGGGTGGTGCAAGTCGTCGCTCCACACTGGCTGCACGCGGTGTAGCTCGCCATGCCCACGACGGTGGCGTTGCACGCTTGCTGACCATTTTTGCAGATACCCGTGCCCGCGGTGCCGGGGCCGTCGAAGCAGCTCCTCACCAGTTTCTGCGTCGCGCTGGTGCCCTGCTCATCGGTCTGCCCGTCGCAGTCGTTGTCTTGCGCATCGCAAATCTCGGCCTGGCTGCCCACTGCGATGTTCTCGACGCAGGTGTAGGTACCTCCGGAGTTGCACGTCTGTTTACCGGGCCCGCAGATGCCGGGCTTGCCCGACGCGCAGGCCGCGCCGCCGCCGGGGTTGCCGTTGTTGAGCACGCCGTTGCAGTCGTTGTCGACGGTGTCGCAGATCTCAGCCACCGGAGTGACCTGGCCCGTACACGTGCTGTCGTAGTGCGCGCTGCCCGCGCCCGCGGTCGCATCGCACAGCGCGAGACCGGTCTTGCAAGGGCCCACGCCCGCGGTGCCGTTGGCGCCGGTGTAACAGCTGCCGGTGAGCTTGCCGCTGTTGCTGGCGTTCTCGTCGAAGCTGCCGTCGCAGTCGTTGTCGAGGCCGTCGCAGACTTCTCCGCTCGAGGTGGTGTTCTGGTCGCACTTGACGCCCATCGCGCCGTGGCAGGTCTGAGTACCCGCCGCGCACACGCCCATGAGGCCCGTGCTGCACGCCGCGCCACCACCGGGGTTGCCGTCATCGGCGGTGCCGTCGCAGTCATTGTCGAGGCCGTCACACAGCGAAGCCCCGCTCTCGGGGTTGGCCGGTGGGTTGGTCGCCACCACTTCGCCGATACAGCCGGTGAAGCTCGAAGTACCCGAGCCAACGGCGGCGTTGCAGGTCGACACGCCGCTCTTGCACAACCCGACGCCGGCGGTGCCGGGGCCGCTGAAGCAGGTGTTGTTGATTTTCTTCGCCGAATCGACCGGGTCTTCGTCGACGAGCCCGTCGCAGTCATTGTCCAACCCGTCGCAGGTCTCAGTCTGCGGGCCAGTGTTCGCGACGCACTTCACTGCTCCGGCGACGCAATGCAATACGCCGGGAATGCAGATGCCCTTCGCGCCCGACACGCTGCACGCCGCGCCACCACCTGGGTCACCCTCGTCGGTCGCCCCGCTGCAGTTGTTGTCGATGCCGTCGCACACTTCTGTGTTCGGCACGTTCGCCGTCACGCAGGTATCGCTGTGCTGCTTGATACCGCCGTCGGGGCTGTCGTTGCAGTCGAGCGCTCCGCCCGCGCCAATCTTGCAACCGTCGCCGTCGCAGTCGTTCTCGGGGTCGCTTGGGTTGCTGAGGTTACACGAGGCATACGCCGACACCGACGACACCGACACCAGGGCCGCGACGAGGTAGGGAGAAATACGCATTAGAAATAAGCCCCGACTTCAAGAGCGAAGAACATTCGTGTGTCGACCACGGTCAGCGCCGTGCCGTCAGACACTTGCAACCGCGAGACCCGACCACCGACCCGGCCAAACAAGTACGAGACCGGCTTGGCCTCGACCCACAATTCGCCGCCGATGCTGAACCCAGGGGTGGCAGACGGCCCCGAAAACAAGAAGCGCGGCCCGACCGCGAGGTCGAGCGAGACCATGTCTTTGTAGAGCGGCTGGCGAACGCGCAGCTGCACATCGGCGCCACGGTACGAGGTGCTCAAGACGGGCAAGTCACACGCGAAGACGGTGCGTTCTTGGCTGTAGCCGCCGCCGACGCCCACGGAGGGCAGATAGCCGTCGCCCAGCTTGTACCGGTAGGTGCCGCGCAGCTGGAGGTCATCATCGGCGACCGAGCAGGTCTGCCCTTCGACGCTGCCCTGGGTACCCTTGGCGCTGACGAACGCGCGACGCCAGTTCACCTCGAGCTCCAAGTCTGACCAGCGCTTGCCGGCGGTCGCGGCGATGAACTGCAGGGGGCTGACCTGCGCATACACGCCCAGGCCCACGATGGTGCCGCTGCGCAGCTCTGCCAATGACGCGGCCTTGTCTCCCGAGAGCGTGAACGAGCGGGCGACCGCGCCGGGGCCCACCGCGACGGTCAAGCGGGGCTTCGACGGGTCGGGGTTGAAGAAGGTGGTCTTGGCTTCGACCTCGAACGCAGCCGGCGCCTCTTGCACGTCGTCTTCTGGAGGCGGCAGCGGTGCCTCTTTGACCGGCGTCGCAGCGGCCGCAGCAGCCGCGGCGGCGACGGCAGCGGCCTTCGAGACGGTGGCGATTTCTTTCGACACATACGCCGCCATGTCATCGGCGTGCTTCTGCGTGATGCCCGCCGCGTTGTTGACGAAGCTCGACTGCCCCTGCTGCTTGCCCGTCGAGTCGTAGATGACGCCAGCGAGCGCGCCGGTCTTGGTCAGCTCGGTCTGCACCATGTACGCAACGTTGGTGGCCTTCGCGAGCTTCTGCAACCCGGCGGGCGTGCGCACCGCGGCCGGCGTGAGGCCTTCTTTGACCAACACCGACTGGGTCAGATCAGCCGGCACGACCTTGCCCTCGAGCTGCTTTTCGAACGCGGCCACCAGGCGCTTGTGCGCGACGAGGTCGAAGCGCTCAGACACTTTCTTGGTGTCGAAACCGCTGAAGCCGCCGGTCGAGCTGGTCACCTTGACGATTGGAGGCAGGATCAGCACGCCCTTCACATCGGCGGTGGTCGAGAGGTCGAGCTCGAGCGATTTCTCAGCAGCTGCGGGCGCAGGCGCGGCCACCGGAGCGTCGGCCTTCTTGGGCTCAGCGGCCTTCTTCGGCGCCGCGGGCTTGTCATTCTTCTTCGGAGCAGGGGTCGGCTCGGTGAGGTCGAGGCCATCGAACTGGGCCCGCGCCTCACCGGCGCCCAGACTCACAACGACGAGCAGGCCCACCAACGTGAGGCGTTGCGCCAAATGACTGATCACGAACCACCTCAAGGGGAAAAAGCCGCTCCAGGCCCGGCGACCAGAACCTGGCGACTCTAGAAAGCTTCAGTGCGCTCTGTCAGTAGAGGCATTGTCCATACACTGACCTACGTCGTCTCGCTCCAGAGCAGCAGGTCACCCTTGACCAGATATTCTTTGGTGCTGAACGCGTTGTAGAAATCGTCGAGCGTGGCCTCGAAGTCGGGGTACCGGCTCTCTTTGCGGTCTTTGGTCATCTTGTCGAAGATCGGGTCGAGCTTCGACGGCGCTTCGGCGTTGATTTCACTGGGCAGGGGGGAGCGTCGCCCGGGCAGCTGACCGGTCAACATCTCGTAGAGCAAGATGCCCAGGGCGTACACGTCGCTCGCGGGCCCGGCGTCTTTGCTGCGCGCCATGGTCTCGGGGCTCATGTAGGCCATGCCGCCGGTGCCGACGAAGACCTGGGGCATGCCCTTGCTGGCGTCGACCTCGATGACGCGCGAGAGGCCGAAATCGCTCAATTTGACGTTGCCGTACGCGTCGAACAGCACGTTCTCGGGCTTGACGTTGTGGTGCGTCAGGCCCTGCTGGTGGGCGGCGCGCAGGGCGTATGCGAGCTGCAAGAAGTAGCGAATCGCCTGAGGCACGGGGATGCCCTTGCCCGCCGCGGCGTCGAGCTTCTCGCGGAGGCTGCCCTTGCACAGCTCCATCACGAAGTAGGGCCTGGCCACGTCGGTGTTCTGATCGGTGATGCTGACGATGCCGGGGTGGCGAACGTTGGCCTGCGCGCACAGCTCTTTCTTGAGCCGCTTGATGACTTCTCCGCGCTGCAAGAACGAGAAATACCCGAAGATGTCTTTGAGCTCTTTGACGCACACGTCGATCTGCAGCGCGTTGTGCTTGCCCTTGAAGACGGTGCCCAGCGGGCCCTGGCCGATTTGATCAGCCTTCTGGTAACGCGGGTCGAGGTCTTGGCCTTTGCCGGCGGCGGCGATCGACGAGGGAGAAGACGAGACCGCCGCGGTCAACGGCAGCGGCGCTGGAGCAGAAGGGATGCCGGAGCCGGATTGGCGCATTTCAGGAGCCGTGAGTTGAGGGAGGTGGGTGGGAGCGGGAGGCACCGCGGGCGCGGCTTCTTCAGCAGCGGCGGCGGGTTTTCGAGACACGGGCGCGCGCGGCGCAGGCGGCGGCGGAGGGACGGGAGCCATCGGCTTTTCCTCGTTCAGCAGGTCATTGTTGTTGGGGGGCGGCGGAGGTGGGCGGGCCCCGCCCGACATGTCGAGCATGGTCTCGCCCGTGCCGCCCATGTCGACCTCTTCGCTCTGCGGCGCGATTTGCTCGGCGAAGAACTCGCTCACCTCTGAGGTGAACTTGTCGATGAAGTCGCCCTCGACGACGCGCTCGCCTTGATCGGTCAGCTTGAGCTGAGCCTCCCGGTCCATCGCGATGTAGTGAAATTTGCGCAGAAAGAAGAAGTAGCTGTCGAACTCGAGCGAAACGCTGTTCTCGAGCGACTGCTTGACCTCGGCGAGCTTGTTCGAACGCCCCTGGCGCGTGTTGTCTTTGAGGCTCTTGAGAATGAAGAGCGCGTCACCGCTGACTTTGTCTCGGGTCATTGGTCGTTGGTGTCTTTTTTTTAAGAAATTCGGAGCAGCTGTTTCACAGTGTCCATCACTTCGGCGAACCGCACGGGCTTCTTGAGGTAAATATTCGCGCCGACCTTGAGGGCCCGCTCGCGAGCGTCGAGGCCGCCGGCTGAAATCGCCACCACCGGTATGGTCTTGAAGGCCGCCTCGGCTCGCATCTTTTCGACCAGCTGAAACCCGTCCATCACGGGCATGTAGAGGTCGGTCATCACCAGCGAGAACGCGGCGTCGTTGAGCATCGCCAGCGCGGCGTGCCCGTCGGCGGCGAAGTGCACCTCGAGGGGCGTGGTGCCTTTGAGCTCATTGGCGGCCAGCTTCTTGAGCACGTAGCTGTACATCTCGATGATGTGCGGGTTGTCTTCGACGATCAGAACACGAAACCCCGCGGGCGGCGGGCTGGTTGGCTTCTGGGTCTGTTGCGTCATCACCAGGGTGCCTTGCCCGATCGTAAGGTTACAGAAACCACCGCTTCGACTGTGACTTCCTATTCCATTGTGACGGAAGCTGAAAGATTGTGGTGAGTTCATTCGCGATGCGAATTTTATGTGTTGTGGCAGGGTGTGCGCTCGTCGCCCTGATTGGCTGTGGCGGCGGTAAGAAAGTGGGCGAAGCCTGCACGGCCACCGACGCCATCGCCTGCGAGAGCGCGGCCAATGTGCTCGCCTGCGTGGGCGGCAAGTGGGCCTCGATACCCTGCGGAGGCCCGACCGGCTGCACCGATACCAGCACCGGCACCTTCTGCGACCTGACGGCGGCGAAGGCGGGTCAAGCCTGCCCCCCTTGGGCTGAGAACAACACGCTGTGCCAGGCCGCGCCCTCGGCGCTGCTGACCTGCGGTACCGGCACCTGGCAGACCACCAAGACCTGTTCGAGCTGCTCGAGCGCGACCGGCGCCGCGGTCTGCATGCCAGGCGGCGGGGGTGGATCAGACGGAGGCTTCGTCTGCTCGAAAGACACCTGCACCGGGTGCTGCCTCAACGCGCAGACGTGCATCACCGCGGCAACCGCGAGCGCCTGCGGCACGGCCGGGGCCGCCTGCGTCGACTGCGGGAGTGGGAAGAAGTGCGATGAATCCTTTCAATGTGTGGTGTTGGCGGGCTGCAACGCGGCGAACTGCACCGATGGGTGCTGCGCCGATGGGCAGTGCAAGCGCGCTCCGCTCAGCCCGACCGACAAGGCCTGCGGCCCGCTGGGGGGCTCGTGCACCGACTGCTCGGTGCTGGGCCTGGTGTGCAACCCGACGCTGCGCAGCTGTCAGAAGACGAGCACTGGCGGCACCGCCGACGCGGGCGATGCGTGCCAGGGCGTCACGACCAGCGGCGAATGCCTGACCTCGACCGTGGTGCAGTTCTGCTCGGTGAGCACCGGCGCGGGCGGCAGCATGGTCAAGACCTATGCCTGCACCGGTTCGGCGACCTGCCAGTTGACGGGCACCGCGGCCAGCTGCGTGGCGGCGAGCACCGGCTGTGCGCCGGGTGATGCGCGCTGCGTGGCGGCGGGTATCGAAGTGTGTGGCACCGACGGCACCTGGGGTGCGGCGACGAGCTGCAGCCCTGGCACGTGCAAAGCGGGGTCACTGGGGGCGTATTGCGCTCCGGCGGCGGCGACGGTCACCTTGACGGGCACGCTCAAGTACGAGGCCCGGCTGCCGATCATCGACAAGCAGTTCTTCTCGCCCGACTGGTCGACGACGACCACTGCGCAGGTGGCGAAGAACGTGTCGGTCTGGTCGACCACTGGCACCGGCGCGACGCTCGAGATCATCGACATCGTGAGCACGAATGACGGTGGGCAGTACAGCGTGAAGGTGGCGAAGACTCCGAGCAGCACCGACCGAATCAACTTCGTCGCGGTCGGCGGTGACGGGCTGGGCATTCGGTATCAGCTCACCGACCCCCAGTTCGCGTCGGGCTCGTACCCGGCCGGTGGCGATGTCAGCAAGCCGCGGCTGTGGAGCTGGTCTGCCGCCGTCTCGGGCCTCTCGAATGGCGGCACCACCACGGTCACCACCGCGCAAGGCTCGGGGGCACTCAATTTGTTCGACGGCATTCAGGCCTCGTACGTAAAAGACAAGGCGCTGCATCAGGCCACGGGCGGCAAAGACGTGGTGATCTGGTTCGGCCTCAACGTGGAGTGGGACTGCGGGGCCTGCTTTCTCGACTACCCGATCAACGGCATCAGCACCCAGCTCTTCATCGGCGGCGGCTCGGCTGATCAGGCCTACTGGGGCGACGCGGTCATCGCGCACGAGATGGGTCACTGGGCGATGGCGAGCTACGGCACTTCGCCGAATGAAGGCGGCGCGCATTACACCGGGGTGAAGACCTTTCCCGGGCAGGCATGGTCAGAGGGGTTTGCCACCTTTCACAGCTCGGCGGTGCGCGCAGACGCGGTGTATTACGACCGGCAGGGCGGAGGCATGTTCTGGTTCGACTTGAGCTCGCGTCAGTATTTCCCCGGCGCGAGCGCGCAGATGTTGATCGGCCGCACCACGGCGTCGAGCGGCATGCTGCAGCAGATTGACGAGAACGACGTGGCGGCGATGCTGTTCAACGTGTCGACCTCGGCGCCATCGGGCCTGGGGCAGATTCACAACGCGCTGGGCTCGCAGCACCTGAATACGTCGCCGTGGCCCAGTGGCTATACCCGCCACACGTGGACGGTCGATTCGCAGGGCACGAAGAAGAACATCGTCGACACGCGTGAGCCGTCGCTGCACCTGGGCGACCTGTTCGATGCGCTGCGGTGTGACGGCATGGCGGCGTCGTTCGTCGATGCCGCGGCCGACCCGACCACCTATTACCCGTATAAGAGCGCGACTCCGACGTGCCGGAGCGGCTTTTGTTACGGCTGCAAATCATCGGGCGGTCAGTGCATGCCGGGTACCACCGCGAGCGCGTGTGGCACCGGCGGCGTCGATTGCTCAGTCTGCACGACGACGTGCTCGAACGGAGTTTGCCAATGATGCGTGCTGTTTTTTCGGTGTTGATCATCTCGGCCTGCGCGAAGTCGACGCCGGGGCCTGACAGCGGTACCGCGGCGTCACGGGTGCAAGCGCCGATGGTGGTGACCTGGGAGCAGCTCGAGCTCTCGAGCACCAGGGTGCGGTTGATGGCGCACATCAAGCGCTTCGCGCCGATGCCGGTGGCGCTGAGCGTGCGCATCGAGGCGCCCGCCATCGCGAAGATGACGATTGGGCGCAGCTCGTTCGAGGTGCCTGCGAATTCGTCGGCCGATGAAGTGACCGAGCCGGTCGAGCTCACGTACGCGCAGATGCCGGTGGGCGATGTGGTGATTCGGGTGACGGGTGCCGGGCAAGGCGGTGGTGTGAACGCGGCGGTGGCCTATCGATTTGGCCGCGCCGAGCCCGAGGTGGCGACGCCGAAAGCCGATGGGCCTGAGCTCATCAAGAACGGTCGAAATCTGGGCCCGTCGATTCCGCTCGATAAGAGACAAGAGTGAGGTGGCTGCTCGGAGTGGTGGTGCTCTCGCCGCTGGTCGTGGCGGCCGGCAAGCCGTGCTTCGAGGGCAAGAAGGTGCCGGTGGTGGTCAAGAGCCGCGCCGGCGAGCAGGCCAAGCTGAAGCAGTTCGCCGAGGCGCTGCGCAAGAACGATGCCGGCATGCGGATGTTGATGGCTCTCGCTGGCGGTGCGCTGGTGGTCGATGTCGACCGCGCACCAGACGGGTTCTCGGCATTCGCGGAGTGCTCAAGCCTGGTGACCGACTGTTTCGACCCGAAGAATGGGCGGCAGCTCGATGACTGCATGGCGAGTGTTCCGGTCTGTGCGAGCCAAAAACCGTGGCTCGAGCCCAATTTCTGCTGCCCCAAGAAGTGCATTGAGGCGTACGACTCGGCTCGGTGCAAAGGCGTCAAAGACGCCGACGCGTACATGCAGCTCTTCGCCCAGAAGCCCTCGTGCGAGTAGAAGCAATGCGACGTGACACTTTGCGACTGAGCTGAGACTTCGACACTCCAGTGTGGTGTCTGCTTTTCAGACGGAGATGATTTCATTGCAGAAACCGCCGGCCTCCCCATGGCGGCTGCGTGACGACGCGACTAAGTCAGTCGCTCGAGATGAAGTCGCGCGCGTTGGGCCTCATGATGTCGGTGCTGATCAGCGGCGCGTGCAGCGAGCCCGTTGATCAACCGGCTGTCGACGACGCCACCACGGCCACCGCCACCAGCACCAAGCGCCTCGGCTTCGGAGAAAACGGCAGCGCCGTTCAGCTCTACCGGTGGAAGTGGCAAGACATCATGGCGAACCTGGGCCGCATTCGAGACATGGGGTTCACCACCATCTTGGTCAGCCCGCACATGGCGACCTGCGCGGGCGAGTTCAGCGCGGGCTACGACCCGTACGACTTCGACAACTTCAACAGCGGCTTCGGCAGCGAGAGCGACCTGGGCTGGCTCATCGGCACCGCGCACTTCTACAACATCAACATCTACGCCGACATGCCGCTCAACCACATGTGCCCGGGCAACTACGTCTACCCGCACTTTGGGTGGAACGACTTTCACCACAACGGCGGCATCACCGATTGGAACGACTTCGGCAACCGCGAGACGCACGATCTGTTCGGCCTCAACGACCTCGCGCAAGAGTCAGCCTACGTGCGCGGCCAGCTGTGGAACTTCGTAGTCAAGTCGAGCAACTTCGGCTTCGACGGCTTTCGGTGGGACGCGGCGAAGCACGTGCCGCTCTGGTATTGGAAAGACCACATCGTCGGCAACGTGAACGGCTGGCACAAGTTCAACTACGGCGAGGTCTACTCGGCGAACTTGGATGAGCTGCAGCAATACGCCGACACCGGCATGGCGGTCACCGACTACAACTTGTACGACGCCATCACCTCCGCATTTCGCTTCGGCGGCGACCTGGGCTCGCTCGATGGGCGCGGCTTCGTGATGCGCAACGCCGGAGCCGCCGTCACCTTCGTCGAGAACCACGACGTCGGCGCGCCACCAAATCGTGCGCTGGCCTACGCGTTCATCTCGGCCTACCCGGGGTACCCGTTCTATTTCTCGAGCACCATCGACGACCCCGACATTCGCAACCTGGTCTGGGTTCACAACCACAAGGCCAACGGCGCGTACGTGAGCCGCTTCGCCTCACACGATGTCTTGGTCTTCGAGCGCGACCGCAGCCTGCTCGCCGGCTTCAACCAGACCGACCACTGGGTCGATGTGTGGGTCGACAGCGGCTGGCGCAACACCACGTTGCACGACTACTCGGGCCGCGCTTCAGACACCTTCGCCGGCGGCGATGGCCGGGTGAAGGTCAGCGTGCCTCCGATGGGCTGGGTGATGCTCGCGCCGTAGCTGCACATTCGACGAAAATTCGTCACCCACGTCAGAAATCAGCGGCCTGCCCCGAGCGACTCCGCAGGGAGCCACCTGGCCTCGTCCTTGCTGTCGACGCGCGCTTCCTCTTCCCCAGGAGCCTTGACCCGTGACGAGATTTGTCATTTCGATTTCTGCGTTCTCCGCAGTGGTGATGCTCAGTGGCTGCGGGACCGCGCCCGCCGCGAATGAAGGGCAAGACCCCGCGACGCAGCAGAGTGAGCTTTCCACCAAAGACCTCTTCGCCGACCTCGAAGGCGCCTGGTACGGCGAGGTGCCGAACGTGTACCGGGCCTGCTTCGTGTTCGAAAAGCTCAGCCCGTCGACGCCCTGGAGAGCGCAAGCCATCTCGTATTGGATTGCCGAAGGCCCCGAGGCCACCGACGGCCAGCTCACGCTGAGCCGCTACGCACCCAGTCATGGCGGGCCCGCGCTGTCAGTGCTCGAGGCAGCGGCACCGAGCAGCGGCAGTGATGTCATCTTTCAGCCGGGGCTCTATTTGCAGGGGCTCCAGGCGAAGACGAAAGACCTGCCGTTCTGGCGCCACCAGGTGACCACGTTCGGCGACCAAATCACCCAATCGGCCACCGGCATTCAGGTCGCGCTCGAGCGAACGACACTGCGAGTCGCTTCGTTCGGCGGTGACATGTACTGCACCACCGGTTCTGAAACGACGGTCTGCGGTACCGGAGGCTACCGGCCGTTTCTGATGAAGCGCGTCAAGGCCTGCCCGCCCCACCCCTGAGCGGTGACGGCCTTCGCGCTCTCGCTCTCGTCGACCGCGCTGGCGGTGCAGGCGCTGGCCGAGCGAAACCAGCTCGCCTCGCAGCACGGGCGCACCGCGTTCGGCATTCTGCTCTTTCAAGACGTGGCGGCGATACCGTTTCTGGCGCTTGTGCCGGTGTTGGCGGGGCAGAGCCAGGAGGCGTCTGGCCTGGGGGTGATCAAGGTCATCGCCACCTTCGCGGCGATGGTGGTCGCCAGCCGCGTCGTGTTGCGCCCCGCGCTCAAGGCCATCGACGGGTTGCACGTGCCTGAGATGTTCACCGCGAGCGCCCTGCTGGTGGTCACCGGCCCCGCACTGCTGATGGAGGCGATCGGCCTCTCGGCCACCCTCGGTGCGTTCTTGGCCGGCGTGCTGCTGGCCGACTCGGAGTACCGGCACGAGCTCGAGAAGCTGTTCGAGACCGACGCCAAGCTTCTCGCCGACGGCAGCGCGGGAGATCAGCCCAGCCGGGCCAGCTGAAGCAGCGCCCACTTCTGCAGATCAGTCGCGTCGGGCTGATTTCGCAGCTGGGCCAGGTGGGTGCCCACCCGCTCGGGGTTGAGCTCGACCCAGCGGCTGATCGGCACGCCGAAGCCCATCTTCGGGCGGTTGACGACCTCATCGGGCAGCAGGTCTCTCATCGCGCGCTTGAGCAGCCACTTGGTCTCGCGGCCTTTGATCTTCACGTGACCGGGCAACGTGAACGCGTAGCTCATCAACGCGGTGTCGAGAAACGGCGAGCGGCTCTCGAGCCCCACCGCCATCGAGGCCCGGTCGACCTTCACGTTGAGGTCGTCGAGGAGGTAGGTCTTCGCGTTGGCGTAGAGCACCTGGTTCAAGGTGTCGGCGCCGGCCTCGCGAGCCCTGCGAAAGTGCTTCTCGTAGGTCTCGCCGATCAGCGCGGTGGTGGCGTAGCGCGACTCGTGCTCGCTCAACAGCGCGCGCACTTCTGAGACCGAGAAAATCGAGATCCACCCGCGGAGGCGTTCGGGCAATTCACGCGAGGCGTTGAGCGCGAACCGGCGGCTGCGCTCGAGCATGGCGGTGCGCTGGCCGAGCTTGGGCACCGGCTCGAGCAACCGGCGCGTGAGGCTGCGAATCGGCTTGGGCACGTGCTCGGCCTGGGTCGCCGCGATGAAGCGCGAGTACCCCGCGAAGACCTCGTCGCCGCCGTCGCCAGTCAACGCCACGGTGCAGCCGGCCTCGCGGGTGAGCTTCGAGACCAGGTAGGTGGGTATGGCGCTCGCGTCGGCGAAGGGCTCGTCGTAGTGCCAGGCCAGGCTGTCGATCAGCCCAAAGCTCTCGGGTTTGACTTTGAACTCGGTGTGCTCGGTGCGGTAGCGCTCGGCCACGATGCGCGCGTACTTGGTCTCGTCGAAATCGGGAGCCCCTTCGAACCCGATGCTGAACGTCTTCACCGGCTTCGAGGCGAGCTGCGACATCACCGCGACCACCAGGGTCGAGTCGATGCCTCCAGAGAGAAACGCGCCCAGCGGCACGTCGGCGATCAGCCGTCGCTTGACCGCGGCGGTGAAGAGCTCACGCACGGTGGCTTCGGCCTCGGCGAGCTGATCAGCGGTGCGAATCACCCGCTCCGGCCCGAGGGGAAAGTCCCAGTACTCGGTCTGGTTCGGCTCACGACTCGCGGCGGTGAGTGTCTCGAAGCACGCAGGAGGCAGCTTGCGAATGCGGGCATAGAAGGTGGCCGGCGTGGGCACGTAGCCGTGCGAGAGAAACTGCGGCACCGCCTCGGGGTTGGCGCGGGTGTCGATGCCGGGGTGGGCGAGAATCGCTTTGATTTCTGAGCCGAAGACGACCTTCTCGGAGTCTTGGTAGACGTACAGCGGCTTTTTGCCGGTGCGGTCGCGGGCGAGGGTCAGCGTGCTCGAGCGGGTGTCCCACAGGGCGAGGGCGAACATGCCGTCGAGGCGCGCGAAGGCGCCGGTGCCCCACTGCAGGTAGGCCTCGAGAATGACCTCGGTGTCGCTGTGGGTGCGAAAGGCATGGCCGAGCTGCTCGAGCTGCGTTCGCAGCTCACGGTAATTGTAGATCTCTCCGTTGAAGGCGACCCAGAGCGTGCCGTCGGCCGCCGACATCGGTTGAGCGGCGTTGGGGCTCAAATCGATGATCGCGAGGCGCCGGTGGGCGAGGCCGCACCCGTGCGCAAACGCCTGAACGCCCTGCCCGTCAGGGCCCCGGTGGGCGATGGTTTGGGCCATCGCGGCGAGGGTCTGCTCGAGGGGCCGATGGCCGTCGCGGTAGAGAACTCCAGCAATTCCACACACAGGGAGGGGGCTTACACCTCACCCGAGTGGAAAAGACACCCAAAGGTCGAATAAGGGGCAGGGCGAAGGGCACGAACTCGCCAAAATGGAAGACTTCATCGTCGCGCCGATAGTGTTGATGGTCGGGCTCGGCATTCATTTCGTCGTCTTGCGCGGCTTCGAGCAGCACGAGCAGCGCCTGCTCAACGCGTCGTTCATCGCGCACGTCTTCAGCGCCTTCGCCCAGATTCTCGTCTACGCCTACTACTACGAGGGCGGCGACATGATGAACTACCGCGACTTCGGCATCCCCGTGGCGGAGGCGATGCGGTACGACTTCGAAGGCATTTTCCCCGAGACGGTGAAGATGTTGTTGCAGCGGCCCGACGCGCGACTGCCGTTCGAAACGCTTGGCGGCGGCTCGACCGGCACGATGCTGATGCTGGCGTCGTACCTGATGTTCTTGCTGGCCAATTCGTTCTACGGCGCGACGCTGGTCATCGCCGTGCTGTCGTACATTTCGAAGACGTTCATCTACCGGGCGCTCGCGCCTGAGTTCGCGCCCGAGCAACGCAGGGCAGTGATGATCGGCGTGATGCTGATGCCCACCGCCATCTTCTGGACCTCGGCGTTGCTCAAAGAGCCGATCGTGATGATCGCGCTGGGGCCGCTGTTTCTCGGGGTGCGGTACATCATTCAGGGCCGCAACTTTCGCGGCGCGCTGTTCGTCGCGCTGGGTGCAACCGGGGTCGCGTTGATCAAAGCCTACGTGCTGCTGGCCTTCGCCGGGGCTGCCGCGCTCTGGGTCATCTGGGCGCGCGTGGTACGAGGCCGAGGCTCGATGGCCATCAAGCCGGGCTACCTGTTGGTCGGCCTCATCGGCGGCATGCTGCTCTTCACGGTCGCCGAGCGCTTCTTGACCAAGCGGGTCGAGAGCGGGCTCGCGGCCTCGATGGCCTCGCAGCGCCGGGTGTCGTCGCACGTCGAGGGCGACTCGAACTATCTGCTCGAAGGTCAGTCTCAGCTCGAGGGCGGAGACGAAACCAGCCTGACCCGAGAGCTGCTGCTCACCCCGCTCGCGCTGGTGACCGCGCTGTTTCGCCCGTTCATCTTCGAGGTGCGAAAGCCGCTCCAGGCGGTCAACGCGATTGAAACGACCTGGGTGCTGTGGGCGACCATCGCGGTCTTTCGTCGAAACCGCGTGCTGGGGCTGGTGAACAAGGTCACGGCTTCTCCGGCGCTGATGTTCTGTTTGGTCTTCACCCTGGTGTTGGCGATCGGCACCGCGTTGTCGACCTCGAACCTGGGCACGCTGTCTCGCTACCGAGCGCCGATGATGCCGTTCTTCGGCGTGTTGCTGCTGACCTTGCTGCCGAAGAAGCAGGTCGTGGTGACCGAAGCACTGGCGCTCCAACCGACCTGATGTCGCCCGCTCTGCTGTACGTCACCGCCGACGGTCTGCTCGAGCCGCTCGGGTTCAGCCAGGTACTGCGGGTGGTCGAGGGGCTGGCGCGCAAGGGCTGGCGGTACCGGGTGCTCTCTCTCGAGAAGCCGAATGATCTCAAGCGCGAAGACACGGTGCGCGCGGTGCGGCGACGGCTCGAGGCCGCTGGCGTGGTGTGGTTGCCACAGCCCTATGATTGGTCAGGCTCGGCGCGGGCGGCCATCACCAACCTGCAAACGCTGATCAGCACGACGCTGACCGAGGTGAAGCGAGGCCGGGTCGACGCGATTCACGCGCGCGCGTACCACGGAGCGTTCGCGGCGCAGACGGCGTGGCTGTCGTACCGCACGCCCTATCTGTTCGACACGCGCTCGTATTGGTTCGACGAGCGGCTCGAAGAAGGCCGGTGGTTCACCACCCCGATTCGCACTGGCATCGCGAGGGGCTTCGAGCACCAATTCTTCTCGCGCGCGGCGGCGGTGGTGTCACTGACCGAGCTGCAGGCCGATGACGTTCGTTCGGGCAAGCTCGGGCCGGTGGGGCAACGGCCCATCGTCTGCATCCCCACCTGTGCTGACTACGACGACTTCGTGCGGCGGCCGAGCGCCCAGTGTCTGCGGGTGCCCGAGGCGGTGCGCAAGACGTTGGAGGGCAAGCTGGTCATCGGCATCGTGGGCTCGCTGAACCGCTCGTACCTGGTCGACGAGACCATCGCGCTGGCGCGGCGGGTTCATTCGCTGCGGCCCGAAGCGCACCTGCTGGTGTTGACGGGCCAGGTCGAGGCGTACCGCCAGCGGCTCGTCGAGCTCGGCGTCGACCTGTCGCGCACGACCGTGACCAAGGCAGATCACAACGCGATGCCCGAGTGGTTGAGCCTGATGCACTGGGGCATGTTGTTGCTCGAGTCGCAGAGCCCGGCGAAGCGAGCCTCGATGCCGACCAAGCTGGGTGAATTTTTCGCGGTGGGGGTCAGGCCGGTGCAGTTCGGCTGCAACAGCGAGGTCGCGCAGTGGGTGACGCGCGCGGGCACGGGGTTGGTGTTGAGCGGTGTGAGCGAGGGTGAGCTTGATCAAGCCGCGGAGCAGATCGCCACCTCACAGCTGAGCGCCGAAGCCCTGGAGCGGGGGCGACAGGTCACCGCGCCGCACTTCTCATTGAGCGCGGGCATCGAGCGGTATGATCAGGTACTGCGAGGAGCATTCGGACCATGACTCGATTTCTGTGCTGTGGGGTGCTGCTCTCGGCATGCACCGTGCTCAACGTCGAGGTCAAAGGCCGCACCGAGCAGCTCGTGGGTGACGAGGTCGCCGGCCCGACGCCCACAGGCATCGTCGGAGTCACCACCTCCCGCTCGCCCAGAATGCAGGCGGTCGTCGCCGATGAGCGCGACCGGGCTTGTACCGCCCCTTAGCGAACCTGATCGCACTTGCCGGTGGGTGACTCCCAGAGGTCGATGTCATCGACGATGACCGTGTCACCCGCCGCCCCACCCTGGGCGTGCACCTTGACGTACAGCGCCTGATCAGCCGGCTCGCGAATCTCGAGATTGGTGGGCGGGCCGACGTTGGGCGGCGGCGGCAACCGCACCCACGTGTCGGGCGAATTCAGCGGCGAGCTGAACGAGGTCAGCAAGCTGCCGAACACCTCGAGCCGCACGTCGGCCGCGGTGCCCTTGACCTTGGCGTTGATGCAGTACGTCTTGCCCGACGTCTTCGCCACGACCGGGGTGGTCGACCCAACGCCGCCGGTACCACTCGCGTCGCTCACCACCTTCGCCGCCCTCGAGCCTTCGGTGGCGCCGGTGGTGACGAAGCTCAACGTGCCATTGACGCCCATCCACTCGGCGGGAGCGGCGCCTCCGCACTCGAAGCCTCCGTTGATCATCAAGTTGGGAGGGCTCTTCGTGGCTGTCGGGCACCCTGCGTCGCTGGTAGGCGCGGCGACTCCACACGCTGACATCAGCACCAGGCACAGCAGGCTCGAAGCTCTCATGCGGCCGAACTGCCCGACCGTGACGCTCGAGGCAAGCAGCATGTCGAACGGCGTTGCGCTCGTTCAGGCCGTCCGCTATCACTATGCATCCATCCGTTGTAACGGAAACCCCCTCGGAGAGTACATGCCCGTCAATTCGATTCTCGACACCATCGGCCGCACCCCGCACGTGCGCGTGAACCGCCTGTTCGACCCCGCCTACGAGGTCTACATCAAGCTCGAGCGCGCCAACCCCGGTGCGTCGATCAAAGACCGCATCGCGCTGGCGATGATCGAAGACGCCGAGAAGTCAGGGTTGCTCAAGAAAGACTCGGTGATCATCGAGCCGACGTCGGGCAACACCGGCATCGGCCTGGCGATGGTGGCGGCGGTCAAGGGCTACAAGTTGATTTTGGTCATGCCCGAGTCGATGTCGCTCGAGCGGCGCCGGGTGATGTCAGCCTACGGCGCCACCTTCGACCTCACGCCCCGCGAAAAGGGCATGAAAGGCGCGATCGCCCGCGCGGCCGAGCTCGCCGCCTCGACCCCCAACTCGTGGACGCCGCAACAATTCGAGAATCAGGCAAACATCGACGTGCACAAGCGCACCACCGCGCTCGAGATTTTGAACGACTTTCCGCAGGGGCTCGATGCGATCATCACCGGGGTCGGCACCGGTGGTCACATCACGGCGCTGGCCGAGGTGCTCAAGCCCAAGTGGCCGCAGCTCAAAGTGTTCGCGGTCGAGCCCACCAAATCGCCGGTGATCTCGGGGGGCGCTCCGAGCCCGCACCCGATTCAGGGCATCGGGGCCGGGTTCATACCCAAGAACTTGAAGAAGGAGCTGCTCGACGGCGTGATTCTCGTCGAAGCCCCCGACGCGTACGAGATGGCCCGTCGCGCCGCCAAAGAAGAAGGCATCTTCGTTGGCGTCTCATCGGGTGCATCGCTGCAAGCCGTGAAGCAAAAGCTGCCCGAGCTGCCGCCGAAGAGCCGGGTGCTCACCTTCTGCTACGACACCGGTGAACGGTACTTGTCGGTCGACGGGTTCTGGCCGTAAGCGGTGAGGTCGCATGAGTGCTCCCCTGAAGAAGGCCTTTCGTGACCTCCGCGCCGCCGCGCTCGAATTTCCCGAGGTGCACGAAGACTTTCCCTGGGGGCACAGCGCGTTCAAGGTGGCCAAGAAGAAGACGTTTTGCTTCTTGGTGCTCGAGCCCAAGCAGCTGTCGATGTCGTGCAAGCTGCCAGAGTCGCATGACATGGCGTTGATGCTGCCGTTTTGCGAGCCCACCGGGTACGGCTTGGGCAAGAGCGGCTGGGTGACGGCGACGTTTCTGGCGGGCAAGAAGGCGCCGCCGGTGTCGCTGCTGCGCGAGTGGTTGCTCGAGAGCTATCGGGCGCTCGCTCCGAAGAAGCTCAGCAAGATGCTTCGTCAGGTCTGAGCGAAGAGCTCGCCGGTCAGGCCGCACACGGTCGGCGCGTTCACCGCGTCGAGCGTGGTGGCGCCCGTGAGCCAGACCGCGTCGCACCGAGAAACCCCGGTGGCCAGGCGCCGTGACTGCACTGCGCTGATGGCGGAGTCGCCGGGCGATTGAACGGCGACCACCGGGCAGCGCACCGAGCCCAAGAAGGCGTCGATGTTCCACGGCTCCATCTCGGGGGCTTGCCAGGTGGTGCGGCTCAACGCAGCGGTCTCTTCATCGTCGAGGTGACGCGCGCGGGAGCTGGGGTGCGCGGCCGAGACCCACTGCACGATGCTTCGCTCGAAGCGAACCCAGGGTGCGAGGCAGACCACGCCCGCAATGCCGGGGTGGCTCGAGGCGGCATGCATCAGGCTGATCGCCGCCCCTTCGGACTCTCCGACCAGCACGACGTCGTCGAGCGAAACGGCCTTGCGAAACGCCGGCAGCAGCTCGTTTGACTCGTGAAAAAACCGGGCATCGGGCGCCAGAGCCGGAGGCGCGTCGGAGCGGCCGTGGCCATAGCGGGAGATCGCCACCACCCGGGTCTTCAGCGCCGCGGCGAGCGAGGGGCCCAGCCAATCCCACGTCCACGCGGAGCGGAGGGCGCCGTGCACGAGCAACACCTGCCGGGCGCCGCGCGCGGCGGTACCCCACCAAGTGTATTCGAGACCGACGCCATCGAGCGTGAAGTGCGACACGGTCGATTAGTGTTTCACGAACGAGGCCATTTTAGAAAATGTACATTTGGCCTCAGGTGAACCCGGCCGCGAAAACGAGCTTTGGCGTGCTGGTCGCGACGGCAGCGCTGGCCGCAGTCGCGTTCGCCAATGCACTGCAAGGCGCCCTGGTGTGGGACGACGCGCTGTTGATCGAGCGGAATCAGGCGCTCAGCTCGTGGGTGGTCCTGGGCCAGGCGTGGTGGCAGCCGTTCTGGTCGTCGGCGAGTGACTCCGATTCGATGCGGGAGATGACGGGGGTGGCCTACTACCGGCCGCTGGTGCACGTGCTGCTGTTCGCGGTGCATGTGATCAGCGGCTCGAGCCCATGGCCGTTTCATCTGCTGACCGTGGCGGGGCATGTGCTCGCGTCGGTGCTGGTGGCGGGCGTGGCGCTCCGGCTGTTTGGTGATTGGCGCGCTGGGCTGGTCGCCGGAGCGCTGTTTGCGACCCACCCGATTCACAGCGAGTCGGTGGCCTGGGTGAGCGGCCTCTCTGACGTGTACATGACGGTGTTCGCGCTCTGGGCGGTGCTGGTGGCGGTTGATCGGGTGCGCTGGTCATGGGCCAGGGCCGCGGCAGTGTGCGGGGTGATCATCGCGGCGTGCTTGACCAAAGAGCCAGGCGCAGTGGCCGGGCTGGTGGTGCTGATCAGTGCGTGGCGCTCGGTTGATTGGCGGCAGCGGGTGAGCGCGGTCGCAGTCGCGGCGCTGGTGGTGGTGGGCCTGCGCTCGGTCGCGCTGAGTGGCGTGAACGTGCCGGTGAACCACGCCGAGCTCGGCGTCAGCGGGTGGGTGCTGCAGGGGTTCGCGCTGCTGGGCCAGGCGGTGGTGTCGATGATC
>JANLPS010000420.1:0-2077 GCA_031367385.1 Archangium sp. | reverse complement strand
ATCAACCCGGCGACGGGCGACCTCTATTACCGGCGAACGCAGATCGGCATGCCCACCATCGCCAGCAGCAAGAAGCTGTTGGGCTCTGCGACGACGTTCACTGATCTGCCGACCTTCGCCACCGGGTACGAGCAGATCGCGATCGGCACCTGCTTCTGGTCGGGCCAGTTCACCGGGGCGGGCTCGCAGGGCGCGTTCATGATCTTCAACAGCGGAGACTCGTTCGGTACCGCCGATGACGGTCAAATCGCCGCGCTCGACCCGCTCACCGACCTCTGGTTCTTCAACAGCAAAGGCATGGCTCCGTTCTACAAGAGCAACGGGTCGACGTACCACAGCGTGATGGAGTACAGCCCGATCAAGAACGTCGCGGTCTTTGGCGGTGGCAACGACGCTCCGAGAAAGCTCTGGCGGCTCAACGCCGATGCCACGGTGACCGTGATGCCCGCGGTGCCTGCCGGCAAAGCGGTCGGCATTCAAGGGGGTAACCTGGTCGCCGACCCGGTGAGCGGTCACTTTCTGGTGTTGAGCGCGGGAGAGCTGTGGGATCTCGACCCCACCGGCGCAGGCACGTGGACGCAGCAGACCGGCACCCGCACGCCGCCCGCGGAGATGGGAGTGCCCGGGCCCACCAACCCCGACGGCGTCGTCTCGGCCTCGATTGCTGAGTACGGGGTCGTCGTATACATCACGCAGACCTCGTCAACCGGCGGTCGGGTGTGGGTTTACAAGCCGTGACGAGAACAGGGCGGGTCCTTCGAGTCCCTCAGGACGAACGGAGTTTCGCACGGAGGATCTGGAAGTATCGACGGGCGATGCCCGAGGCTTCGGCGGCTTGTGAGACGTTGCCTCCGTGCCTTGCGAGTACTGCGTCGAGGTAGCGCCGCTCGAACAGCTCGACCACTTGCTCACGTGCTCTCGGCAAGGGCAGACCCGCGGCGATGACTTTTTCGATGATGTCGGTGTGGTGGCTGGGGTCGGTGGGTGGGAGCGCATCGAAGTCACCGATGGCCAGGTGCCTCGCGACCGCGTTGCGCAGCTCACGCACGTTGCCGGGCCAGTCGTGGCGCTCCCAGCGGGCCATCACTTCGGGAGCGATGATCGCTCCGGGGGCGGCGAGGTCGACGCAGAACGAGCGAACCAACATCGGCACATCGCCCCGTCGGGCGCGCAGTGGAGGCAATTCGATGCGGGTCACGGCCAGCCGATGAAAGAGGTCTTCTCGAAACCGGCCCTGCTCGACCTCGTCATCGAGGTTGCGGCGGGTGGCGGCGAGAATGCGCACGTCGACGCGCTGCCATTTGTCGCCTCCGACTCGGCGAATTTCAGAGCGCTCGATCGCTCGCAGCAGCTTGGGTTGCATCGAGGGGGCGAGGTCTCCGATTTCGTCGATGAACAGCGTGCCGCCGTGGGCCCGCTCGAAGACGCCCTTGCGGGTGCCGACCGCCCCGGTGAAGGCTCCCTTTTCGTGGCCGAAGAGCTCTGACTCGACGAGGGTCTCTGAGACCGCGGTGCAATCGAAGACCTCGAACGGCCCCTGGGCGCGCGGGCCCTGCAGGTGGAGGCTCTCGGCGAGCACCTCTTTGCCGGTGCCGGTCTCGCCCTCGATGATCACCGGCACCATCGACTTCGCGAGCCGCTCACACAGGGGGTAGAGCCGGCGCATCTCACGGCTGGCGCCCCGCAGAAGGCCGAACGCCGTGGCGGAGGGCAAGGTCGTCTGGGTCGCTTGCTGCCGTTGCACGTGAAGCGTGGTGGCGCCGACGCGCAGCGACTCTCCGCCTCGCAGCAACGCCCCGGTCACCTGCACCTCGCCGACGAACGTGCCATTGGTCGAGTGCAGGTCGGTGACGCGCAGACGATCTCGATCGACCTCGAGCCCGACGTGCCGGCGCGAGACGCTGCGATCGCTGAGCTTGAGGCCGCACGAGGGGCTGGTGCCGATCAGTGCTCCGGCCGGGGCAGAGCCATCGACGAGGAGCGACTGGCCTCGATCAGGCCCGTCGGCGACGGTGACGACGAACGAGGCTTCAGGCGCATCTGATGGGTCGAAGCGCGCATGGGCGACCGTCGAGAG
>JANLPS010000487.1:0-2864 GCA_031367385.1 Archangium sp. | reverse complement strand
GACGACAAACCAGAGGCTCCGGCGAAGGCCTTGTATGAGCGCACCGCGCGTCGGTTTGTGGTCGACCTCTCGCGCATTGCAGAGGCCAGCGAAGGACAAATCGATTCGATAAGGCCGAGCTGCTGAAGGTACTTCTGGAGCTTCGGCAGCCCGCGCCAACGTTGGTGAGCGTGAGCACGGAGTGTGATGGTCGGAAGCCGGATTTCGGATCACGGACGATGATGGGCGAGTGCGATCGCCATCAAGAAGGGTGAAAGCGCGGTTCGAGGGAGCTGGAGTGAACGGCTGATGAGATCACAGGGGCTGACGGAGAGGCCCCGGTGAAGATTCCGGATCGAGCTGCGCGATCTTTTCGCGCATCCAGACACGGGTCACTTCCTCGAAGCTGTCTGGCTGAGTCAGGGTGAAGGCGATGCACTGGCGGTAGTACTCGGCGGCGACCTTCGCGTTGCCACGTCTTTCGTTGAGAAGCGCGGAACGTTCGAGCCAGTCGATACACTCGGGGTAGCGCCTTTGGAGTTCTGCGATGGCGACCTCGGCCTTGTCGAAGAGCTTGGCGTTGATGAAGTCGACGACGCTGTTTGAGAGCGCGTCGAGGTCATCGACATCGTCGGCCTCGGCGAGTCGTCGCCTGGCGAGGATGGCGTTTTCGGCTGCGCGCTGAGCGGCGTTGTCAGCCTCGATGTTGAGGCAGCACAGCTTGTACTTCTTGCCGCTGCCACATGAGCACGGTGCGTTTCTGGCTATTGCCACCGGAACCTCCACGAAGGGGGGATGAACCTTCTCGAGGACCCTGGACTGTACGTGCTGCAGATGAAGGCGGACGAAGAATTAGCGAGCGAGGCACGAGAGGCGGGCTGCCTGCTCTGCGGTGGGCGACTGGACGCGGCGAATTACCCGAGAAAGCCACGCGGTGTTGCACACCTGCCCGACGGCTACGACAGCCGGTTCAGCTTCTGCTGTGCGAGTGACGCCTGCCGCCGACGCATGACGCCGCCATCGACGCGTTTCCTCGGACGCAAGGTCTACCTTGGGGCAATCGTCGTCCTCGCGTCGGCGATGAGGCAAGGAGTCACCCCGGCCCGTGCGGCGCGACTGCACAAGTTATTGGGCGTGAGCCAGCGGACTCTGGGGCGGTGGCGGGAGTGGTGGCGAACGACCTTCGCGCAGGGCCCCTTTTGGAAGAAGACGAGAGGGCTGCTCGCGCGGCCTGTCGTCGAGGAGCAGCTCCCCCTTTCCCTGCTCGAATGTTTCGCGGGGGACGAGCAGTCGCGACTGGTTTCGATGCTGCGATTGCTGCTGCCGATGACCACGTCGGCGACGCGAGCCGCGCTGGCTATTTGAGGGGCGACGACGACCCGCAGAAGACGCGCGCAGACGGCGACCGGGCCTGAAGGTACTGACCGCGCCCCTCGAAGAAGCAGGAGCGTCGCTGCAAATGACGGAGAGACGAAAGGCGTCGGTGCACGAGCGGTGGGCACACTTCCGCTTCTCGGTGGTGGGGCCGCTGCTGGCCGCGCCGCCCGGCGTAGGCGAGTTGGAGAAGCAGCTCGAGGAGTTGGTCGCGAAGAAGTGGCGACACCCTGTGACGGAACAGCCGGTGCAGTTTTCCTTCCCGACGCTCGAGCGTTGGTACTACCGGGCGAAGAATTCAGGCGCAGACCCGGTGGGCGTACTGCGGAAGCGAGTCCGCAAAGACGCGGGGCAACAGCTCGCGATGGGCGAGAAGGTGAAGGTCGCATTGCTGGCCCAGTACGCAGCGCACAAGAGCTGGAGCTACCAGTTGCACCACGACAACCTGGCCGCGCTGGCGAAGAAGGACACGGCGCTCGGCGCACCGCCGTCGTACGCCACGGTGCGTCGCTACATGAAGGCGAGCGGCCTCTTCAAGCGCCGCCGCCTGTCGAGCAAGGAAACCGATGGCGCGTTGAAGGCCGAGCTGCGCCTCGACGAGAGGGAGGTGCGCAGCTACGAGGCCGAATACGTCGGCGGGCTGTGGCACCTCGACTTCCACCAGGGCTCACTGCGGGTGCTGACGCCAACGGGGAACTACGAGACACCGCAGCTATTTGGAGTGCTTGACGACAGGTCCCGCGTTGCATGCCACCTGCAGTGGTACCTGACGGAGAACGCACAGAACCTCACCCACGGGCTGTCGCAGGCAATCCAGAAGCGCGGCCTGTTCCGCGCACTGATGACGGACTGCGGGCCGGCGATGACTGCGGACGAGGTGACCCAGGGGCTTGCTCGGCTCGGCATCGCCCACAAACTGACGCTGCCCTACAGCCCGTACCAGAACGGGAAGCAGGAGAATTTCTGGGCGCAGGTCGAGGGAAGGCTCCTGGCGATGCTCGAGGGCGAGAAGGACTTGACGCTGGCGTTGCTGAACGAGGCGACGCAGGCGTGGGTCGAGCTCGAATACAACCGCGAGCCGCACTCGGAGATTGGTGAAACGCCGTTGGCGCGATTTCTCGCCGGGCCCGACGTGATGCGACCCAGCCCCTCGAGCGACGAGCTGCGGCTCGCCTTCCTGACCCAGGAGCACCGCAGCCAACGCCGGAGCGATGGGACGGTGTCCATCGAGAGCCGGCGCTTCGAGGTGCCTTCGCGGTACCGCCACCTCGAGCGCATCACTATCCGGTATGCGCGCTGGGACTTGAGTCGCGTGTCGTTGATCGACGAGCGAGCGGGCACGGTGCTGTGCCAACTCTACCCGTTGGACCGTACGCGAAACTCAAACGCCGTCCGGCGGGCGCTCGAGCCGCTCGTCGAGGTGCCGCCCACGACCGCGGTGAAGCCGGGCATCGCCCCGCTCTTGAAGAAGCTGATGGCGGACTACGCGTCGACGGGGCTGCCGCCAGCCT
>JANLPS010000404.1:0-10578 GCA_031367385.1 Archangium sp. | reverse complement strand
ACGCCCGATGCGGCGCACGATGGCTCGGTCGAGCATGAGCTCTTCAAGGCCAGGCCCTGCACGCACGACGTCGACCTGAAACCCGGTCGTGCGTTGCTCGAGGGGCAGAACGCGCAGGTGCTCCATGACTTCATCGAGGTCATCGATGTCGCGACGCGGCACGAGCCCGGCCTTCTTCATTGCCCGCAACAGCGCTCGAAGGTCGCTCGCCTCGACGGTGAGATCGAGATCAGCGGTTGAGCGGCTTGCGCCTGCTGCGACGACGGCTTGGGCGCCGAATACGAACCACCGGGTCTTCAGCGGCTTGAGCGCTATCGCGATTTTCTGCAGCAAGGCGGCGACGTTCGGCTTCGGCAAGGTCGAGTTTCCTTCGCAATTCGAGCAGCCCGGAAATGTCGCGCGACTTCATTTCTTTGATTCGAGGCCAGACCTGGTCGAGCAACGCCTGCCCCAGCTTCAACGCCGCTTCGGCGCCCTGCGCTTCGACATACCGACCAAACGCGCGGTCTTTCGACGCTCGCGCCGCGGCCCAGTCACGATTCAGGTACGCCAGCACGTTTTTCCGCGTCAACACGAACTGACCATACCAGGCTCACCCGAGATGAACCGAGGTCGATGCGGTCACCGACTGTCGTTGGGCCACCCCACCTGTTCTCGACCACCGACCTCGTGTAGGAAAGGGTGGTGGGCTTCTTCAAAATCGCGCGATACGTGAAGTCAGATGTCGTGGCGCCGAAAACTGAGATCCGTGCCCCGGCGTTGAGTGCGTATGATCGACCGCTGGGCAGCGCCGGTGGTGCCTGGGCGCCCAGCTACGGCGACTTGTTGAAGAACGTTCTCGCCGAGCAAACGACCAAGTTCGAGCGAGGCGCCCAGCCGACGGTCGTCTCGGGTGGCCGCTCACCCGAGGGCCGGTATGAAGTGCTGCACCTCGCCGGCACCGACTGGTCGTCAACGGCCAAGGCCTACCCCGATAGCGGCACGCCGCAAGGCGACCCGCGCGCGCCGATTGCCGCCGTGGGGCCCACCGCTGCCGAGCTGCTCGGCTTCACGGTAAAACTCAAAGGGGCCATGACCACGTTGGGGGTGCCCGATGCGGCCTTCGTGGTGCGGCGGCTGCGCGACGCCAACACCTGGCTCAAGGCACACGACAAGCCGACCTTCGCCTACCAGCCAGTCGAGGCCGGCCTGGTGGCAGCTGATCAGCTCTCCGGTCTCTCGCTTCAAACCCGAAAGGGCTTCGAGGTCGCCTTCCCCTTGGGGCTCGCCGACCCGAAGCTGCGACCCCATGAAATTGCCTATCACCTGGGCGTGCTCGCGCTGATTGACACGGCGCTCGGGCGTCGAATTCGCAACGTGACGCAGGTCAACGAAGACTTTGCGAAGCTCCTCGACGGCCACGAGCACCCCGCCCCTCACGTGAAGCGCGAGCTGAGGGTGATCAGCACGCTGATGCGAGAAGTTCGTTCGCTCGAGCTCGATGTGGGTACCGCCAACTCGTTCACCGGCTCACTCGCGCTGATGGCGGGTCACGAACAGAAGCGGCCCATGTTCACGACGGCCATGGGCACCTACCTGGCGCATTCGCAGTACACCCCGGGTGAGGCGCTGGTGCGGCAGCTGCGCGTCTTGGTCGAGCCGCGTTCGAATGACCCCTTCGCGCTCGATGCTGCGACGTTGAAGCGATTGGTGCCGAACGCGAGCGTGCTGACCGAGCCGCTTCAAGACGGCCATCTGCCAGACACCCTCGAGCTGTTGACGAACGAGACCTTCAGCCGCGAGACGCATGAGGTGCTGCGGCAGGCGCTGGCGAAGCTCGATGGTACCTTCGAGCGCAATCAACGCCCCGGTACCTTTGAGCTGATGCCGCCTGATCGGTTCGCGGGCAATGTGCTGGCGGCGCTGCCTGAACGCATTTCGCTGCTTGGCGACGCGCTCCTAGCGACCGCGGGCAAGCTCGACTCGGTCAAGGTCACCGCGACCCGGCCCCGCTGAGACTTCAACTGCTGGGCAACGTGAACGCAGCCGAGGCCTTGCCAAGCGCGGCGACTCCGTCGAAGGGCACTCTGACGGCCAGCTGCGTCTTGGTGGCGCTGACCTGAACGCCGTCGACGTTCGCTGCCTTTGACGCGGAGACCGCGGCCTTGGCGGCAGGTGGTTGCTTGGCCGGCAGCCAGAAACATCGCCGGCGAGTGGTTGACGTTCGACGCCACCCACCTCTCGATGAGCGGGTTGAGGTCGCCTGAGCCCCTGCATAGAAGCCATTGAAATATCAGCTGTTTTCCCACGGGCTCGGTGCCTGAAACCATCAACACACTCGCGTGTTCTCGAAGCCTCGCCGTTTCTGCGATTCGAATCGAAGTGACACGAAAGAGGCCCCACCAGAGATGCAACCACAAAAGTCAAAGCTGGCCTCGCCTAGGAACTCGTTTTGAAACTTCCGATCCAGCTGCCTCCGTCTCGCATCTTCGGCACCCGACCGGGCATCGAGGCTCGCCCCGTCATCGTGCCTGCAAAGTCATTGCTGGCGCCGCTGCAAAGCGTCGGCAGCGCGTTGGTCGAACGCTCCAAGGGGTGGCTTGGGAAATTCGCGGCCCCGACCCCCGATCTGTCAGAAATGCAGTCACTGCATGCCAACCGAGGTGACCTCGGGTTCGATGTGATCGACGGGCCGGCCAACCCAGCAGGACAGTCGCTCAGCGCTGGGCTTCGCGGTCGCCGTCGCGGGTGATCTCGTGGTCGACGGGTATCTCGATGGAGGTGCGGGCGGCGATGGCTACGACAGCGTGCTCGCCGTCAGCGGCAACGTGTGGGCGGAGTCGGCGTATTTTCGGTCGTGCGTCACCCTCGTCTGCAACACGCTCGAGGTGGCCACGGTGATCATGTGCGCCTATGGCGACGAAGGTGGCTCGCTCTGGGTCGATTCGGTGCGAGCACAGGTCTTTCACTATTCGACCTATTTCTCGAAGCCCGCTTGTCCCATCGACGCGTTCTGTGTCGGTGACGTCTCCGGCGAGCGCTCGTTTCCGCCGGAGCGCGGCGTCGAGGTCTTCATCACCGAAGTGCTCGACGGGGGCCAGCTCAAAGAGCGGGTGGCTGAGAAGTGGCTCGCGGCGGGCAAGTCGATCGTGCGAACGACGTGACTCACCTCAAAGCGCGGCGAAATCGACGACTGCGAAAGGCAAAGCCACGAAGGCCAAACGGGTCGCCTTCGCCGCACGGTTATGCGCCATCAAACGCAAGGCACTTGCTTCGGCAAGAAAGACAGCTCTCTTGATGGGCTGATCGCAGCGGGCGGGCTTAGGCGTGGCGCGACGACTCCAACGACATGAGACGGCACAGCTCGCTCGACGGTCTGACGCCTTCAGAGTACGAGCGGGGCGACTCACCCAACACGTGGCGCAGAATCGGGGGGCACGTCACCGCGACTTCACGAAGGCTCAGGAGCCTCGAAAATGATGACTTACGGCGTGAAAATACGAGAAATTGGCACGCTGGGAACGCTGGTTCTGATCGCGGTGGGGTGCGCCGCTCCAGCCCGATCTGTGCCGTCACCTGTAGACCCTGCCAACCCAGATGCAGAGATACAGACGACCTCTGGGCAGCAGCTGACGGCATTGACCCCCCCTGGCCCGGGGGAGAGCACCTCCGGAATCGTGGATTCAACGCCGCAGGCAGCAGGCCATGACATGTCGGCGATGAAAATGTCGGACGACATGGGGGCGCCAGCCCAAGCCGAAGAGCACCTGATGGGCGTCGTGACGCGGGTTGCCGCGGGGTCACTCGATGTGACGCTGGAGAAGGGCGCACCGACAGTGGTTCTCATCGACAAGTCGACCAAGTTCGAGAGGGGAGAGGCCAAAACGAACCTCGCGAGCATCAAGCCCGGAGAGCGAATCGTGCTCTACGCCACGTCGAAAGAGGGCAAATGGCTCGCGAGGGTCGTAAAGCTTTCTGCCTCGCCCACGCCAGGGCCAGCGCGAGCGGCACCCAAAGACGTCAACGCTTCGCCGCATGGTGAAAGGGTCAAAATGCCAGACATCAAGAATCCGAACGCTCAGCAATTCACGTGTCCGATGCACCCAGAGGTTCGTTCTCCCACGCCGGGCAAGTGTCCGAAGTGCGGGATGGCGCTCAAGGAGGTAGGTGCCAAGTGAGGCAAGCGTTTCTGCTCGCATGTCTCGTGTCGGGTTGCGCGACCATTTCACCGGAGCGTGGGCATGACGAGGTCGCTCGAATTCTCGACGCTCGCACCGGGACCGGGACTGGCTGGGAGCGGGGCTCCCCCGACGACACCGCCATTTCGCAGCGGGTCGACTCGTTGCTCGCGACCGAGCTCACGCGACCGAACGCGATAGCGATCGCACTCGTCAACAACCCAGCGCTCCAGGCGACGTACGAGGAGCTGGGAATTTCGCAGGCCGATATGGTGCAGGTGGGGCTGCTCAAGAACCCCTCGCTCTCCGGCAGCGTTGGTTTTCCACTGACTGCGTTGGGTGCGACCGAATTTGAGTTCGCGTTGGTGCAAGACATTGTTGACCTCTTCACGCGCTCCTGGCGCGTCGACATTGCCGAGCGCCAGTTCAATGCGAGCATCTTTCGCGTGGCGCAGCAGGCACTCGAAACAGCGGGTGAGGTGAATCGCGCTTTCGTGACCCTCCAAGCCGAGATCGAGATCGAAAAGCTCGTGCAGAAGACAGTCGAGGGCGCGGAGGGCGCGCAGCAACTGGCAGAGAAACAGTTCGTTGCAGGCAACATCACTGAATTGGCGCTCGCGCGGGAGCGTTCGACGTATGCGCGATTTCAACTCGAGCACACCCAGGCGGAAGTCAGAGTCGCAACAGCACGAGAGCACCTCACCCGACTGCTCGGCTTGTGGGGAAAACGCTCTCAGTTCAAAATCTCTGGTCGTCTTTCGGAGCTTCCGTCAAGTGACCCGATACCCGAATACCCCGAGGCTGTGGCCATTCGCCAACGGCTCGACCTTCGGGCTGCCCGTATTGAGGAAGAGATTTTGGGCCAGGTGTTGGGTCTGGCCCGAAGCACGCGACTCTTTGGGCGCGTCGAAATTGGAGCGCATTATCATCGGGACGCCGACGGAGCGCAGTTGGTGGGGCCGACATTTGCCCTCGAGCTGCCGATCTTCGACCAGCGACAAGCGTATATCGCTCGGATCGCGGCGCAGCAGACGAGCGCCTCGCGTCGTGTGAGTGCGATTGCCGTTGATGCGCGCTCGAAAGTTCGCGAGCAGTTGCTCGTCCTTCGGGCGACCCGTGCAACGGCTGAGTACATCGCCTCCACCGTTGTTCCACTCCAAGACAAAATCGTTGAGCAATCGCAACTCAACTACAATGGGATGTTGCTGGGTCTCTACGAGCTCATCGCAACACAGCGCGAAAGTCTGGAAGCCCGTCGGAGCGCCATCGCGTCACTTCGAGATTACTGGATTGCCCGGTTCGAGCTTGAGCTCGCGCTGGGTGGTGCACTCGGTCGCGAGGCCGAGGCGGCCAAGGATGCAGGCACTGAACCCCATCACCACTGACGTTTTTGAGAAGCACGCGCAACAGGAGCCACTTGTGAAACCAGTTCACGAAAAGAAAGACGACGAGGTCAGCCGCAGGACGTTGCTGGTCAACGGCGGAGTCGTCGCAGGGGCCGCGGCCATCGCTGGCCTTCAAGCGACGAGTGCGGAGGCTGCCGGCCCCGTGGGGCTCCCAGTTCAGTCAGCCTTGGGGGCATTCAATCCAACGGCGATGGCTCCCGGCGTACCGAACCGTGACTACATGCCGGTCGTCGTGCCCAACGGCACCAAGTGCCCCTGGAAAATCGTGAAGGGGGTGAAGATTTTTCACCTCGTGACCGAAGAATTCGAGCACGAGTTTGCGCCGGGTCTCAAGGCAATCTGTTGGGGGTACAACAAGCAGGTCAACGGGCCGGTGCTCGAGATGGTTGAGGGCGACCACGTTCGAATTTACGTAACCAATAGGCTGATCGCGCCGACGACTGTTCATTGGCACGGCTTCCTCTTGCCGAACGGGATGGACGGCGTCGGCGGCTTGACTCAAAAACCCATTCCTCCGGGCGAAACGTACCGCTACGAGTTCGTCGTCGCTCAACACGGAACACTGATGTTTCACTCGCATCACGACGAGATGACCCAGATGGCGCTGGGGATGACCGGCATGGTCGTCGTTCACCCGAGAAGGCCTCAATCGCGAGTGGACCGCGACTTCGCGCTGCTCGTTCACGAATGGCGCATTGACCCCGGCGCGAAGAGACCCAACCCCAATGAGATGACTGACTTCAACGTCTTGACCATCAATGGCAAGGCGTTTCCGGGCACGGCCCCTTTGGTGGTGAAGACAGGGCAAAAGGTTCGCATTCGAATAGGCAACTTGGGAGCGATGGATCATCACCCCATTCACATTCACGGGCTCGCCTTTCGCGTCACAGAGACGGATGGCGGGCAGGTGCCACTCAGTGCGCAACGACCGGAGACGACCGTTCTCGTCGCAGTGGGGCAGACCAGAACCATCGAGCTGGTGCCTCTCATTCCGGGTGACTGGGCGCTGCATTGTCACATGACGCATCACGTGATGAACCAGATGGGTCATGGCTTGCCGAACATGATTGGCATCGACCCAAGTCAACTCGACGCCAAGGTGCAGCGAGTTCTGCCCGGCTACATGACCATGGGTCAGGATGGAATGGGCGACATGGGCGATATGGGGATGCCGGTGCCACCCAACAGCATCCCGATGGTTGGGGCGAGCGGCAAACACGGGTACATCACCATGGGTGGCATGTACACCAACCTCAAAGTTCGTGACCAACTCACGACCTACGAAGACCCGGGCTGGTATGAAGCCCCTTCGGGCACGTTGGCCACGACGGCCTCGGCCGCCGACCTGGCTCGCGACTCGGTAGACACCACAGCACCCTCGACTTCAACACCCGGCGAAGTCAGCGGTGTCGGCGTTTGAAGCGTCATCGGTGACCCGACGCTCGCCGACGTCTGGTGACGCTCCATCGGTCTCCTCGACATCGAGCTCGGAGAATGCCAGACAACGCGCACAGCGCAGCCGGGTGTGAGGCGCGAGCTTCACAGGTTGATTGAATGGTCGGGCCGCCATTCAGCCGAATTATTTCGGCAGGAGTGGCCATGTCGTCGCCAACGCAATCAATACCTCCCGAAGCCTGGGCGCCTCTCCTCAAAGTCGCTCGCCTTGCCGTCAGGCCGCTCGAGCGGTTTCTTCGCATCGAAGCCGCGAGCGGCATCGTTCTCGTGGTGACCGCAGTCGTCGCGCTGCTCTGGGCCAACTCGCCCTGGTCTGCCTCGTACAGCGACTTGTGGCACACGTCGGTTGGCGTACGAATTGGCGATTTGACCATCGAGCGTTCGCTCGAATGGGTCGTCAACGACGGGCTGATGGTCATCTTCTTCTTCGTCGTCGGTCTCGAGATTCGACGAGAAATTCACGACGGAGAGCTCTCTGAGTTTCGGCGAGCCCTGCTGCCTGCTGCGGCCGCACTCGGTGGCATGTTGGCGCCTGCCCTGATGTATCTCGCCTTTGCCGGCGGCGACCAGACGCGGTCTGGCTGGGGCGTGCCGATGGCGACCGACATCGCCTTTGCAGTCGGGGTGCTGATGTTGCTGGGCAAGCGAGTACCGCCGGCACTTCGGGTTTTGCTGCTCGCCCTCGCCGTCATTGATGACCTCGGCGCCATCATCGTCATCGCGCTGTTCTATTCGAGCGGCATCGCAGCCACCGGCTTCGCCATCGCGGCGTTGGGCGGCCTCGGCATTTTGATTCTCAAGCGTCTCGGAGTGCGAGCAAAAGCGGCGTACATCTGCCCTGCGGTCATCGTCTGGGCTGGCGTTGCGGCATCGGGCATTCACCCGACGATCGCCGGAGTGATGATTGGTCTCGTCACGCCGGTCACCGCCTGGTTGGGCCCGACTGGTTTTCTTCAGGGCATGCAGCGTGAAATGAATCAGCTGGCCCAGGCTTCTCCGGAGTCACTCTCGTCGCACGAGCTCGCCCAAACGCTTGGAAACGTTGCTTCGGCGCGACGCGAAGCACTCTCTCCGGCGGAGAGCCTCATCGAGCTGCTTCACCCATGGGTCGCCTTCGGCATCATGCCGCTCTTTGCGCTCGCGAACGCGGGAGTGGCTCTGACTGTTGGTACATTCGACGCTGCGTCGTGGCACGTGCTCTCTGGCGTGTCGGTGGGTCTGGTGGTCGGCAAGCCGCTCGGCGTGCTTTTGATTTGTACCTTGCTCATCAAGCTGAAGCTGGCGACTTTGCCGACCGGGCTGACGACTCGACATCTCGTCGTGCTCGGCTCGGTCGCCGGCGTCGGGTTCACGATGGCACTCTTCATCGCCCAGCTGGCGTTCACTGACGCGCACCTCTTGGCTGCAGCCAAGATTGGCATTCTTGGCGCCAGCGCCGTTGCCTCGATTGCAGCGCTCGCCATCGGGCGGGCGGTGTTGCCACGCACGCACTCGCGTGATGCAGCCCAAACGGCTGACGAGGCAGAAGGCTCGACCACGCATTGAGTGCGTGCCGTCACGGTGAGGCTACGCTCCCGTTCATGCGATTCGCATCGAAGAGCCGACTCGAGAGCGTAGGCCCTCAACGCAATCTCCAAAAGCGAGTGACTGACGTGTGGGGGTGGTTGCCTGCGTTTCGCGCGGTCGCCGAGCTCGAGCACGTTCAAAACGCGGCGAAGCGAATGCACATCACCGCCTCGTCGCTTTCGAGAGCCATCGCGCTGCTTGAAGACCGCTTGGGGCACCAGCTGTTCGACCGTGTCGGGCGCAACATCAAGCTCAATCGCGAGGGTGAAACGATGCTCGTCGCGGCCCGTGAGGCGATGCGACGCGTCGACGACGGTATCGCGCAAGTGACCGATACCCAGCTGACTGGCGAGCTTCGAGTGGCCTGCGAAGGAGATCAACCCTCGATGCTGGCCTCACGCGCCGCCGCCGCCCTCCGAAAAAGTCATGCGACCATCAGCACCACGGTCGAGCCGACGCCGAGCAAACAGGCGTTGGTTTCGAAGATTCTCAGAGGCGACCTCGACGTGGCGTTGGTGACCGCTCCGCTGCCCGACCCGAGGGTGCGAATCGAGCTGCTTGGCGAGGTCAGCTACGGCATCTATTGCGGCCGGTCGCACCCACTCTTCGCTCGCCGAACAGTCACCTTGGAGAGGCTGCGTGAGCACGCGTTCGTCGCTCCGAGCGAGCCGAGCACTGACGGCCCCGGCGATGGCTGGCCAAAGGCCGAGGCACGCGTCGTGGCCTTGCGACTCCCATCGATGCAAGCCGCCATCGCGACCTGCACCGACGGAGATCTTCTCGCGGTCTTGCCCGACATCACGGTCGCGCAAGCCGTAAAGCGACGAGAGCTCAGGCGCCTGCCCAGTGGCTTCATTGAATCGGTCTCGCTGTTCATCGTGAGACGGCACCCAACCGAGAAAGAGAGCATTGCTGACGCGTTCGTGGCCAGTCTCCGCGATCAATCGTTGTCAAGAAGAGAATGATTTGTTCGAAACGTTGCGATGGATGCATTTGGCGAGTCGGAGCAGAGGCGTTTGAGCAAAAGCGCAGATCGCGCTTTTCGAACTGCAAAGGCTCTCATGAAAACCCGAATTCAATGTATCGCGCTGCTCTCAGCTGTCTTTCTGCTCGCCTGTGGGGCCGAGTTGCCGGCCACTCAAGACGCGACTGACTCGACCGAGGCAGATCTGCTCTCGGGTCGAGCTGGCACCGTCTTTACACTGAGCAATGACATCGCCTCGAACGATGTGCTCGCGTTTCGTCGCGCGGCCGATGGCACGCTGCAAAAAATTGCCAGCTACTCGACGACGGGCTTGGGCTCTGGCGACGGCTTGGGCTCGCAAGGTGCGCTGAGCTTGAGTGGCGATCGACGATTCTTGTTCGCGGTCAGCGCGGGCAGCAACGAGCTGGCGGTCTTTTCGGTGCGAGGCGAGCAGCTCACGTTGGTCGACGCCGTCTCCACCGGCGGCGTGCGCCCCGTCAGCGTCACCGAGCACGACGGCCTGGTCTACGTGCTCCATGCCGGTGAGGGTCACAATGACGTCACTGGTTTCTACCAGCGTCACGACGGCACCCTGTCGGCGTTGCGAGGCTCGACCCATGCGCTCAGCGGGCCGAGCGTTGGCCCAGCACAGGTGTCTTTCAGCCCGAGCGGGCGCGCGCTGATTGTCACCGAGAAGATGACCGACCTCATCGACGAGCTTCGCGTTGACGCTTCGACCGGCCTGATTTCAAAGGCGCTCATTCACAAATCGAGCGGTGCCACGCCCTTCGGGTTTGCGACCACCCAACGCGGCCAAGTCATTGTGTCTGAAGCGCACGGAGGCGCCGACAATGCGAGCACCGTGTCCTCGTACCAACTCGACGGCCGGGCTGGTGTCGTTGACCGCGCAGGTTCGTGATCGACCGGCGGTGGCTGACCGCGATGACACACGCTCGCAGCGCCAGAAACGTTCTCTGAGCGTGGGTTGAGCGGCGCGGTCGGCGGGCAGAAAACTTCCCCTCAGAGCAAC
>JANLPS010000371.1:0-10488 GCA_031367385.1 Archangium sp. | reverse complement strand
CTCGGCGTGCTGGTGGTGCACTGGGTGATCATCTCGCGTTTTCCCCACTGGTGGGCGGGCCACTCGTTCGGGCCTCGCTTGTTCACCGAGCTGACGCCGTTCTGGGCGTTGCTGCTCGCGCCCTGGTTCGACCGGCTCTTTCTCGAGCAACGGTGGCACAGGCCCGCAGGGGTGTTCACCGCGCTGCTCTTGGCGTGCGGCGTGTTGATTCACGCGCGCGGAGCGCTCTCGAAGCGACCCTGGGCGTGGAACACGACGCCGGTGAACATCGACGAACGCCCACAGCGAGTCTGGGACTTTCGAGATCTCCCCTTTTTACGATAGAGAGCCGCAGCCAAATGCTTTCTCTCTCGCTGTTCGCCGCTGGCGTCATCGCGCTCTTCGGAGCGGTGATTTTTTTCGGCCTTCGACTCAGTGCGCAGGCCAGGCAGCGGGCCCTTGAGGCGACCCCGATTGATGAACGCCGATTGCTCGAAGAAAAGATCGACGTCGCCGGGTCTCGGCGCATGTGGCGCATGGTGCTGCTCGAGCGCATGACCGAAGTGAAATACGCCATTCAAGACGAGCACCGCCGCGTGCTGGCCGAATTGAGCCTGGGTCTGGGGCCAGGTTTTTCGAGAGTCTTGAGGGTCGGGCAGAAGACCCTCACCGTGCTCATTCAATCGCCTCGCTCCGCCTTCGCAGGCAAAGCCAACGGGCGAGCGTCAGACTCGGTGGTCGTTCGCGATGAAGCCGCGCTGATCTTCGAATCGCTGCCCTGGGCCGAGGGCACCACCCGGGGTACCGCCGCGCACACAACGAGTGGCGTGCTCGAAATCGTGTGGGCGCCGGTGACCTTGCAGCTCAAGAAAGAAACGTGCCGCGTGTTTCTGAACGGCAACCAAGTCGGCGAGTCGCTGGCCGCGTTCAGCGCAGACCACAAGCACATTCTGGCACTCGACCCGGCGCTCGCCGAGTCGCTGGTACCGTTCATCTTCACCGCCATCGAGGCAGGCCTTTATCAGCGATCGACCACCCGCAGCCGCGCAGGCGCCGCGCACCTCGAGGGGCTTGAGCCCATTGCGCTGCAGCAACCTTGACTCGCACGAAGCGACCGGTCGCGGGCGGCCCTTCATTCGCCGGTTGAAAGCAGGTGGCAGAATGCGATGGTCGCCCGATGAGCGACTCCGGTTCTCACCAAGACCGACAAAGCCCGCATGCCGACGCCTTGCAGCGTGCCTTCGTCGACCACATCGAGTTCACCCGCGGCAAGAACTTCGATTCTGCCGGAGCGTGGGACCGGTACATGGCCCTCGCCTTCACCGTGCGCGACCGCCTCTCGAAGGGCTGGGTTCGCACGCAGCGCCGCTACTACCAGAACGACACCAAGCGGGCGTACTACCTCAGCGCGGAGTACCTGCTCGGCCGTGCGCTCGGCAACAACCTGATCAACATGGACCTGTGGGACAGCACCCGTGAGGCCCTGCGCGGCCTGGGCGTCGACCTCACGTCGCTGCTCGAGATGGAGCCCGACTCTGGCTTGGGCAACGGCGGCCTCGGTCGCCTCGCCGCGTGCTTTCTCGACTCGATGGCGTCGCTCGACTTGCCCGGCATGGGCTACGGCATTCGCTACGAGTTCGGCATTTTCACGCAGGAGATCATCAACGGGTACCAGGTCGAGCGGGCCGACGAGTGGCTCAAGTTCGGCACTCCGTGGGAGATCGTTCGCCCCGACCGCATCGTGCCGGTTCGATTTTACGGCAGCGTCGAGCAATACATCGCGCCCGACGGCCGCCCCCAAGCAAGGTGGATCGGCGGCAAGACCGTGCTGGGCGTACCCTGGGACACGCCGATCGCCGGGTTCGGCGCCAACACCGTCAACACGCTGCGGTTGTGGCAAGCCCGCGCCTCGGCCGAGTTCGACTTCGCGCTGTTCAACGACGGCGACTACGAACGCAGCGTGGTCGAGAAGAACGACTCGGAGGTCATCTCGAAGGTGCTGTACCCGAACGACGCGAACCAGGCCGGCAAAGAGCTTCGCCTCAAGCAGGAGTACTTCTTCGTCGCCTGCTCGATCGCCGACATCATGCGGCGGTACCTGAAAACCAACTCGAACTTCATCAACTTCCCCAAGATGGTCGCGATTCAGCTCAATGACACGCACCCGGCCATCGGCATCGCCGAGCTGATGCGCGTCTTGCTCGATGAGAAGCGCGTACCGTGGGACGAGGCGTGGAACATCACGCAGCAGGTCTTCGGGTACACGAACCACACCTTGTTGCCCGAGGCGCTCGAGAAGTGGCCGGTCTCGCTGTTCGAGCGGCTGCTCCCCCGGCACCTGCAGATCATCTACGAGATCAACTTGCGGTTCATGCGCACGGTGCAGATTCGGTACCCCTTCGATCTCGAGAAACAGAAGAGCATGTCGCTCATCGAAGAGGGTCGCGAAAAGCAGGTTCGCATGGCGTACCTGGCGGTGGTGGGCTCGCACAGCGTGAACGGCGTGGCCGAGCTGCACTCTGACTTGCTCAAGAAGACGGTGCTCAAAGACTTCGCGCAGATGTTCCCCGAGCGGTTCAACAACAAGACCAACGGAGTCACGCCGCGGCGATGGCTGCTCTCGTGCAACCCGCGCTTGGCGAAGCTGATCACCGAGACCATCGGCACCAAGTGGATCACTGACCTCGAGCGGCTTCGTGAGCTCGAGAAGCACGTCGACGACGCGGCCTTCATCGAGGCGTTTCGCGCGGCGAAGTACGGCAATAAAGAAGACCTCGCGGCGCACTTGCGTGACGTGATGTGGGTGAACCTCGACCCGAGCTCGATCTTCGATGTGCAGATCAAGCGGTTGCACGAATACAAGCGGCAGCTGCTCAACGCGTTGCACATCATTCATCTGTGGGTCAAAGCGCGCCAAGACCCGGCCTCGATTCTGGCACCCCGCTCGTTCTTGTTCGGGGCCAAGGCCGCGCCTGGGTACAAGACCGCCAAACAGATCATTCGGTTGATCACCGGCATCGCGGAGGTGGTGAACAGCGACTCGGCCCGCACCGGGCTCCGGGTCGCGTTCGTGCCCAATTATCGGGTCTCGCTGGCTGAGCGCATCATCCCCGCTGCTGACCTGAGCGAGCAGATCAGCACCGCCGGCATGGAGGCCTCGGGCACCGGCAACATGAAGTTCTCGATGAACGGCGCGCTCACCGTGGGCACGCTCGACGGAGCCAACATCGAGATTCGCGACGCCGTCGGCGCCGAACACTTCTTTCTCTTCGGCCTCACCGCTGATCAGGTCGAGCAGAAGAAGAAAGAGGGCTACCGCGGCCGGCAGATCTACGACGTCAACCCCGCGATACGCGAGGTGCTCGACCTGGTCTCGTCGGGCTTCTTCAGCCCCGAAGACAAAGGGTTGTTCAAGCCGTTGGTCGATTCGCTGCTCGACGACGATCGCTACCTGGTGTTGCAAGACTTCGATGAGTACGCGCGCGCGCAGACCGAGGTGGCGAAGCGGTACACCGACCCGAAGGCCTGGTGGCGCTCATCGATCCTCAACGTCGCTCGCATGGGCTTCTTCTCGTCTGATCGAACGATCAGCCAATACGCCACGGAGATCTGGAACATCAAGCCCGAGCCCCGCACCTCCCGTGAAGACAGCGACTGAGTCGCGGGCTACTCGAAGACGAACCAGCCGAAGCGAGGCAGCGCGTGAAAGTCACCGACGAAGAGCGGTGAAAACGACTGCCCTTCGATGTTCACCGAGTGAACGAAGTGCTCGAGCCGGTAGGCGTTGAAGCGCCACCGGTCGCCCTTTTGCGGTGGCACCCGGGGCACGTGGTTCAAGTTCGCGATGGGTATCTTGAACTCGGCGCTCCAGCCCTGATCGACGTCGTCTGATTTGTCGATGGTGCCGCGAATGTCGACGGCGGTGGTCATGCCTGACTCCCACTTCATGGCTTCGGGCAAATCAGAGCGCCGGGCGACGAAGCTCGCGTCGAAGTTGGTGTTGTGCGGGCTGACCTGGAGCTCGTTGTACGTGGCGCCATCACCATCGGCGTCGAAGAACACCTCGACGACCTCTTCGTTGTAAATCGGGTCGTCTTTCTTGAACATCGTGCCCCACACGTCGGGGTCGTCGCAGTCGAAGGCCACGTAGATGTTGGTGTCGTCGTACACCGCGCGAAACCGGGTTTTGCGCTGGGCTTCACGGCCGTCGTAGCTGGTGGTCAAGGTGACCGCGGCTGCGTTTTTCCACGCGTCGTCGTCGATCTTGCCGTCGATCTTCGGGGGCTTGGCGACCTTGACCGTCTTGTACTCGGGCAATGTCGGAGCGGCCTGGCCCTGCCCTAATTTGGGGCCGATGACGCGGCCGATGGTGTCGGCGCCGTTCGGTGAATCAGGGGGCAAGCGGCCCTGGTCGTTCCAAAAGCCCATCATGATGCCCAGCGAGCCTGCGTACTCGGGCATCTGGAGCTGGTGGGTGTCTTCAACGACTTTGCCCAGCGGCCAGCTGCCCAACGGCGCGGCGCCGTTCTGAATCTCGTGGTCCAAATTCGAGAGCATCTGCAGTGACTGCCCGTCGACCAGGTGCATGAAGAAGTGAAAGCCTGCCGGAGCCTGCTTGGTCGCGACGAAGTAGTGATGAAGGGTGACCTGCTCGCCCGCCTTGGGCGCCTTCGGTTCGACCTTCGAGCCGAGGTAGGTGATGCCTCCCCCGCCCCAGGTCACGCCGCTTCGAAAAGTGAGGTCGCTGGGCACGCCATCGAGGGTCTGCACCGAGCTCGAGCCGGTCGAGGCAGCGGGTCGGCCACCCTTGGGCTTGGGCCCCGCCTGCTCGTCACGACAGCCCACGAGCAAGAAAACCACCGCGACGACACCGATATGCGAACGCATGGCCGCGCACACTGCCGTCTTGCGAACCCGATGTGGTGAGAAAAACGTTCGTCCCACTGACTCCGGGTGGCGAGTTAATAAATGCCTGTTAAGTAATTCGAGATGGCTCGACCAGCACGCGTCACCCACCCTCAGATTCTCGAAGCCGCACGCCTGACCTTTCTCGAGCTGGGGCCATCGGCGCCGCTCTCGGCCATCGCTGCGCGGCTCGGGGTGACCGCCCCTGCGCTGTCGCATCGGGTGGGCAGCAAGGAGGCCTTGTTCAGCCAGGCCCTCGAATCGCCCCTTCCGTCGTTTCTCGAAGCGCTTCGACGAGGGCCTCCGAAGACCAACCCGCGGGAGCAGCTCGAGGCCTTGCTGCTTCAGATCAACGCCTTTCTGAGGAGCGCCTTGCCCAACATCGTCGTCATACGCCATTCGCGGCCGAGGCCAAAACGCAGCGGAGTGCCACCCACTGTGGCGTTGCGAAGCGCTCTGCGCGATTGGCTGGTCGCCATGCCCACGCGGGTCGCGCCTGGAGCGATGGCCGAGGCAGTGCTTGGCGCGATGGAGGCACGCGTCTTCAACCGCTATCTCGGGGGCAGCGCATTTGCTCCTGGCGACGACGGAGTGTTTCTCACCACGTTGCTCGACGCATTCTTCGAAGACCCTGAGGCCTCATGAAAATAGCCATTCTTGGTGCGACCGGCCGAACCGGTCGCTCAATCGTCGAACTGTCGCTCGCGGCGGGTCACGACGTCACAGCGCTGTGTCGCAAACCCGACGCCCTTGCCCCGCACCCGAGATTGAAGGTGGTCATCGGCGACGTTCACGCGCCGGAGCGCTTTCGCGAAGCCGTGCTCGAGAGCGAGGTCGTCATCTCGGCGCTGGGGCCCTCGGGCCCTGATTTTTCAGTGTGCAGCATCGCCGCTGAGCGCGCGGTCGAGAACCAGGTGCGACGGTACGTCTCGATCGGCGGCGCAGGGGTCGACGCGCCCGGCGACAAGAAGGGTTTGATGGCCCGGGTCATCTCCCGAATGATTGGCCTGGTCTCTCCCAAGGTGATGGCCGACAAGGTGCGAGAGCTCGCGGTGCTCAGCGCCAGCACCCTCGACTGGACCCTCGTTCGTCCGCCGCGGTTGGTCGATGGGCCTCCGCAGAAGCCGGTGCGTGTGACGCTCGATCAGGCCGCGGGCACCACGGTGGGGCGCGGCGACCTGGCCCGGTTCTGTCTCGAGCAAGCCACCGACCGCAGCTACACGCGCCGCGCGCCCTTCGTGGCGTGGTGAACGAATGATCCTGGTCACTGGCGCTCGGGTCAACGCGGGCGGCGCGGTGCTCGCGGCCTGCAAGGCTCGGGGGCTCGCCGCCGTCGGGGCAGACCGCTCCGCATCGAGCGACCGCCGCTTCGATTTCAGCGAACGCACGACCTGGGCCCCCGCGCTCGAGGGCTGTACCCAGCTCTTTCTGCTACGGCCGCCTGCAATTTCGAACGTCGCACAAACCCTGAACCCATTCGTCGACTTCGCGCGCACTCGGGGAGTCGGGCACGTCGTCTTCCTCTCGGTGCAGGGCGCCGAGTCTCGGCCGCGAATACCCCACTACGCCGTCGAGCAGCACCTCATGCAAGCCTCGAACGAATGGACCTTTTTGCGCCCAGGGTTCTTCGCTCAAAACTTCACCGATGCGTACCTGCGCGACATTCGCGAGACGACAGGGTCTACCTGCCCGCCGGTGGTGGGACCGTGGCCTTCGTCGACGTCAGAGACATCGGCCGGCTCGCGGCAAAGATTTTTTCGAGCCCCACGTCTCATCGTGGGCAAGGGTATCGGTTGACCGGCCCGGAGTGCTTCACGTTCGTGCAAGCGGCAGCGATTCTCTCGCGGGTCACCAACCGACCCATTCGCTACGTACCGGCGAGCGCCGCAGGGTACCTTCTGTCATTGGTGAGAAGAGGGGCGGGCCTGACACAGGCCGTGATTCAGACGTACCTCCACGTTGGGCTCCGACACGGAGATGCCGCGACCGTCGACCCTCTGCTCTCGAGCCTTCTCGGCGAGCGAGCCACCGATCTCGAGCAGTTTCTCACTGCCGCGGCGCCCGCGTTCGCCCGCTCGCGCGGCGCGACCTAGAACGAGTTACCGATGGTGAACTCGAACTGAATAGGCAAGTCACCCTTGTCGGCGCGCCGATTGAGGGGAATGCCCCACTCGAAGCGCAGCGGGCCGACCGGCGAGAACCAGCGAAACCCGAAGCCGACCGAGTGCAACAGGCCGAGGGGCAAGTTGGGGTACTGCTTGTCTTCTCCGAACTTCGCGTCACGTGCGAAGGCGTTACCGGCGTCATAGAAGAGCACGCCGCGAATACCGACCTTCTCGAAGATGGGAAACTCGAGCTCGGCGTTGAAGATGAACTGCTTGTCGCCACCGACGGCGATCTGCGTGGTCTGGCCCGACACGTTCGAAGCCGCCAGCTGCGTGGGCGAGACGGTGCGAATCGGGTAGCCGCGAATCGTGTAAATGCCGCCGAGGTAATAGAGCTCTGACGACGGCAGGCCCTTGTTCGCGTCGAGCTGCTGAATGTACCCGAGCTGCGCGTTCATCTTGAACACCGCCCCCAACGGGAGCGGGAAGTACACGCGCTGATACGCCGTGTACCGATTGAACAAGTAGCTGCCGCCCAAGAAGGCCGGAGCGGTCTCGACCGACGCGAAGCTCAAGAACCCCTGCGAGGGAAAGAGGCGGTTGTTGCGCTTGTCCCACGTCCACGAGGCGCGAATCGAGCTGGTGTCGCCGCTGCGAAATTGGTCGGCGAGCAAGACCGCGCTGGCGCTGGGCTGCACGTTGACCCACTCGCGGGTGTAGCCCAAGCTGACCGACATCTCGTCGGCGATGAGGTAGTAACCCAAGCTCGCGGTGCCGCCGTACGCGTCGCGCACGAAGCCGAAGTAGTCGAGCTGCGTTCGATACGCGTCGATGCTGGCGATGAAGTTGGTGTCGAGAAAGTACGGGTCGACGTAGCTCAACTGAAAGAAGCTGCGCAGCCCTGAGAGCTGGGCGCTGGCCGAGACCGACTGGCCCCACCCCAAGAAGTTCTGCTGCGCGATCTGCGCGGTGAAGATGAAGCTCTCGATGTTCGAGAAACCCAGGCCGACCTGAAACGTGCCGGTCGACTTCTCTTTCACTTCGACCACGACCACCACGTGCTCGCTGTCGATGCCGGGCTTGTGGGTGACCTCGACGGTCTCGAAGAAGCCGAGGGCGAAGGCCTTCTCTTTGCTGCGGCGAATGCCGGTGCCGTTGAAGAGCTCGCCTTCGAACACGCGCATCTGCCGGCGAATGACCTTGTCGCGCGTCTTGGTGTTGCCGGTGATGTCGATGCGCTCGATGGTGACCTGCTTGCCCTGCTGCACGTCGAAGGTGAGGTCGATGCTCTTGGCTTCACCATTGACCTGGGTCACCGGAGTGATGTTCGCGTAGGCGTACCCCGAGTCGTAATAGATGTCGGTGATTGCCTGAATGTCGCGCGCGAGCAGCGAACGGTTGAAGATCTGCCCCTCTTTCGAGGTCATGCGCAGGTGCAGCAGCTCTTTGCTGACCAGCAGGTCGCCTGAGAAGTCGATCTTGCCGATGCTGTAGGCCTCGCCCTCGTCGACCCGAATGCTGATGCTGATGAACTTCTTGTCGGCCGAGAGCGTGACGACGGGCTTCTCGATTTTGACGTTCACGAAGCCGCGGTCGAAGTACGCCGACTGAACGATTTGAATGTCGCGCTGAAAAATTTCTTCGCGGTAATTGCCTTCGCTGGTGAAGAACGAGAGCCAGCCGCCCTTGCGGGTCTGCATCACCGCTTCGAGGTCTTCGGCTTTGACCTTGTTCGCGCCGAGAAAGTTGATCTCCTTGACCATCACCTTGGCGTGCTCGTTGATCACGAACACCACGTCGACCTCACGGTTGCCCTCGTGGGGTTTGAGCTCGTAGGTGACCTCGGCGAGAAAGAAGCCCTTCTCGACGTACTTGTCGGAGATCTTCTTCACGTTTCGCTTCACCGCCGCGAGGTCGAGAATCGAGAACGCCTTCAAGTCGATGACGTCTTTGAAGTCGTCTTTGGCGAGCTCGTCGTTGCCCTGCAGGCTCACGCTGCGAATGGTGGGCTTTTCTTCGACCCGAACGATGTAGGCAATGCCCTTGGGCGTGCGCTGCACCAGCAACTGCAGGTCGCTGAAATACTTCAACGTCCACAGCCCGCGGAGGTCGTCGCCGGTCTTGGTCGCGTCGAAGGTGTCACCGACCTGCTGCTTGAGCGCGCGAATGACGGCTTCAGACTCGACCCGGCGGTTGTTCTCGACCCGAATCTCGACGATCTTCAGCGACTGATCGCCGGTGTCGGCCACGGGCGCGTCAGGCTGCAACGCCTGTGCAAAAGCCGGCGCGGCCAGCAGCGCACCAACCAACAAGACCTTTGCAACGATGACGCGGGGCAGAATGAGCGACTCCGAATGAGAGCAGGCCGTATAGGAGAAAGGCGCCCATCAGACGAGCGAAATCACAGGCGATTTCGCGCTTCTCTTTTGAGTTAGGCGGTGACGACTTGCCCGCTGAGCAGCCGCAGCTGCCGGGGCATCGATTTGGCCAGCACTTCATTGTGGGTGACGACGATGGCGGTCACCCCCAGGTCGCGGTTGATGTCGCGCAAGAGCTGGTGAATGCCCTCTCCGGTCGCTGGGTCAAGGTTCCCCGTGGGCTCATCGGCCAACAGCAGGGCCGGCTTCAGCATCAGGGCCCGGGCCAGGGCGACTCGCTGTGATTCTCCGCCCGAGAGCTCGCCGGGTTTGTGCTCGGCGCGCTCGCCCAGGCCGACGCGGTCGAGCAGCTCGCGTGCCCGTTTGAGCGCGGAGCGACGGTCTTCACGGTGAATCAGCGCCGGCATGGCCACGTTCTCGAGCGCGCTGAACTCAGGCAGCAGGTAGTGCGATTGAAAGACGAAGCCGATGGTCTGGTTGCGAAACTCAGCGACCTGGGCGTCGTTCATCTCGAAGACCGACCGGCCCTCGAACAACAAGCTGCCCGCGGCAGGGGCGTCGAGGGTACCCAGCACGTGCAGAAAGGTGCTCTTGCCGGTGCCCGACGCGCCGATCAGCGAGACCAGCTCGCCCTTTTCGATGCGAACGTTGACTCCGCGCAGCACGTCGATGCGCTTGCCGTTGAGAAAGTACGACTTGTGCAGGTCGACGACTTCGAGAAAGGCGGGCATCGTCACTCCGACTTGAGGCCGTCGACGGGTTCGACCTGCGCGGCTTTGAGCGCGGGGTAGACGCTGGCCAAGAAGGTGATCAACACCGCGACCACGACCGAGAAGGCGATCTGAAACGGCTCGATGCGAACCGGCAGCGCCGGGATGTAATAGACCTGAGCGTCGAGCTTGATGCCGACCTTCTCGATGAACAGGCACCAGGCGAGTCCGGCGAAGAGTCCGAGCACACCGCCCGCCACGCCGATCTGAAGGCCCTCAGCGAGGAAGATCTTCACGATGCCGCCGTCGGGTACGCCCAGCGCCTTGAGGACGGCGATCTCTTTTCGCTTCTCGAGCACCAGCATGATCACGGTCGCGACGATCAGCCCCGCGGCGACGATCACGATGATG
>JANLPS010000323.1:0-12151 GCA_031367385.1 Archangium sp. | reverse complement strand
ATGCGCTGCGTCTGAAGACCGAGCTGGGCGGCCGCTGAGCCTTTGGCGAAGGAAGGTGGAGCCCCGCTCAGGGTACCGCCTTGCATGACCGACCAACTCAGCCTCGAGAAGCTCGAACAAGCGTATGACTCGCCACCGTGGTGGTACGACGTTCGCGGCTTCTTCATTCTGTGCTTCTCGTATCGAAGCAGCCTCTGGGCGCAGGTGCGGTTCTTCAGTGCCAACATGGGCCCGCGCCACCTCGAAGCGGCGATCGGCACGGCCACCTTGTTTTCGATCATTCGGCGGTGGCGCGCATTGCGCGGTCTGGCACGCACCCACACGGTCGGCTTCGACTATGCCGAGCCGATGCTGGCGGGCGCGAGACGCCGGCTCGGAGAGGCTCCTGACGTGACGTTGCTTCGAGCCGACGTGGCCCGGCTCGATTTTCCCGACGCGACGTTCGACTCGGCCAACATCGCCAACGCGGTGCACTGCTTCCCCGACGTGGGGGCGGGGTTGGTTGAGCTTTCGCGGGTGCTCAAGCCCGGGGGCCGGCTGGCGGTCAATGCGCTGCTGGTGCCGAGCGGGGCGGCGCCGCTCAAGTGGCTGTCGAACCGAATCAACGCCTGGGGCATGCGCAAGGGCATCTTGCACGACGTCTTCACCGAGGCGCAGGTGCACGAGCACATGACTACAGCGGGGTTCGCCATCGTCGCGTCAGAGCGCACCGGCAATACCCTCAATGTGATCGGCGAAAAGCCAAAAGCCGAGCAACCTTGATGGCTTAGCGGTCTTTGTCGACGTGATGGAAGTTCGCCCTCGCCTCGTGGAACGACTGAGTATGACCGCTCCCGCGCCGACGATTGGGTTCGAATACGAGAAGGCCTTTTCGAGAAATCTGGGGTGGGTGACCGAAGCCGAGCAGCAGAAGCTCAAGCGCTCGCGCATCGCGATTGGCGGGTTGGGCGGCTCGGGCGGCATTCATCTGGTGACGTTGGCGCGGCTGGGCATCGGCGCCTTCAACATCGCCGACTTCGACACCTTCGACCTGGTCAACTTCAACCGGCAGTCGGGCGCGCTGATGTCGACCATCGGCAAGCAGAAGATCGAAGTGATGCGTCAGACCGCGCTCGACATCAACCCTGAGCTCGACCTGCGGTTGTTTCCCCAAGGCATTCAGCCGGACAACGTGAAGGCGTTCTTCGAAGGGGTCGACCTGTACGTCGACGCGCTCGACTACTTTGCCTTCGAGACCCGGCAGCTGGTGTACCGCACGCTGGCCGATCTGAAGATACCGGCGATCATCGTCGCGCCCTTGGGCATTGGCGTGGCGATGGTGAACTTTCTGCCGGGGCAGATGACCTTCGAGGAGTACTTCGGCTGGGAGGGCGTCACCGACGAAGAGAAGGGTCTGCGCTTCATGGTGGGGCTCTCGCCAGCGATGTTGCAGCGCACCTACCTTGCCGACGCCAGCCGGGTGAAGCTGGGGCAGCGCGCCGGCCCATCAATTGGTGGGTCTTGCCAGATGTGCGCGGGCGTGGCGGCGGGTGAGGCGATCAAGATCTTGCTCAAGCGGGGGCGCGTGCATGCGGCGCCTCACGCGGTGCAATACGACTCGTACCGCAACGAGCTCGCACGCACCTGGCGCCCATGGGGCAATCGCAACCCCATTCAGCGCCTGATGATGTGGATCATTCGCCGCCGCCTGGCGCGTGGCCAGTTGGTGAAGTCGTTGCCCGAGACCGCCGCCTAGCTTCGTTGCAATCACATTTCTCGAAGAGGTCACCCATGCACGTTGAGCTCCGACCCTCAGAATCACCCGCACCCACCACGAACCAGACCGTGCGCTCGAGTGTTCGCGCGCTCCTCCGGTCCCCTGAGCCCACCGTGCGCGCATTTGTCGCTCGTTGGGGTCGCGCGGCCTTCTTGCATCTGCCAGCCGACGAGCTCGTCGAGCGCGCGTTGCTGCGGTTCGGCTCGGCCGCGACGGTGTTGGGCAGCGGCTCCCGGGGCACCGCGAGCGATGCGTTGCTGATGCTGCGTGCTTTTCGCGACATGGAGATCGACTTCATCGGGGGCGCCGAGGGCAACGCGCTCATCGGCCGCTCCGCCGAAGCGCAGCTGCGAATGAGCGAAGAGTCGGTCTCCAAGCGCCACGCCGCTTTGCACTGGGCACGGGGCGTCTGGCTGGCCGACGCGAATTCGCTCAATGGCACCTTGTGCAACGCTTCGCCGGTGCTGCGTGCGACGGAGCTGGCAGACGGCGACCTGATTCGCGTGGGCGATGCGAACCTGGTGTTTGTCACGACGCCGACGTTGTTTCTGCAGCTCGAGTCGGTACGGCACAGCAGCGTCGGAGATCACTGATGGCTGACGCGCCCAGTGCTTGGGTTTGGCTGCGCCGCCGGCTCAAGAAGCTCACGCTCGAGATGACGTCGCGCCTGCCGAGGGGCATTCGCGACCCGATGGTGCTGAAACGAATTCACGCCGAGACCGACACGATACCCGAGCTGGTGGTGAAGATCGCCGAGACGCCGTCGGAGCACGAGCAGGCCTCGAGGTTGTTGTTCGAGGCGTACGTCGAGACGGGCCTGGTGCCGCAGCGTGGCGTGCCGGTGCGGGTCACGTCGTTTCTGATGTTGCCCACCACGGTGCGCTTTGTGGCCTTGGTCGAGGGCGAAGTGGTCGCCACGCTGTCGCTTGTTCAAGACTCCGAGCTCGGCTTGCCACTCGAGACGGCCTATGGCGACGCGGTCAAGGGCTTGCGCGCGAAGGGCGGCTTGATCGCTGAGATCGGCGCGCTCGCGGTGAAGCCGGCGCACCGGCATCACGGCCTGACGATGCTGCTCTACAAAGCGATGTGGAAGACGGCATCTGAGCTGCTCGGCGTCATGCACCTGGTGGCCGCGGTGCGCCCCGAGATTGCGATGTTCTACGAAGCGGCGTTGCGGTTCGTGCCCTTGACCGAGGTCTCGCTGCGGTACCCTGGCATCAACTCCGATTCGTGCGCGCTTCATCTGCCGCTCGAGACCGCGCACGCTGAGTTTGGCCGGGCGTTTGCTGGCAAGCCCCCGTCGGCTGGCTTCAACCCGTTCACCTTTTTCGTCGAGACTCGGCACCCGCAGATCACCCTGCCGGGCTCGAGCGACGAGCTCGCGGCGCTGCGTCAAGCCCACCGCCGCGCCGCGATGCGGTTGGCCTGGCTGAGGCCAGAAGTGGTGATGGACATGAACTCAGCCGAGTTCGAGGCGCTCGAGGGCGCGCTGGCCGAAAAACCCGTTTGACCCTGAATCGAGCAAAGCATGTCAACTGGGCTAGAGAAGATCTCGGAGCACACCGCGAAGTGGTTGGTGAACAAGCCACGCCAGGTCGCAGGGGTTTTGGCGCTGCTGGTGGTCGGGAGCTTGGCTGCATTGCCGCTGTTGAGGCTCGAGTCGGGCACCCGCGTCTTCGTCGCCGATGACGACCCGGCCCAGCTGTTCTTGAAGACGATCGAGCAGCAATTCGTGAGCGATGACGTGATCTTCGTCGCCTACCAGGCTGCCGATGTCTTCTCGAAGGCGAACCTCGAAGAAATTCGCGTCATCGGCGACCAATTCTCGGCGGCCGGCGAGGGGCTCATCGACGACGTGGTGAGCGTGTCGACGGTCAAAGACGTTCGAGGGGCTGATTCGACTTTTCGTTCGGTGTTATTGGTGCCCGACGAGGTGCCATCAGAGACGGCCGCGCTCGAAGACATTCGGGCGCACGCGAGGTCGAACTGGCTGATTCGAGATGGGTTGTTGTCGGCCACCTCGCCCAACGTCGCGGCGATCATGGTGCGGCTGGCGCGGGGGTCGAACGACGAGGCGCGGGCCCGTGCGGTGGTAGCGGTACGCCGGGTATTGGCGGAGCACTCCGGGTCGCAGATGCAGTTCTTCGTGACCGGCGGGCCCGTGATCGAGAGCGATTCGAACACCTGCATGATGCTCGACCTGAAGCGCTTCGTGCCGGTCACGTACGTGATGTTGTCGCTGCTGATCTTCGTCTTCACCCGGCGGGTGGCCGGCGTGGTGCTGGCGTTCGCCAATGCGAGCATCGCGGTCATCTTCGGCATGGGCACGCTGGCGGTCTTCGGCTCGTTGACCAACCTGTCGACGATCATGCCTCCGATGCTGATGGTGCTCTCGGTCGCGACGGTGGTTCATTTTCTGACCGAGTACGCCCGAAACACCAAGATCGTCGGGCCTGAGCGGGCCGCCGAGGTCTCGCTCAAGGAGCTCTTGGTGCCGGCCTTCATGTGCGAGCTGACGACGGCCTTCGGGTTCGTGTCGTTCGGCTTCAGCCGAATACCGGCAATGCGAGAGTTCGGCATCGCGGCGGCCATCGCGGTGATGGGCGTCTTCGCGACGAGCTTTTTGATGCTCGCGCTGGTGGTTCGGTACTTCGGAGCCGAGCGGTTGATCTCATCGCGCGGCATCGCCGCCAGCGCGGGCGTCGAGCGCATGGTGAATCGGTACACTGATCTGGCGATTCGCCGGCCCAAGCTGGTGCTCAGCGCGATGGGCGTGCTCACGGTGATCTCGTCGATCGGGTTGATCTGGTTCAAGATCGACCACAGCACGGTCGACCAGTTCACGGGTGATTTGCCGATTCGCCGCGCGACCGAGATGGTCAACACCCACCTTGGAGGCAGCAACGAGATCATCGTCTCGGTTCGCACTCACGACGAGAACCGCTTTCTCGACCCGGCCGAGCTGCAGAAGCTCGAAGCCCTGCAGGCGTTTCTTGCGCTCGAGGTCAAGGCCACGATGACCGCATCGGTGGCTGATCACGTTCGGCTGATGCACCGGGCGTTCAACGACGAGAGCGAGTCGGCGAACCACCTGCCGCAGACGCGTGAGCAGGTCGCGCAGTTGGTGCTGCTCAATGGCGATGATCGGCTCTTTCAGTTCGTCGACCGGTCGTGGATGTGGGCTCGCGTCGGTGCACGCACGACGGAGTCGGGCTCAGCGGTGCTGACCCATCGATTTTCGCAGATAAACGAGTACCTGAAGAGCCACTTTCCGGCGTCGGCTGGCTACGAGGCTCGGGTGACGGGGGCGACCTACCTCGACATCGTGATGACGAACAACATTCTCGATGGGCAGACCTCGAGCTTCTTGATTTCGTTCGCGCTGATTTTCTTGCCGATGATTTTGGTGTTCGGGTCGTTGAGCGCAGCGGCCTTCACCGTGCCGTCGAACATTTTCCCCATTCTGGCGTGCCTGGGGTTGATGGGGTGGCTGGGCATACCGCTCGACGTCGGCACCTCGATGACGACCGCGATCGTGCTCGGCATCGCGGTCGATGACACGATTCATTTCATTCAGAGCATGCGGCAAGGTCTGGCCGAGCACCAAGACCTCGAGCGCGCGATACGCCACACGATGGCCACCAAAGGCGTCGGCGCGTTGTGGATCACGCTGATCATCACCCTTGGGTTCGGCACGCTGATGGCCAGCAACTTCAAGGTGACCTTCAATTTCGGGTTCATCACCTCATTCGCGATGGTCGCGGGGGTGCTGGCGGAGGTGCTGCTGCTGCCTCCGTTGATTGTCTTGACCGGTACCCGCCTGGGCGTGCCCAGGGTGGCGGCTTCGGTCGAACCGAGCGCTCTGGCCCCCAAAGAAGGAGTCACCACGTGAAAACGACGCTGTTGTTGATCTTGGTATGCGCGGCGCCGTCTTTCGCGACTGAATCGGCGCGTGACATCGCCGACACCGCCGACAAGCGGCACCGGGTCGCCTACGAGCACACCCGGGCTCGCATGACGTTGCAGGAAAAAGACGGCGGGAACCGCGAGCGCACGGTCGAGAGCTGGTACGCGAACGACGAGAAAATCGGAGACCGGCTCAAGATTCGATTTCAAGCCCCCGCCGACGTTCAGGGCACGGGCCTGCTCTCGGTCGAGACGCTCGGAGATGGTGCCGACCGCGACGACGAGCAGTGGCTGTACCTGCCGGCGTATAAGAAGACGCGGCGCATCGCGCAGGCTGAGCTGGGAGACCGCTTCGTCGGCACCGACCTCTTCTATGAAGATCTCAAGCGGCGCAGGCTCGACGACTACACGTATGCGTTGCTCCCGTCAGAGACCATCGAGGGGCAAGAATGCTGGGTGCTCGAGGTCTTGCCGGCCTCGGCGAAGGTGACGAAGCAGTCGCCCTATGGCCGCACGATGTTGTGGGTTCGCAAAGACAACTACTTCGTGGTTCGGGCCCGCGTCTTCGACCGCAAGCTTCAGCCGCTCAAGCAAATCGACTCGTCGGGGCTCAAACAAGTCGGCAAGGTGGCTTGGCGGGCAGACCAAACGACGGTGGTCGATGTGACGCGCAAGCATCGAACGGTGGTCACGGTCATCGATCGCGAGGTCAAGAGCGCTCCTGATGACGTCTTTAGTCGCCGCATGCTCGAAGCTGAGTAAAAGGCACCTCGGTGACGCTTCGGTGGCTGCTCGGGCTCTCGTTGGTGGTGCCGCTCTCGGCGATGGGGCAGACCACGTCGGTCTGTCTGGTCGACGTCACTGATACCGGGTCGCAGATGTCGATGGCCGCCGCGGTCAAGACGCTCGAGGCCGAGCTCGCGCGGTCGTTCGTCGTTGTCTCGAACAAGAAGGTCGGGGTGGCGGCGCGGGCCCTTCGTTTGGCCCGGTCTGCCTGGCAGACCCCAGAGGGGCTCGTGCATCTGCGCGGGCGGCTTTCGTGCGACCTCGCCCTCACCGGTCGGTTTTCGAGCGGCCTTGGGGCCCGAATGTTCTTTCTGACCGCGTTCGGCGCAGATGGCAAAGAGGCGGGGGCCGCGTACGTGCTGGTCAGCCGATCTCGGCTCACCGCAGATCAAGCCAAGGCCTTGACCGCGTCGCTGGCCGAGAAGATCAGTGTGACCAGGCCCGCTGCTGCTGGCACCACCGCGCCGCCCGAGCCCACTGCGAAGCCCACCGCCGTCGACCCGACGTGGGACGACGCGACGGCCGGGTTCGCGCCCGTGCCCACTGGTGCGGCGCGGGTGGCAGAGGCGACCGAGGCCTCGGCGCCGAGCGTGGTCGAAGCGATTCGGCTCGATACGGCCATCGAAGTGGGGGGCAGGGTGGCGTTCGAGCACTATGGGTTCTTCGAGACCCCCGACCAGGCGCACCTCGGAGGCCGCGACAACGTCGAAGCGGCAGTGCACGTGAAGGCGATTCACCCCCGAGCTACCGCCTACGCGAGCCTGTTGGCCCGAGCCGACTTCGTCGACCCGTCGCGAAACCGCTTCGATCCTGAAGAAGCGTGGGTCGACCTCACCTTTCCGTCGGTGTCGGTGAAGGCAGGGCGGTTGATTTCGTCGTGGGGGTCGGCATCGCTCTACAACCCCACCGACGTGCTCAACCCGGTTGATTATCGAGACCCGCTCGACCCCGAGAAGGTCGGCACCTTGATGCTCAAGATGACGGCGACGGTCGGGCCCTTCACGATCGAGGCGTCGTACCTGCCGGTGCCCGAGACCCACCGCCTGCCTGCGGTCACGGGCATCAGCCCCAGTGGCGCCATCGAGAGTAGGTCGCGCTGGCTTCGCGGCAGCATCAATGTGCCGGGGAGCGTGCCGCTCACTTTTCACGTGGCCCCTTTTGCGTCGCCCATGCCGAGCGCCGCGACGACGCAAGCCGCCGCCCGGGTCGAGTTCTCGGTGGCCGGGGCCGACATTGGCGTGGGTTACGCATTTCTGATTGATCACTTGCCGAGCGCGCACCTCGAAGCGGTGGCCGAGCGGGGCGTGCCGCTGGGGGCTGACGTGTTCGTCGATTGGCAATACCGCCGGTTGCAGGTCTTCGCGCTCGACGTTGAGCGCGTGTTCGGCAAGCTGCGTCTCGCGGCAGAAGGCGCGGCGTTCTTGACCGCAGACCGGGCCGCCAGAGATTCGAGGGTCGCCGACCCGTATCTGATCTTCGACGTCGGCGGCGACTACCAGACGGGCCAGTTCTTCGGAGATCAGCGAGTGCATCTGTTTCTCGAATTCACTGGAGCGCGGGCGTTGCGAGGCGCGCTGGCCACTGAAGGCGTCGACCTGCTGCGCTACCCTTTCCCCCTCGCGGTGCTCGGCCGGGTGAGCTGGGAGATCGGTCAAGATCTGAGGGTCGAGGTGAACGCGGTTAGCTCGGTCGAGCGGTTCGACGTGTTGATCTCACCGAGGGTCGAGTACTCGTTCTTCGATCGGGTCAAGGCACGGGTCGGCGTCGATGTGCTCGCTGGAGACAGCAAGGGGTTCTTCGGCCGCTTCGCCGACAACTCGCGCTTCATCACCACCGTCGAGGCCCGGTTCTAAACATGCGAGTGACCCTGATCGCGGTGGTGCTGCTCGCGGGAGCCTGCAAAGAGCCGCTCGCCCCGACGCGCGATGGAGGGCGCCCCGTGCCCGACTGCACGGCTGAGCCCACCGCGGCGTTGTGCGACATCGCCTCGCAAGACAACGTGCTCTTCTCGTACGCGAAAGACGTGTGCTCGTTGCTGCTCGATTGTTGCTCGCAACCCGAGCGCACCCGCGTCGCCGAGGCGCTGCTGACGCCACAGGGGCTGGCCTTGGCGCTGATCAAAGAGCCGTCGCTCTTCGTTGACGCGACGGCCTGCCGGCGGGCGGTGACCCTCTCGCTCTTCGGCAAGTACCAGCGTCGTCTCGAGGCGCTCGACGATGGCCGTCAACACTTCGACATCGAGGCGGCGCGCACCTGCCTCTCGTGGCTCGAGGCCGGGGCCGACTCGTGCGCTCCGGGGCTGGTGCTCTTCGACGACGCACATCAGCCCCGTTCGTGTGCCCACATGTTCGTGCCGAACGTTCGGGCCGATGAGAAGTGCTTCGATGATTCAGACTGCGCCGACGCCGATGACGGAGGGGCTCTGTTGTGCGAGGGCCGGAGCGCGCTGCTCTCTGACGGCGGCGTTCGCCTCGCGGTCGATGGTCGATGTCGCCCGCTCCCGGGGCTCGGCGAGGCCTGCGGGTTGCCGACCAGCCGCTGCGTGGCCGGGGCCTTCTGCGCGTTTGATCAACGCTGCCAACTCAAAGCGGCGCCTGGCGAGCCGTGCGAGGCGACGCCGTGCAACGACCTCGGGGTGTGCGATGCGACCAGGTCGCCAGCGGTCTGCGGGCTGCGCCGATCGTATTACGGGCCATGTGCCACCTCGGCTGAATGTTTCAGCGGCCTGGGCTGCGACCCCGGGCTGCGGGTCTGCCTGCCCCAGCCCGATCTGAGCCCGCTCGATGTGCAGTTCGATTACTGCCTCGGAGACCAACGCAATGGCGTCGCCCGAGAGCTGCCGTTCGTGCCGAAGGACGGCGGGCTCGAGTAGGCCCGTCAGTCTGGCGGCTGCTCGTCGTCCTTGACGTAGCGCGAGCTTCTTGGCACCTTGCGCCCGCAGACGCGGTGCTAGCTCAGCTGGTAGAGCACGAGCTTCCCAAGCTCGGGGTCAAGGGTTCGAACCCCTTGCGCCGCTCAAGTGGTTGTTGACATCAGGTGTGGGGTTCCGTATTCCCCGCCGCGCGTTTCGGCCCTGTCGTCTAGTGGCCTAGGACGGAGCCCTCTCACGGCTCAAACCCGGGTTCGAATCCCGGCAGGGTCAAAAATCCTGGCTCGTCCCCAGGTCAAGAAGCTCCGAGCTCACAGCTCGGGGCTTTTTGAGTTTTGTGGCTTCGGTGACGAGCGCCTGCGTTGATTCATGGCTCGACAGCTGTCGCCAGAGCTTCAGTCAGCTCACGGCGCTGCTCACTGGTGTCAGACCGATGCGCTCGCAGATTTCACGAACCCTCGCGTCATCTGCCTCAGCGAGGAAACGCAGGGGTTGAGCGTTGAAATTACTGGGGTTTGCCCCTGGTGACTCGAAGTATTTGTGTCTTCCAAACGGTTTGGGGCAAAAAGTCGTTTCGCGAGAAACACGTTGCAGAGTCGCGCGTACGCCTCGCTTCGAAGCCCACCCCTTTTTGAGGCTGATGCGACGCACGTTCATTTTCGCTCTGCTGGGAGTCAGTGGTTGCACCTTCTTGCTCGATCACACCGCGGCGCAGTGTCAGCGTGACGCCGACTGTGCGGTGTTTGGCCCCTCGGTCATCTGCAGTGAAAGCCGCTGCGTCGAACCCCCCCGGTTGAAGACGCCTCGGTGCCAGAAGACGCGGGAGTGCTCGACGCCGGCCGCGAGTATGCGCCGCCCGGGTGCTTTCGTGGCACGCCCGCGACCGACCTCGAGTTTTTCAACGCATGCACCAGCGCGGCGTTCGTCTCGTTCGATAACTGCCGTGTAACGGGTGGCTGCGATGGAGGCGCCCTCGCGCCGCTCGTGAAGGCGCCGCCGGCGACACCGGTCACCAGCTCGCCAATCGACGGAGGCACGACGGTCACCTGCTACGACGCCGTCGAAAGGCCCAACGTCATCTTCATGAATGGTTCGACGAACTTCACGCCCTTCATTCGAGCGATGACTCCGATCGTCGAGGCGTCGGGCTTCGTTCTGGTCTGGCAACCGACCAACTCGTGCACCGGCGCCGATTCAGTCTTCAACATCGACCCAGTGAAGCGGGTGATGAAGAACCCGACCAACACGAGCCAGAACTTCGCCGCGTTTTACACCAACGCGAACCTGCCCAACGGCACGCCCTGCTTGCTCGGCAACAGCCCCCGCGCAGTCTCGCAGAACTCAGAGCCGGTCGACGTCGGGCAGTCAGACATCTTCGCGACCAGCTGCCCCTCTGGCACCACGCCTTACAATTTGTACCAGCCAGGCGTTGGCGACTACGCCGACGTGAGGGCCTACCTCGGGCCGATTCAATCGTTCGTTTTCGCGGTGCCCTCCGCGTCGACCCAAAAAGCGATCAGCGCCGACGCCGCGCGGCAGATCTTCGGCGCCGGCGTGCCGGTCGCGCCATGGTCTGATTCGAAGCAGTGGTGGGTTCGTTCGGCGACGACGGGGACGAGCGGCATTCTTGCCCGAAGCATGGGGGTGCCAGCGACCGACTTATGGGGCGTCGACCAGCGGTCGGCCAACAACATGGTTGACCAGCTCAAGAGCGTCTCGACCACCGCGGCTGAGGCCACCATTGGTTTGCTCTCGGCTGACTTCGCCGACAAAGAAAAGGCCAACATTCACACGCTCTATTTTCAGCCCCAGGGCGCGCTGACCGGGTTCTTGCCTGACCTCAAGTCGTTCACTCGCGACAAAGAGAACGTTCGCGATGGCCATTACCCCTTGTGGGGGCCGATTCACCTGTACGCGCGCGCCACCGGCGGCGACATCACCAGCGCTGCCCGCGCGTTCGTCACCCAGTTTTCGGTCTCGCAACCGCCCATCGACCTTCTCGATGCGATCATTGCGACTGGCAACGTGCCGAGCTGCGCCATGAAGGTGACGCGCGACGCCGAGATGGGGCCGCTGCGCGCCTATGACCCGCCCTTCAAGTGCAACTGCTACTACGAGAAAAAGCAAAACGGCGGCACCAAGTGCCAGCCATGCGCCGGGCCCGCTGAATGCCCGGCCGCGACCCCCTCGTGCAACTTGGGGTATTGCGAAAAACAGTAGCGAGACCCCAAAAAAGTCGTCTCACCCCTCGGGAAGGGTTCTCGCCCGTCGCGGAAAGCACCACCATGAGACTGGTGACGGTGCTCTCGCTGATGCTCGCGCTACCTGCCGCCGCGCAATGCGATGGCCGGGCCTACCGCACGCTGATGGGCACGGCGAGCGGCTACCCGGTGTCGGCCAAGAACATCGACGAGGCGCTCGCGAGCCCGAACTTCGTCAATCGTTTCGCGGCCTTCGCCAACTCGCAGTTCAACAAGGTGCCCGTCGCGGCGCGCAACGGCGACTCCAGCTACACGGTCATGTCGTACGTGCTGGGCAGTCGAATGCAGTGGCGCGAAGCCTTCGTCGGGCACTTTCGGGTGCCGAACCACGACTACACCAGCGTTGAAGTCGACCCCGATGGCGTCGGCTATTTCACCAGCGAGGGGTGGCTGCAGCAGTACGCGGGCAACGAGCGTGACGGGTACTTGCTGTGTCACCACCGAGGCTTGTGGGATCCGATCTCACCGACATCACCGGGACCCACCTGATCAACGCTGAGGTCGACCCGCCGTAGCGAGCGAAGCTCGCGGAGGCGGCCGCTACTGGGTTGGAAATTAGCTGAGGGGCCGAGC
>JANLPS010000312.1:0-14236 GCA_031367385.1 Archangium sp. | reverse complement strand
CCGTAGGTGACGCAGGCCACGCCATCGTCGCCCTTCGAAGGGGCTTCGTTGTAGATGAAGTTGTCCCACACCCACGAGCGAGCCGCGGCGTTGGTGTGATGAATGTGGTCGGCGTACGTGTGATGCACGTAGTTGCCCTCGATGAAGTGACCCTGCGAGCCGTAGAGAAACATGCCCGCGGCCGCTGAACCTGCGATCTCGTTGCCGATGACCTCGACGTTGGTGCCTTGATCGAAGCTCAGTTGGTTGTCTTCGAGCGCATCGAAGCGCGCGGTGGCGTCGGAGGTGAGCTTGAGCCCATAGAACCCGCACCCATCGGTGCCTCGGCACAACATCGATTGGTGCCGGGTTTGGCCCTGTACAGCGCCGAACAGTGTCGCCTGCCGGTTCACCGACCAGAACTTCACGTGCGACTTGGTGATCGTGATCAGGTCGTTCTTTCGAAACGTCTTCCCCGCGGGGAAGAACACGATGCCTCCGCTGGAGGGCAGGGCGTCGATCGCGGCGACCAACGCGGCGCGATCGTCGGTGGTGCCATTGCCGACGGCTCCGTAGTTCAACGGGTTCACGACTTGTAAAACCGACAGCGCCGACCACATGGTGGCCACGGTGCCGGCGTCTGTCGCGACGTTGTGCACGGTGACCGTAACTCGTTGTGATTGGGTCTCGTTCGCAGGTAACCCGGCGATCGCGTCCCAGGCTTTGGCGAAGAGCTCGACCTGACCGTCGGCGAAAGCGGTCGTGTCCCACGAGAACGTGGCGTTGTCTCCGCTCAGCAGCGCGCGGCCCACCAGCGCTCCGGCGCCGGCCCCCGAGAAAAACTCGACGTTCTTGACCGCCGACCCGAACGTCGCGGTGACCGTGACGGTGCCACCGAGGGTCGCGCCAGCGACGGGAGCCGTGATCAGCACAGGGAGCGGTACCCGCGTCGCCACGCCCGAGTCAGCAGCGCCGGAGTCGGCAGCAGAGCCCGAGTCAGACGGCCCAGAGCCAGCGTCAGCAGAGGTGCTCACACCCGAATCGGGCGTCACGACGGTGGCCCCGGAGTCAGCCACGGCCTTCACCACACCAGAGTCGATGGTCGACGGAGTGCCCGAGGGTTCTCCCGTGCAACCAATCACCAAACACAACGCCCCAACCACGACAGTCTTGACCATGCGAGGCATCCTGCAGGGGTTCGGCCAAGCCTCAAAGGCCTCAGGCCGGGCAAGGGCTCCGGTCAGTGCCCACTCGTGAGGGCACCTTGCCCACACCATTTGCGGCGAAGTGTCAGGTCTATTCGACGACGACCGAGGTCATGCCCAGCTCTTTGCTGCCCTGCATGACCTTGAATTGCCACTTGCCGGCCTTGCTGACCGTGAACGGCCTCCAGGTGCGGGTGCGCGCGAGGCCCTCGACCGTGATGTCGACGGTGTTTCGTACCTGCCCATCGAGCAGCGACTGAATCGAGAGATCTTCGTATTTGCCGCCCTTGGGGCAGAACCACTGGGTCCACACGTTCACGACGGCGCCCTTCTTGATCGCGGCCGTAATCGGCTCGACGCAGGTGTACGAAGTCGCGGCGCCCTTGGTCGAATCGACCTTCGCACAGGGGATCACATCGAGCAGGGCAGGGCCGCGCTCTTTGCCGTTCTCCTGGTAGTCAAGCACCCGCTTGATCTCTTCAGCCGCCGGAGGAGGTGCCGCCACGACTGCCGCAGGCCCCTCGGCCAACGCGGTCGAAGCCAGAGCAATCACTGCCAGAAGAGTTCGTGGGGGGCGCATGGCCGACACCATGCCCGAACCGTTCGTGGATTTCCAAAGGTTGCGATGGTACGAGCCCGTCGCCTCCATGCCGTCAGAAAACGCGCACATTCGTAATTTTTCGATCATCGCCCACATCGATCACGGCAAGTCGACGCTCGCCGACCGTCTGCTCGAGAAAACGGGCACCGTCAGCAAGCGCGAGTCGCAAGCTCAATTTCTCGACAACATGGACATCGAGCGTGAGCGCGGCATCACCATCAAGGCCCAGTCGATTCGCATGAAGTACACCGCGAAAGATGGCCAGAACTACATTCTCAACCTGATCGACACGCCCGGGCACGTCGACTTCGCGTACGAGGTCTCGCGCTCGCTGGCGGCCTGCGAAGGCGCGCTGCTGGTCGTCGATGCGACTCAGGGCGTCGAGGCGCAGACCCTCGCCAACGTCTACATGGCCGTCGAGGCAAACCTCGAGGTCATCCCCGTCATCAATAAGATTGACCTGCCCTCGGCCGACGTCGAGCGCACCAAGCATGAGATCGAAGACGTGATCGGTCTCGACTCGTCGCTCGCGGTACCGGTGTCGGCCAAAGAAGGCCTCAACATCGAAGAGCTGCTCGAGTCGATCATCAAGATCGTGCCGCCGCCCGCCGGTGCCGTCGACGCGCCCCTCAAGTGCCTGGTGTTCGACAGCTGGTACGACAACTACCGCGGCGTGGTGATGCTCATTCGCGTGGTCGAAGGCACCGTCTCGCTCAAGCAGCAGATTCGGCTCTGGTCGAATCAGAAGCAGTTCGAAGTGCAAGAGCTGGGCGTGATCGCGCCCTTTGCGACGCCGGTGAAGTCGTTGATGGCGGGCGAAGTCGGCATTCTGGTCGCCAACATCAAAGAGCTCGCCGATGCCAAGGTCGGTGACACCATCACCGACGCGGTTCGCCCGACGGAGACTCCCTTTCCCGGGTTCAAAGAAGTCAAACCGATGGTGTTCTCGGGCGTCTTCCCCGTCGACGCCGAAGACTACGACTCGCTGCGCGACGCGCTGACCAAGCTGCGCCTCAACGACTCGGCCTTCACCTGGGAACCCGAGACATCGACCGCCTTGGGCTTCGGCTTTCGCTGCGGCTACCTGGGCCTGCTGCACATGGAGATCGTTCAGGAGCGACTCGAGCGCGAATACAACCTGAACCTGATCAGCACCGCGCCGAGCGTGGTGTACAAAGTCTTCCCCAACGCGGGCGAGCCGTTCTTCATCGACAGCCCTGCGAAGCTGCCTCCGGTCGACAAGATCGAGCACCTCGAGGAGCCGTACCTCATCGCCAAGATTCACGTGCCCAACGAGTACCTGGGCGCGATCTTGAAACTCTGCCAAGACCGTCGCGGCATTCAACAGGGCATCGACTACCTCGGCACCTCGGGTACCCGCGTTCGCGTCACCTACGAGATGCCGCTGGCCGAAGTGGTGTTCGACTTCTTCGACAAGATGAAGTCGGTCTCGCGCGGCTATGCCTCGCTCGATTACGAAGTGGGCTCGTACAAGACCAGCGACCTGGTCAAGCTCGACATCTTAATCAACGGCGAGCCGCTCGACGCGTTGTCGATCATCGTTCACAAAGAGCGCTCGTACCAACGAGGCCGCGAGGTCTGCGAGAAGCTCAAAGAAGAGATACCCAAGCAGATGTTCGAGGTGGCGATTCAGGCGGCGATCGGCAGCCGAATCATATCGCGCGAGACCATCTCGGCGATGCGCAAGAACGTGCTCGCCAAGTGCTACGGCGGCGATATTTCACGCAAGCGCAAGCTCCTCGAGAAGCAAAAAGAGGGCAAGCGCCGCATGAAGCAGGTCGGCTCGGTCGAGATACCGCAAGAGGCGTTTCTCGCGGTGCTCAAGACGGAGGACTGATCGATGGCCACCACTGCTCCGCCGAGCTTTTCGGAGGCCGTTCAGCAGAAGCTCACGCCTGAAGAGCTCAAGGCCCTCAACCGCGTTCGGTGGGAAGACCGGCTGACCAGCTTGTGGGCGCCGGTGACCGTGCTGGCTTGCATCTTTCTCGTCTATTTGATCATCGTCGAGAGCGCAGACTGCTCGTATCTGTGGCTGCAGCCGCCGATGCAAGGCGTCGCCGCGATCACCTTCATCTGGTGGGTCGTGCTCGTCGTCGCCCGCTTCGCCGCGCGCAATTGGAACGTGAAGCGGCAAGCCCGGGCGAGCGCAGAAGAGCTGCTCACCGAGATCGAGGGCACCGCGGGCAAGAAGCACGGTCAAATCAAAGAAAAAGCGTGGGACGAGCTGGTCGAAAAGACCGTCGCCCTCGTGAGGGCCCTGCCCAGAGACGCCGCCGCGGTGCTCGAAGCCACCAAAGCGCTGCAGGCGTCGGCCGACAAGCACCTCGCCGCGTTTCGCAAGGGCACGATCTTCGATTTCGGCAGCGGGTTCATCAAGGCCCTCGCGATCGCGATGATCGTGCGAAGCGTGTTCATCGAGCCCTTCAAGATCCCCTCGGGCTCGATGATTCCTACGCTTGAGATTGGCGACCAGATCTTCGTCAACAAGTTCATTTACGGCGTACGCATACCGTTCACCAACTACGTGCCGTTCACCATCGTGCGGCCGCCCAAGGCCGGCGACATCATCGTGTTCAACAACCCGATGCAGCCCGACCGCGATTTCATCAAGCGGGTGATCGGCATCGGCGGTGACAAAATCGAGCTGCGTGGCCGCGAAATCCGGGTCAACGGCGCGGTGCTGCCGACCCGCCAGTCGATCGCCGACTTCAAGAGCTTCGACCAAGAAAACCACACCTTCAGCTCCCCCGTGCCGTGGGTCAAATACTGGTTTCAAGACGATTGGGTCGAGCGGCACCCCTCGCTCTGGCTCGAAAAAATCGGTCAAAAAGAGCACTACATTCTCTACGACTCGCCCAACTACGCCGACGGCTCGCTGGTGGTGCCCGAGGGCCACGTGTTCGTGATGGGCGACAACCGCGATCGAAGCTCAGATGGCCGCTTCGGCCTGGGCACCAGCGCGGTCACCGACTACGTCTTCGTGCCGCTGGGCAACATCAAGGGCAAGGCCACCGTAATCTGGCTGCCCCTCGACCATGGCGGCTGGTTCAGCTCAATCTTTGGGGGCACCGGCCTGCAGGTCGAGCGGTTGTTCTTGCCGCTGACCCTCTGTGCCGACGAAGCGCCTCGCGTGAAGTGACTCACTGCTTGACGCGCCAGGTCGCCCATGGCTACTTCGCCCCGTGCGAGCCCCAGCCGGTCGAATCACCTTCGTTGGCTTTCTGATGATGATCGGTGCGGCGGCCGGCCTGTACTGGTGCTTCCTGTTCTTGCCCGTCTACATCGACCACTGGGAGGTCAGCGACGCCGTCAAGACGGCCTTCAACGCCCACGGCATCGTGAACAACTACGTGTTGCGCTCTGAGCTCGAAGGCAAGCTCAAGGAGCTCAAGTTCGCCACCCACACCGAAATCGACCCGATGACGGGCACCGAGGTCGAGAAGCAGGGCCTCGCGGTCAGTGAGGTCAACCCCAACATCGTCATCGACGACGTCAGCCGAATTCTCAGCATTCGGTACGAGTACGACCGAACGATTCATCTGATACCGACCGAGAAGATCAAGGTGCTGCACTTCGTGGCTGCGAAGAAAGGCAAGTTCCCCCATTGAGCGCGCGGCCTCACTTCTTGGCGCTCGAGGGCCTGTCGAAAGACGAGCTCGAGCGATTTCTCGATCGCGCGCAAGAATACCGCGAGGGTCGCGTCGGCGGCCGGCACCTGTTGGGCCGGGTCGTCGCCAACGTGTTCTACGAAGCCTCGACCCGAACCCGCAGCTCGTTCGAGGTCGCCGCGGCCAGCCTGGGCGCCCACGTCTTGAATTGGACAGTCAGCGGCTCCTCGGCGACCAAGGGTGAGACCCTCGTCGACACCGCGAAGAACATCGCCGCGCTCGGCGTGAGCGTGATCGTCGTTCGGCACCAGCACTCGGGCGCCGCGAACCTCGTTGCGAAGTCGGTCAACGTCAGCGTGATCAACGCCGGAGACGGCCAGCACGAGCACCCCTCGCAGGGCCTGCTCGACGCGTTCACCTTGCGCCGCCGCTGGGGCTCGCTCGAGGGCAAGACCGTCGCGATCGTGGGCGATGTGCTGCACAGCCGGGTCGCCCGGTCGAACCTCCAGTGCCTGCGCGCGCTCGGCGCCAACGTGGTGTTCTGCGGGCCTCCGACCTTGCTGCCGACGCACCTCGAGGGGCCCGGCGTCAGCGTCACCACCGAGCTCGATCAAGCCCTGGCCCAGGTCGACGCGGTGATGATGCTGCGCGTGCAGCGCGAGCGACAGGCCGAGGCCCTCTTTCCCAGCTCGGCTGAATACCATCGGCGGTGGGGCCTCACCGCCGCCCGCGCCGCCAAGCTCAAGCCCGACGCGGTGGTGTTGCACCCGGGGCCAGTCAACCGCGGGCTCGAGCTCGCTCCTGAGGTCGCTGACGGCAACCGCAGCTTGATCTTGGAGCAGGTCGAGAACGGCGTTGCAGTCAGAAAGGCCATCTTGGAGGCCGTGTCATGAGCGCGCTCTTCTTGCGCCAGGGCCGGGTGATCGACCCGAGCTCCGGCGTCGATCAGGTGCTCGACCTTCGAATCAGCAGCGGCACGGTGCTCGAGGTTGGCGCCGGGCTCCAAGCGCGCAGCGAACGGGTGATCGAAGCGAGAGACTTGTGGGTCGTGCCAGGCCTGGTCGATCTGCGCTGTACCCTGCGAGGCCCTGACGACGTCGAAGCGGCGCTGGCGGGTGGGCTGACCGCGGTGCTGCTCACTCCGGAGTCGCCCAAGATCGCATCTGACCGGCTGCAGGTGCGGCAGGCGCCTCCGCTGACCCGTGACCTCAAGGGTGATGAGCTCGGTGAGGTGCCCGAGGGCGCCCCGGTGCTCTCGAATGGGTTCTCGCCGCTGGTGCGGGGCGGGGTGCTTCGACGCGCGTTGCAGTACGCGCGACCGTTGGGTGCCTTGGTGATGGTGCACCCTGAAGACCCGAGCATCAGCACCCGCGGGCTGCTGGGTGAGGGCCCGACGGCGACGAGGCTCGGCCTGCTCGGCGTACCGGCGGCGGCCGAGACCTCCATCGTCGCGCGAGACCTCGAGGTGCTTCGCAGCACCGGTGGCCGGCTGCACTTCTCGCATCTGACCTGCGCCCGGTCGGTCGAGCTCGTGCGCGAGGCGAAGAAGAACGGCCTCGCGGTGACCTGTGATGTGACCGCCCATCACGTCAGCCTCGACGACACGACCGCGAATGATTTCTCGCTGTTGGCGCGGGTCTGGCCTCCGCTGCGATCGGCTGCCGATGTCGCCGGGCTCCGCGAGGGCCTACTCGACGGCACCATCGATGCGATCGCCTCAGATCACCAGCGGGTCGATGTGCTCGACCAGGAGCACGCCTTCGAACAGTCGGCGCCAGGCGTCGATGCGTACGGTCAGTTCGTCAAGCGCGTGATGGCGTTGGGGTTGCCGCCCAAGAGGCTCGTTGAGCTGCTCTCGACCGGCCCCGCCAAGCTGGCAGGCCTGGGCGCACGACGATTGTCTCGCGACTCGCGCGCCGACGTGACCATCATCGACCCCGCAACTCTGTCGGTTCACGCCACCATCGCTGCCGGTGAGCTTCGGTATCTTCAAGGAAGGACACTGCCGTGAAGCGCGCTGTGCTGGCCCTGGCCGATGGAACGACGTTCGAAGGCGACAATTTTGGCGCCGAAGGTGAAACCATTGGCGAGGTCGTCTTCAACACCTCGATGTTCGGGTACCAGGAGATTCTCACCGACCCGTCGTACGTCGCGCAGATCGTCACCATGGCGTACCCCCACATGGGCAACGTCGGCACCAACCCCGACGATCAAGAATCAGAGCACCCCCACGCCGTCGGCATGATCGTTCGCGAGTTCTCGGAGCCGTCGAACTGGCGCGCCAAAGAATCGCTCAGCAGCTACCTCGCCCGGTGGAAGATCGTCGGCATCGAGGGTCTCGACACCCGGCGGCTGGTACGACATTTGCGCACCCATGGCTCGCAGATGGGCGTGATCTCGACCACCGGCGCTCCGGTGGCTTCGTTGATCGCCAAGGCCAAAGCGGCGCCCAGCATGGAGGGCCGAGATCTGGCCAGCGGCATCTCGGTCAAGCGCGCCTTCGAGTGGACGACCGCGACGCCTGACGTGCTCGGCGAAGGCGAACGCGCCGTGGCGCGAAAACCGATGAAGTACCACGTGGTCGCGGTCGACTACGGCCTCAAGAAGGCGATGCTGCAATACGTGGTCGACGTCGGGTGCAAGGTGACGGTGGTGCCTGCCGGCGCGACCGCGGCCGAGATTCTCGCGCTCAAGCCCGATGGTGTGTTCTTGACCAACGGCCCTGGCGACCCGGCGGCGGTCAAAGGCGCCGACACCACGGTCGCCGCGCTGCTCGGCAAGGTGCCCATCTTCGGCATCTGCCTCGGGCACCAGATTCTCGCGCTCGCACTCGGCGGCAAGACCTACAAGATGAAGTTCGGTCACCGCGGAGCGAACCAACCCGTCAAAGATCTCTCGACCGGCAAGGTCGAGATCACGGCGCAGAATCACGGGTTCGCGGTCGACGACGCCAGCGTCAAGGGCAAGGCGATCATCACCCACATCAACTTGAATGATCAGACCGTCGAAGGGCTCTCGGTACCCGAGCAGCGAGCGTTCAGCGTGCAGTACCACCCCGAGGCCTCACCCGGCCCCCACGACGCGCGGTACCTCTTTCAACGCTTCGCCGATTTAATGGCCGGCGTGCCGTTGGCCCGATGAGCGAGCCGCTGCCGCAACCAGTGTTCGATGAGCTGGTGACCTGGGCGACTCCCGACGACATCAAGCCCGACGTCATCGCGGCGAAGGCCGCCTGGTTCGAGAAGACCGGCGAGGTGTTCGACGATGACCGCCAGCTCGAGCTGCGCATGGCCGCGTTTCTCGAGCACTACGTGTGTGATCGGGTCTCGCCGGCCTTGGGGCAGACTCCGGCGCGGGCGCGGTATGAGCTGTCGCTGAAGACCGAGACGCCACAGCGGGCCGCGGCGTTTCGCGCGTTCACCGAGACCATTCACGGGTTGTTCGAGGTCAAGCGGCTGGCGGTGCACGAGGTGCGCATGCGCTCGCTGTTCACCGGCGTCGACGTCGACATCACCGAGCGAAGAACGTTGATGGGCCTGAGCGTGGGTGACGTGCTCGAGCTGCGTATTTTGCCGCTCAACGACAAGCACTATTTCTTGCCGTCGTACTGCTGGCACCCGCGGCAGGCCGGGCCCTTGTTGCGTCAAGAGGCACACCGAAGGCGCAAAGCCGGCGAGCCTGAGCTCGAGCTGATTTGGGACGCGGCGCTCAGATCGATGAAGGTCGAGCGGTACCGGCAGATCGCCATTGAAAAAATCTATGACTTCAGCGCGAAGAGAACCCGGTCGGGCTAGCGGGCGTCCAAGAGCTCTAAGTAGTCGCGCACCCGCTCGAGCTCTTCGTCGGGCAAGTCGCCGAATTCGAGCCCAAACCCCAGCGCGCTGACCGTCACGTGATCGACCCGCGCATGCTTCACATCTCGCCTCGATCGCCCGAAGCGCATCACCTTGACCCTCACCGACCACGGGTCACCGCCGGGCAGGGCGATCAGCAGTGAGGCCTCGTCTCCGACATTCACCTCCATGGTGGCATCAGAGTGCTCGATGAACGCGCTGCTCTCTGACAGCTCGAGCACGCGCACATCGCAGCCCTGGTGCTGCTGGGTCTCGAAGTGCCCGAACAGCTCACAGCGGTAGCGCAGTGGTCTTGGAGTAGTCATCGCGAGCCCCGCGGTAACTGTAGAGCGTTCTGACGAACGCGGAGCGACCCATTTTTGATGTGCGCGGGTGTCAGTAAATTCAACCACCACACCGGCCTTGACCTTCGCGAACGCAGGTCTTTACCATCGCCACAGTCCGGGGGAGTCAAAGAGGCCGAATTTGTCTGCTGCTGAGCATCGAAAATACCACCGCGTCGCCTCACGGCTTCGGTGTTGGTGTGAGGGCGACAACATCACCGTGTACGCCCGCATCGGCAACCTCAGTGAGGGCGGACTTTTCTTGCGTACCAGCACTCCACTCGAACGCGGCGCCCGGGCCATCGTTCGCTTCGGCGGAGAACAACCGATCGAAGCCACCGCGCGCGTCGTCTGGTCTCGGGTCGAAGGGCAGGGCGGGCCTCCTGGCATGGGCCTGGTGTTCGAAGAGGTCGATGAATCTCGCCGCGCCGCCATTCGCCAAATGGTCGAAACAGAACGCCACCAACTCAGCTCACCAGGGTAAGGTGCCCGGCCCGTGCGCATCGCGATCATCTCTGACATTCACTCGAACATTGAAGCGCTGACCGAGGTCTTTCGAGTCATCGAAAAATCGAAGGTCGACCGCATCGTCTCGCTCGGCGACATCGTCGGCTATGGCGCGTCGCCCAACCCCTGCTGCGAGATCGTGCGTCAAAACGCCGAGGTCACGCTGCTCGGCAACCACGACGCGGCCGTTTCAGGCCGAATGGATTATTCGTTTTATTACGACGCCGCCCGCCACGCCCTCGACTGGTCGGCGAGCGTGATCAGCGATGAGAACCTCGCCTGGCTGCGCAGCCTGCCGTACACGTACCGAATCGGTGAGGTCGGCTTTTGCCACGGCTCACCCCTCGAGCCGCGCTCATACGAGTACATCTTCGCGCTCGAGCAGGCCCGCGAGCTCACCCCGTTCTCGGGCGATTTGCCCGAGGTGACCTTCATCGGCCACAGCCACCTCTGCAAAGCCTTCGCGATCGGCAGCGGCGAAGTGAATGACGTCGTCGCTCAGAAGTTCGGCATTCGCAAAGGCTACAAGTACATCATCTCGGTCGGCTCGGTCGGCCAGCCGCGCGACTACGACAACCGCGCGTGCTTCGTGATTCACGACACCGAGACCCGAACCGTCGAGTACATGCGCGTCGAGTACGACATCGAAAAGTCGGCCCAGCGCATCTTCGACGCCGATCTGGCGCTCAATTTCGGCAAACGCTTGTTTCTCGGCGTTTGAAAGCTTGCGGTCGACCCCGAATCGAGCCCAACTTTCGCCCATGATGCGTCGATTCGCTCTGATCGTCTGCCTGTTCGCCGCGACCGCCTGCCACAAGAAGTCGTCTCGCGAGTTCTACGATGCGCAAGGCCGGTACTCGGTCATCACCGCCAGGCTCGGCGATGACGCGTACGACGACGATGAGATGAATCAGATCGAGGCCCTGCTGCGAAGCGTGCCAGCCAAGGCCAAAGAGGCCACCCAGGCCCAGGCCCTGCTCACCACCATCGGAGGAGAACGCGCTCGGGTGGCTCGCGAAAAAGCCGAGCTGGCCAAGCCAGTGGCCGTGCTGGCGCCTCCGGCCTACGTGCCCTCGACACCGATGGCCCCCGCGATACCCGCGACGGTCGTCATGGTCGCGGCGAAAGACGCCGGGTTCAGCCCGCAAAAGGGCATGCCCTTCGACAAGTTTCTCACCGCCTTCGGCGCCTGTATGGACGCGACGGACGACGTGCTGATACCCGGCGCGCCCAGGGCGGGCAGGGCGTTGGCGGTGCGAAAGACCGCGAACTGCCAGGCGCAATTCGGCGGCAGCGAGCGCTTCACCAAGATGTTCGTGTTCATCGACGAGAAGCTCTTCGGTGAAGCCACCCGCAGCGAGCCCGACGCCGACAAACCGCATGGCGGCATGAGCAGCGCCGAGTTCATGAAGAACTTCGGCAGCTGCATGAGCGCGGCGCCTGACGTCACGCTGCCCGGCGCGAAGACGCCAAGCCAAGCCTTCGCGGTCAAGAAGACCAAAGAGTGCACCGACAAGTTCGGTGGCGCAGGTGACGACGTGGTCAAGTCGTACGTGTTCACCGACGGCAAGCTGGTCGGTGAAAGCACCCAGGCGGCCCCCAAGCTCTCGCCGCCGCCACCCGCGTTCATTCCCGGGGCTTCGCTCCCCTCGGGCGTTAACAGTGCGCTGCCGCCTCCTGACCCCAGCACTGCAGTGACTCCAGACTCGAACCAACGCTAGAGCATCATGCGAGACCAGACGTTCATGACCCTGATGAGGCTGTTGCCGAAATCTGCCCTTTCGTCGGCAGTCGGCTTGGCCACCCGAGCCCCCGCTCCGAGCAAATTGCACCAGGCCGCGATGCGCGTGTTCGCCAAACGCTACCGGGTCGACCTCGATGAGGCCGAGCGCTCGATCGTCGAGTACCCCACGTTCGCTGCGTTTTTCACCCGCAAGCTCAAGCCCGGCTCGCGCACCATCGACATGGGCGCTGACGTGGTCGCAAGCCCTTGCGATGGCGCGATCTCCGAGCTCGGCACCATCGAAGGCGGCCGGTGTCTGCAAGCGAAGGGGCTCTCGTTTCCGGTCGACAAGCTGGTCGGCGATGCCCGCCGCGCATTGGCCTTCGAGGGAGGTCAGTTCGCGACCATCTATTTGTCGCCGCGCGACTACCACCGCTTTCACGCCCCGGTCGCGGGCATGGTGACCGGCTACACCTACCTGCCCGGTGAATTCTGGCCGGTGAACCAAGCGTCGGTGCGGCTCAAAGACGCGTTGTTTTCGTTGAACGAGCGGCTGGTGACCTGGCTGTCGTCTCCGCAGTTCGGCTCGGTCGCGTACGTTGCGGTCGGAGCGACCTGCGTGTCTCGCATTCACGCGGCCTACGACGACATCGTGACCCACACCGGTGGCAAGGCCACTGTCCACACCTACGAGCGGGCCATACCGATCGAAAAGGGCGGCGAGATCGGCATGTTCGAGATGGGGTCGACGGTCATTCTGCTCTTCGAAAAGGGCCGCATCAGGTGGTCAGACACGCTCGCCCCCGGCAGCGCGGTGCGCCTGGGCGAGCGAATCGGAGCCAAGGTTTGAGTCAGAAATTCGCGGCCGTGAAGGGCATGAATGATCTGCTGCCTCCGCAGATCGAGACGTGGCAGTTCATCGAGCGAACCGCGCGAGAGGTGTTCGCGACGTATGGGTACGCAGAGGTGCGTACACCGATCGTCGAAGACACGGCGCTCTTCGTGCGAAGCGTGGGCGAGGGCACCGACATCGTCGGCAAAGAGATGTACACGTTCACCGATCGCGGCGAGCGGTCGATCACGCTGAGGCCCGAAGGCACGGCGCCCGCGGCCCGCGCGTACATCGAGCACAACATCACCAACAAAGAACCGCTGACCCGCTGGTTCTACATGGGCCCGATGTTTCGCTACGAGCGCATGAAGACGGGGCGGTACCGTCAGTTTTATCAAATCGGCGCAGAGGCCTACGGCCCCGCCGACGCAGCGCAAGACGTCGAGACGATTGCGTTGGTGGCGCATTTTCTGGAGCGCATCGGCGTGCCTGACGTGGTGCTGCACCTCAACTCACTCGGAGATCAGACCACTCGCCCGGCGTACCTGCAGGCCCTCAAAGCGTATTTCGCTCCCCACGCCGCGACCCTGTCTGCCGAGGCGACCGCGACGCTCGAGCGAAACCCGATGCGGTTGCTCGACTCGAAAGAGCCCGCGCTGGCGGAGCTCATCGCTGGGGCTCCGGCGATCGTCGACTTCATCGATGAGGCCTCGAAGGCGCACTTCGCCGAGGTGCAGCAGCTGCTGACCCGGCTCGGCATCGCCTTCGTGCTCGATCGAACGCTGGTGCGCGGCCTCGACTACTACACGCGCACGACCTTCGAGTTCGTCTACCAACCCGCCGGCGAAAACGCGCTGGGCACTGCTGGCACTGTGTGCGGAGGTGGTCGCTACGATCGCCTGGTCGGCGAGCTCGGTGGCCCCGAGAAGCCGGCGGTCGGGTTCGCGATGGGGCTCGACCGGCTGGTCTTGTTGCTCGAGGCCTCGGGTGCGCGAAAGCCCACACGTCCCGCGCTGTTCATCGGTACTTTCGATGGCCCGATGCGCGATGAGGCGCTTGTGCTGGTGACCAAGCTGCGAAACGCCGGGTATCACGTCGATTTCGACCCGCGTGGCGGCAAGATGAAGCGCCAGATGGAACGTGCGCTCAAGGTGGGAGCCCGGTTCTTCGCCATCTACGGTGACACCGAGCACGCCTCGCAGAAGCTGGGCCTCAAGAACTTCGACTTGCCAGACACACCCGACAACAAGTTCGAGGTCGCGGTCGATGCGTTGCCCACCTGGCTGCGCGAAATTTCTGGTTGAATCAGCTCTCCTCGCCTGTGTCATCGCTTTGCCCCCTATGAAAAACCTCATTGCCGTTCTGGTCGTGGTGCTCACCGTGCCCGCGTCAATCGCCTTTGCCGACGAAGATCTGGCGGTGGTCGACAAGCCAGCGCCGATGTTCAGGTTGCCGGTCTACAACTCGAAAGAGGTCGGAGAGACCGCGGTCGGGCTCGACCGTTTCGTCGGCGCTGATCGAACCGACGCGAAGACCAAGGTGCTGGTGGTCTCGTTCATGGCCAGCTTCTGCGGGCCCTGTAA
>JANLPS010000310.1:0-2614 GCA_031367385.1 Archangium sp. | reverse complement strand
CAACGACTCGCGTGGAACGCACTGTCGCTCGGCACCACTCTCGACCTTCAATTCATCGGAGGTGCCGCGATCAAGCCGATGCTTGCCGATCAGCCCCCTCAAGCGCTTGCGTCATAGGGCCCGATACGGATCGCGTGGGTCCTAGCGATGCAGGGCGATGAATGGGACAGCCAGAAGGACATGGCGGTTGCGGCAGGCGGCTCGATTGTCGCCGCGGGGGTCGAATGGTGGATCGACCATCGGCATCGCGCGCGGCAGCCGTGACGCGGGTGCAGGAGGGACCAGGCTGTTTCTCGTGGCTTGGGCCTCACTCAGGCCGTCGTTCCGTGGCGCCCCCTGTGGAAGAAGAGAAGCAGAAACGGGGAGGTGCCAGAAGGTTGTCACGCCTCACCTAAATCACTGTTCGCGACCAAGCGAGACGCGCGCGTACGCCATCGAACGGTCGCTTCGCTGACTGCGGTCGCCAGAGCCGCATGAACGTCGCGGTGTCATTGACCCAAGCGCTACTGGGTCGACCGAACCACGAACACGGGCCGATGGCTTGCGCGGAGTATCTCTTCTGCCACCGAGCCCAGGGCAGCCCGTTTGAAACCACTGCGGCCGTGCGAGCCGACCACGATGAGATCTGCGCCAACCCGCGCGGCGGCTTGATTGATGGCGCTGGCTGCGTTGAGCCCGTGCAACACTTCGGTGCGCGTGACTGCTTTGCCTGCTCCCACGCCGGGCAGGGCCCTGAGCTTGGCTGACAGGTCAAGGTCAGCGGCGGCGTTCGCGCCCAACTCGCCGATGACGACGTGCGCCAGGGTCAATTCGCCTCCGGGCGCGACCAGCGAGTAGGCCCAGGGTATCGCCGCGTTACCGCACTCTGAAAAGTCGGTGGCCACGAGCACGCGTCTGAGCTCGGGTTTTCGAGCCACGCAACCCGAATCGCCGTCGGGCGGCACGACAGCGACGGCAACGCCAGACAGGTGAAGCGCCGCCGCCGAGACGCTCCACATTCGACTCAGGCCCTTGCGCGCGTGAGAGCCAACCACGATGAGCTGGCAACGCTCGGCTTCGGCGAGCTCGACGAGGTGGTCGCCCGTTCGACCGACTCCGAAACGGGCACGATACGAAACCGTGCCGCCGCCCCGCAAGGTGGGGAGTCGCTGCTGGAGATCTCGCTCGACCAGGGCCTCTGCCTGGCGATCACCCGTGAAAATCGGAATGGGGGGCGGCAACCCGTACTCTGCGTAGACGACATCAGGGTAGTACACGTGCCCTAAGACCACATCGAGCGGGGCGAGCTCACGCAGCTTCTCGACCCACCGAACGGCCGCACCGCTTGCGAGGGTTTCGTCGATACCAATGAGTACTCGCATTGAATCGCCGAGCGCCCATTGTTCGAAGGCCCCCTGGTGCCGAATCACCAGCACCGGCAACTCGGCCTCTCCCGCGACCCGCTCGGCGGTAGCGCCCACCCGCATCAACGGAGTATTCGCTGAGCCCTTCGACCCCACCACCAGCAACGACGCACCCTGGGTTTGGGCAAAATTGAGCAGCTCGGCCGCGGGAGCGCCCCACATCACCTGCGTTCGAACCGCCCGTACGCTGGGGAGTTGGGTCGCCAGTCGCTTGAGGCGAAGCTCGGCTTTTGCGAAGGCCGCCTGACGAAGGGCGTCGTCACCCCCTTCATCGAGCCCGATGGCATGAACGAGCCACAGCTCCTCACCCAGTCGTGAGGCGAGGGCGGCCGCCGCCGACACCGCGGCCTCGGACCATTGCGAATAATCAGTTCCACAGACGATTGGTGACATCGTGTCTCCTGTCGGCGAACGGCTTCACGCGCCGTGCCAGCGAGGCTCGGCGCGCGCTCGACCTTGGCATGCTGGGCGCAGTATCGGCGCCAGTGCAGAAGACCGACCGATTGAGCGCGCAATGATTGCGCCTCCGACCCGAAGTGAGCCACCGGCCGAACCGCGAGCAGGCCTGACCGAGGCGCAGGCGATCGCGCGGTTGACTGAAGAGGGCCGGAACCAGCTGCCGGCGCAGAAAAGGCGAAACCTGTTCGACATCGTGCTCGAGGTGCTCCGAGAGCCGATGTTCTTGATGCTGGTCGCGGCAGGCAGCTTGTACCTCATGATGGGTGAGACCAGCGACGCGCTGATGCTGCTCGGCTTCGTCTTCGTCGTCATGGCGATTACCATCGTGCAGGAGCGTCGAACTGAGCGCTCGCTCACGGCGCTCCGCGACCTCTCGAGCCCGCGGGCATTGGTCATTCGAGAAAGCGTACGTCGGCGCATCGCCGGCGAAGAGGTCGCGCGGGGTGACTTCGTGGTTTTGAATGAAGGCGACCGCGTCCCTGCCGATGGGCTGGTGCGAAGCGCGGTGAGCTTGTGCCTCGACGAGTCGCTCCTGAGCGGAGAGTCGTCGCCAGTACGCAAGGCTCCCTCAATCGTGGCACAGGCACTCGACCGGCCAGGCGGCGACGAACTGGCTTCGGAAGACATGGTGTCGGCACTGTGCGAACTGCTGCTGCCGCAAACCACCATCATCACGCCCAACAGCCAGGAGGCGCGCCGCCTCGCGCGCGCCGCAGTCATGCAGCAGTCCGACGACGAGGATGGCAGCAACG
>JANLPS010000309.1:0-26907 GCA_031367385.1 Archangium sp. | reverse complement strand
CAACGACTCGCGTGGAACGCACTGTCGCTCGGCACCACTCTCGACCTTCAATTCATCGGAGGTGCCGCGATCAAGCCGATGCTTGCCGATCAGCCCCCTCAAGCGCTTGCGTCATAGGGCCCGATACGGATCGCGTGGGTGTCATCGCTGTCGATGCGCGCGGTTCAGTTCGGGTAAAAGGCGTTCGAGATGCTCGACCCCGTGCTGCAGCTGCGACTCGAGCGTTTGCTCTCCGTGCTCGAAGCCGCGGGCACGGCGACTCCGGTGTTCGCTCACATTCGCCTGCGCACCACGCGCCGCGAGCTCGACGTGTTGCTCGGCAGCGCCAACCGCGGTTTTTCGGGCGGCACCATCGTCGACTGGCAAGCGGCACCCTTGGCGGAGGTGTTCTTTCTCTGCGACGAGGGCGAGGCGTACGAAATCGACGAGGCTGATCGCTCGATCGTCGGCACGTTGCTCGAGAAGAACCTGCTCACGTTCGAGAACGGCCTGCTGGCGCGCATCGACACGCCGAGGCAGTCGCTGGTGCGGGCCTCGGGGCAGTGGTCATCGCAGCCGTTGCCCTTTGAGCGAAAGCTCGCCCCACGCCCGGCCCTGTTGCGAACGCCGTTTCGGTCTCCACTCGAGGTGACGCTCGACCCCGCGCAGCAAGCGATCGTCGACTTGCCGGCGAGTCAGAGCGTGCTGGTGCTCGGAGAAGCAGGGTTTGGCAAGACCACCGTCGCGCTGCATCGCCTCGTCGCGTTGCGCGAGAAGAACCTCGATTTTCTTGGGGCGGTGGTGGTGCCGACCGAGGGCCTCAAGCGGTTGACCGAGCTGATGCTCGAGCGCCGCGGCATCGAAGACATCGAGGTGGCCACCTACGATGCCTGGGCCGCTGATCTCTCGAGGAGCATCTTCCCCGACCTGCCTAGGCGCGAGAGCAGCACCCTGGCGGCGGTGACCGCGGTGAAGCGGCACCCGGCGCTGCGCCCGATTCTCGAGCAGTTCGTGGCCCAGCGCCCGGCTCCCACGGTCGATGAAGAACGCCCGACGCACTCCAAGCACCTCGCGCGCCGCGCCGACTTGGAGCACCTGTTTGGTGAGCGCGCCACCCTGCAGCAGGTGGTCACCGCGAGTGCAGGAGCGCTTCGGCAAACCGCGGTCAACGACGTGGCCGAGCACACCCGCGTGCAATTTCTCGACTCGACCGAGCAGTCGTATGCCGGGGGCGCGCAAGGCTCGCTGACCACCGCCGATGGCCGCGGCATCGATGAAGGCACTCCGACCGAAGACGCGTACAGCATCGACGCCGAAGATCACGCGGTACTCTTCGAAGTCGAGCGGCTGCGCTCACGCGCCAACGGCAAGAAACCGATCTCACTGGCACGCTACGACTGCGTGATGGTCGACGAGGCTCAAGAATTCGCCGCGCTCGAGCTGGCGTTGATCGGCCGAACCGTGAAGGGTGACGGCAGCGTGATCATCGCGGGTGACGCCGCGCAGCAGGTCGACCCGTCGTCGTTCTTCACCGGCTGGGAGCATGTGATGAGCGACCTCGGCACCGAGCGCTACACCCGCGCCGTGCTCGAGGTGAACTACCGGTGCCCTCCTGACGTCACCGCGCTGGCCCGGTCGATCATCGACGCCTCGTTGCCTTCGCCGAGCGAGCACCCGACGGTGACCAAGGTGGTCTCGGCATCGGTCTTTCACCAAGCCGCTTGGCTCGGAGCGGCCCTGCGCGACGTGCAGCGCCTCGACCCCTGGGCTTCGATTGCGATCATCTGCCGCACCGCCGAAGGCGCGCGGGCCTTTGCTCGCTCGGTTCGCCATGACGTGACTCCGAGAATCGCGCTCGATGGCTTGTTCGATTTCAAGCCCGGTTTGATTCTGACCTGCGTGCCGGAGGTGAAGGGCCTCGAGTTCGACCTGGTGATCGTGCCCGACGCCACCGCGACCACTTTTCCCGAGACGGGTGACTCGCGGCGGGCCCTCTATGTCGGAGTCACTCGCACCACCCACCGGCTCACCCTCGCGGCGCCGGGCACCATGACGCGGTTGGTTTCGCGATGAGGCAGCCATGAAGATCGCCACGTTCAACGTGAACGGCATCAAGAGCCGGTTACCGCGCCTGCTCGAGTGGCTCGCCGACGCCCAACCCGACGTCGCCTGCCTGCAGGAGCTCAAGACCTCCGACGACACCTTTCCCAAAGAGGCGATTGAGGCCGCGGGGTATCGAGCGCTCTGGCAGGGCCAAAAGGGCTTCAACGGCGTCGCACTCTTGGCGCGCGGGGCCGAGCCGATTGAACGGCGCCGAGGGTTGCCGGGCGACCCTGATGATGCCCAGAGCCGGTACCTCGAGGCAGAGGTGCACGGCCTCGTCATCGGTTGCCTGTACCTGCCCAATGGCAACCCGCAGCCGGGCCCCAAGTTCGACTACAAGCTCAAGTGGTTCGATCGGTTGATCGCGCACGCCAAGCGGCTGTACGCGCACGACGCGCCGGTGCTGTTGGTGGGTGACTACAACGTGGTGCCTACTGACGGAGTCGAAGACATCTACAACGCGCGCTCGTGGCTCAACGACGCGCTGCTGCAGCCCGAGTCGCGTGAGGCCTGGCGGCGGCTGCTCTCACAGGGTTGGGTCGACGCGCTGCACCACCTGCACCCGGGCGAGCCGCTCTACACGTTCTGGGAGTTCTTTCGGAACAGCTTCGCGCGCGACGCCGGGCTGCGAATCGATCACCTGCTGCTCAACGCGCCCGCTGCCAAGCGCTTGAAGGCTGCGGGCGTCGATAAAACGGTGCGCGCCCAGCTCAAGCCGAGCGATCATGCGCCGACCTGGGTCGAGCTGCGCTGAGCCTCGAGCTGTGAACTTCGTGTGGGGCCAGCCCCGCAACTGCGGTGTCTGAAGTCGAGACCGCACACGAAATTCGAGCGCTTACATCGGCGCATGCACGCGCATTCTCACCTTATGGGACGATTCTTCTTCATCGGCGTCGAGGGACTGAAGACCACTTTTTTCTTGGAGGCAGTTCGCCATGGGCGTCTCGTCAGTCGGCAGCAGCACCGTCATCAACCAAACCGCAACCGCCGTTGAGCCAGCAGACACGGCAGCCGCGAACCCGGCCTCGAGCTCGGGTGGTCTGGTCACCTGCTACGGCCCGAACTCGGGCTACACCGGCCCGAGCGGCTCGGTGAAGCAGGGTGATGCGACGTATGAGGTGACCAATGGCTCGGTCTCGCTCAACGGCACGGTGATCGGCACCGTCAACGACGCCGGCGACTACTCGGTCAAGCTCAACGGGCAAGAGGTCAAGGGCAACGTGGCCGGGCTGATCGGCGCGGCGGTCGAAGGCACGCTGAGCACCGGTGCGAAGGTCGACAACCGCCCCACTGGCGAAGTCGACGTCGGGGGCCAGCACTACGCGGTCGACAAGGGCGTGGTCAGCACCGGGGGCAAGGCGGTCGGCACCATCAACAACTCCGGAGACTTCGACCTGGGCGGCGTCACCGGCAACGTGACGAAGGTCACCGGCGCGATCTACGACGGCACGCTGAGCGACAAAAAGGCCGTCGACAACCGGCCCACCGGAGAGGTCGACGTCGGAGGCCAGCACTACGCGGTCGACAAGGGCATCGTCAGCGTTGATGGCAAGAAGGTCGGCACGATCAACGACACCGGCGCCTTCAATGTCGGCGGCGTCACTGGCAACGTGAACCAGCTCACCGGAGCGGTCTACGACGGTACGTTGGGCAACAAGAAGGCCGTCGACAACCGCCTCAACGGCGACGTGCATCTGGGCGACACCGACTACGTGATTCGCAGCGGCCACGTCTTCAACGGCGACGGCAAGAACATCGGTACCGTCGACGAGAAGGGCGGGTTCGCAGTGAAGATCGATGGCCGCATCTACAGCGGCAACGTCGGGGCCCTTTTCGGTGCCTCGTACCTCGCAGACAAACCCGACAAGACCCAGCTGAGAAACGCGCCGAGCGGGCTGGTGAGCCTGAATGGCAAGAACTACCAGGTGGCCGCCGGCAAAGTGTTTCTCGATGGCAAGCGCGTCGGCTCGGTCAACAAAGACGGCAACTACTCGGTGAAAATCAACGGCAAAATCGAACAGGGTAACGTCAACAAGTTGAAAGGCGCACGCATCGTCGTCAGCGGCCAATAACCCATGCCATCGCCCACTGAATACACCGTCAAGAAGGGCATCGTGTACGCGCACGGCGCCAAGGTCGGCTCGGTCGACGCGAAGGGTCAGTACCGCGTGGTCGACCAAGAGGGCAAGAGCCACTCCGGCAGCATCGCGGCGCTGATCAAGGCCGACGTGAAGAGCAAGTTGCTCGGAGGCGGCAAAGACGGGCGCACCGGCAAGGTGCGGGTGGGCCTGACGACCTACGAGGTGCGCGGCGGCACGGCGTACTTCGAGGGCAAAGCGGTGGGCTCGGTGAACGCGACGGGTGACTACGCGCTGACGGTGTTCGATCAGCACTTCGAGGGCAACGTCGGGCACACGCCCGGCGCGGTATGGCTCTCATCGCCCTCCAGCGGGAGCTCGGCTCGCATCGAGCTGGCCGGCAAATCGTTCACCGCGCTCGACGGCGTGATCTTCGATGGCGGCGAAGAGATCGGCTGGCTCGACGAAGAGGGTCGCTTTCGCGGAGTCACCATCGACGGTGACCACTTCGAGGGTTCGCTCATCGAGCCCGAAAACGCGCTCTACCTTCGGCTCACTTCGACTGGTTGATCAGCAGATCTTTGTAATCAGTGCGCAATTTCTGCTTCAAGAACTTGCCAGTCGAGGTGCGCGGTATCTGCGCGATGAACACCGTCGTGTCAGGCAGCGACATCTTCGCGAAGTCTTTCGAGAGGTGGGCGACGAGCTGCTCGTGGGTGACGCTCTGGCCTGGCTTGAGCACTACCGCCGCGACGGGCCGTTCGTCCCACTTGGGGTGGGGCAACCCGAACACCGCGGCCTCTTGCACCGCGGGGTGCGACATGAGGGCGTTCTCGAGGCCCACCGAGCTGATCCATTCTCCGCCTGACTTGATCACGTCTTTCGAGCGGTCGGTAATGCGCATGTAGCCGTCGCTGTCGATGGTCGAGACGTCTCCGGTCTTGAACCAACCGTCGGCGGTGAAGCGGTCTTTGCCTTCGTCGCCCAGGTAGCTCGAGGCGACCCAGGGGCCTCGCACCTCGAGCTCTCCCATCGACTCTCCGTCCCACGGCAGCTCGTTGCCCGCATCGTCCATCACGCGCAGCTCGACGAACGGCGCGGGCAGGCCCTGCGAGATTCTGGCCTTGAAGACGGCCTCTGTGCCCCGCGCTTTGATCGCCGGAGTCGCCCGCGCGAGCGTGCCCAGCGGGTTGGTCTCGCTCATGCCCCAGGCGTGCACCACGTCGAGGTTGTGCCGCTCGGCGAAGCCTTGAATCATAGACGGAGGCGCTGCCGAGCCACCGATCATCATCGACCGCATCGACGACAAGTCCCACTTCTTGGGGGCCGCATCGAGCTGGGCGAGAATGCCCATCCAAATCGTGGGTACTCCGCCGGCGAGGGTCACCTTTTCGCCCTGCATCAAGTCGAGCGTCGACACCGCGTCGAGGTGGGGCCCGGGCATCACGATCTTGCTGCCGACCATGAACGCGGTGAAGGGCAAGCCCCAGGCCGCGGCGTGAAACATGGGCACCACGGGCAACACCGTATCGTTGGCGCTGATCGCGGCGGTGTCGACCATCGCCTCGGCGAACGAGTGCAGCACGGTCGAGCGGTGCGTGTAGACGACGCCCTTCGGGTTGCCGGTCGTGCCAGAGGTGTAACAAATCATCGCCGCGCTGCGCTCGTCGGGGTGCTTGAAGGGTGAGTCTTTGGGCAGCACCGAGCTCGGGCCGTGCTTGGCCGCGGTCTCGGCCTGCACCAGCGCTTCGTAGTCGAGCGTGCCGCCGGGCAATTCACCGCCGACGTCGCGCACGACGATGACGTGCTTCACTTTCGAGAGGCGCCCGCGAAACTTGTCGAACAGCGGCCACAGCGTGCGATCGACGACGATGATCGAATCTTCGGCGTGGTTGGCGATGTAGGCGAGCTCGTCTGGGTGCAGCCGCAGGTTGAGCGTGTGAACCACCGCGCCCATCGCGGGCACGCCGAGGTAGCACTCGAGGTGCTCGCGGTGATTCCAACAGAAGGTGCCGATGCGATCGCCGTCTTTGACGCCGAGCTTCTTGAGGGCGCGGGCCAAACGCTCGGCCCGCTCGTAGGTCTGGGCGAAGGTTTGCCGAATCAGCGACTTGTCGGGGCGCCGAGAGACGACCTCGACATTGGGAAAAATCGACCGGCCATGCTCGAGAATGTGAGTGATGGTCAGCGGGAAATCCATCATGCGGCCGTTGAGGTTCATGTGCGCTCCAGGCGGGTGCGAATCGCGCGCACCAAACCAAGAATCGCGCGCAGAATCATCGACGCTCAATGACGCGGAGCGACATCGTCACCCAGTGGAGCTGCTACACACCACGGTCGACGACTCGACTGGTGCGAGCACAACGGACTCGCCGTCGCTCTTCGTGAGGGGGGGCATCGTGCGCCCCAGGGGGCGCCTTGAGTCAGCCCACCGGGTTCAGCGCTCGCAGGCAGTCGGTGCCGGTCAAGATGCCCACCAAGTGCCCTCTCTCGAGCACGGGCAACGCATGAATCTGGGTCGAGGTCAGCAAGGTCATCGCGCTCGAGAGGGTCGAGTCGGGGGTGATGGAGAGCACATGTGGGCTCATGATTCTCTCGACCCGAACGGCGTCGAGGGTGTGCTCGTACTGGGCCTGGGTGCTGCTGAGCGCTGAAGGCATCGCCCGGTGGAGATCTTGCTCAGACACGATGCCCACCAGCTCGCCCCGCCGAACGACGCAGAGATGTTGAACGTGATGAGCGCGCATCGAGGTGAAGGCGTCTTGAATGGGGGCTTCGGCGGCGATCTCGATCGCTGGAGCGGACATCACACTTCGAACTGGAACTTCACTGGGGTCACGCATACCCGGGCGATAGGCAATCGCCGGGCCATTGAGGTGACACCCGAATGCCCACGGTTGCGAGCCGCCGCCTGGGGTCGGGCGCGGCGTCGGGTCGAGAGTGACCCTGCGACGGTCGAATCAGTGCGCCGCTGGCGCTGCGCTGACGGGCCTCGCGTTCCACACCCGGGTGGCGAGAAAGAGCCCGAGCATCGCGACGGGTATCATCGCCAACGGCCACACCGACCAATTCGCCGGGTCTTTCGCCGCTGCGTCGTGCGGCAGCAACCGCCCGAAGATGAACGACTGCGTCGCGCTGCCCAAGTACACGAAGCCGTCGATGATACCGGTGGCGATGCCCGCGCCCTTCTTGCCGCCAAAGTCCATCGAGGCGGTGCCCGAGAGCATGCCGTGCACGCCGATCACACACAGCGACATGAAGGCGACTGACCAGCCCACCACTGGGCTGCCGATGGTGAAGAAGGCGACCGTCGCGCCTCCGAGGAGGCCTCCGTAGAGCACCGCCGCGACGGGCCCACGCCGAGACCCGAAGACCGCGTCAGAGATGAACCCGGCGAAGACTCCGCCGAGAATGCCTGCGACGCACGAGACCAGGCCCCAGTTGGCGAACACGAAGTGCGAGGCCTGACCGATGCTCTTGGCGTAGTTGGGGCCCCAGGTCATCACCGCCTGCCGCAGGTACCCGCTGCAGTACTCGACCGAGATGATGATCCAGATCACGGGTTGGCTGAACATGCGCTTGGCGATGCGGGTCAGCGACGGCGGCCCCGCGTCATGATCGGTCGCGTCTCCGGTGTCGAAGTCGGGGTAGCCCGCATCACCCGGCGTGTTTCGAATCGCGAACAGGTCGAGCACGAAGAACGCCGCCAGGGTCACCGCCGGCACCCAGAACACCCAGGGCAGGGGCAGCACCGCGCGAATCGCTTTGCTCCAGTCGAAGGCGAAGTAGAGCCCCAGCGAAATCAAGATGCCGAACAGCCCGCCCAAGATGCCGCGCTCGCGCAGGTGAAACCACGGCGCGTTGACCTTGACGATCGAGACGGCACCGAAGCTCTGAAAATACATGTTCACGGCGTTGATGACGGTCAGCCAGGTGATCATCGTCGGCTTCTCGATCGCCCCGTCGGTCGCCTTCCAAAACAGAAAACCCATCGCCAGGTTGGCCAGCGCCGAGCCCCCGGAGGCCAGCAAGATGGTCACCCGGCCGCCCCACCGGTCGGTCAAGGGCCCGTTGAGCAAGAAGGCCAACCCGTAGGTGATGGCCCCGATGCCTTCGATGTCGCCGAACTCGAGCTTGGTCAAAAGCCCAATGGTTTCGAGCTCCGAGCCCATCGCCTTGAAGTTGTACCGACCGAAATACAGAAACGCGTAGGTGAGCCCCAGCGGCAGCCAATTCAAGATGCGCCGTCGCTTGAACGCCTTCGAATGGCCAAGCTCGACCTTCGGCAACCGCCAGACGACCAGCCCGACGGCGACCAGCAACACGGCGATGGGCAGCATGTTCGACAGCCAGGTCGGCATGGGGCCCGCGCGTCTCACGAACCTCGTGAAATCGCAAGGGAGGGGTAGAATTGTGACGGTTGTGTGACGTACTCTCTACGGTACGTGGCAGAGCGGGGTGACTTCAGACCGACAGGGCACACCCTCTTCGAGACCAAGCTCGAAATACACGACCGCAAACAGTTCGAGCTCAAGCTCGAGTACCAACCGAGCGGCACCGACCCGCAGAGCGAGTACCTGGTCGAGACGCTGCTGTTCGTGCCCCGCTCACTCAACGTCACGCAAGACACTTGGCCGCGCGCCGCGTTTTACGCTGACCTGCACAACTACGTTCGGCTCAAGACGCCGGTGCTCGCCTTCGACGAGCTTTTGACCGGAGCGCACTCACCGCTGGTTCAGCTGCAAGAGCGAATCATGCTGGGCCTCAACGGCCCCGAGTCAGAGGTGATTTACGACGCGAAGATGTTGGCGTGCGTGCTCCGCGCGGCGCTGCGGCGTTTCGCGAAGGGCATGAAAGATCACTGCGCGATTCTGGCGAATGGCCACCACCCCGACTCGCTCGAGCTGCTGCAGCGGCTGGCTCGCCGGTCAGTCGGTGCCACCCAACAGGTGCTGACCCGGTTTCGCAGCACCACCGCGCAGCTCAACGAAAAATACCCGCTGGGCGAGAAGACCAAAGCCTCACTGCGCCTGGTCGACGAGTACCTGAGCCTGCTGGTCGAGCACTACTTTCGCCGCGTGGTCGTGCAGATGGAGCGAATGCCTCGCAGCGGAGTGTACGCCGACCTGCGCCGCGAGCTGATGGACGTGGTGATCAACGATGAGAGCTACCGAAAGCTGAACCGCTTTCCCTCGGTCATCGCGCCTGATTCTGACAACGAGGAGTACACGCACCGGATCAGCTTCTTGAAGAAGTTCTGCATGAACATCTTGTTCTTGAAGGTGATGCGCAGCTCGGCCCGCAAGTCGTGGGAGGAGCTGCTCTTCGCCATCTCGGCCGGCTCGGCAATGGCCCTGGCGCTGAGCGTCAGCCTGTTCGCCCAGTCGCGCACCGCGACCAACGCGACCTCGACGTTCTTCATGGTGGCGGTCTTTGCGTACGTGCTGCGCGACCGTGCCAAAGACGCGATGCAGAAGTTCTTTTCGACCTACCTCGGCCGCTTCTTGTACGAGCGCACCACCCGCATTCAAGACCCCGTCACCCACGACAGCGTCGGCGTCTGCAAAGAGCGCATCGATTACGACAGCGCGGTGGTCGTGCCCGAAGACATTCGCGTGATGCGCTCGCAAGACGACTTGATCACCGTCGCGCAGGGCGAAGTGCCCGAGACGGTGATTCGGTACCGCAAGCACATCACGCTCGACTCCCACATGTTGCCCAGCATCGCCGACGGCCTGGTGGCGGGGGTCACCGACATCATTCGGCTCAACGTCGAGCGCATGCTCCACGACATGGACGACCCGGAGTATGCGCTCGATTACGTCGACATCGATGACTTCAGCGTCGAGCGGCTCAAGGCCTCGAAGGCGTACCGCGTCGACCTCGCGTTTCGGTTCTCGGTCGACGACGGCAAGCACAAAGAGACCAAGACCCGGTTGGTTCGGTTGGTGCTCGACCGCAACGGCATCAAGCGCATGAGCGAGATCTTCGCTCACACCGATCAGGCGCTGCCCACGCCGCCTGGAGCCCAGGTCTCGCCGGCCCCGGCCGAAGCGCACCCGGCCAAGCTCGCGCAGCTGTGAAAGCCGCGAAGTTCTGCTAGAGCGCCGCGGCGCTATGAGTGAATTTCACAACCGAATCGCAGTGAACTGGCAGCAGACGCTCGAGCGCGTGCTCGCGTCGGCGAAGAAGCTTGGGCCCTCGGGCGTGCTGGTGTTCGACCTCGACTCGACCCTGTTCGACAACCGCCCAAGGCAAGCCCGCATCGTTCGCGAGTACGGCATCGCGAAGAACCTCGCCACGCTGACGACCTGCCAACCCTTTCACTTCACCAGCGGGTGGGACCTTCGGGCCGCGATGACGGGTGCAGGCATGCCCGCAGCCGAGGTCGAGCCCCTCTACGCCGACGTGAAGCGGTTCTGGGCTGAGCGTTTTTTCACGAGCGAGTACTGCAAAGACGACATCGAAATCGTCGGTGCGCCCAGGTTCTTGCACGCCTGCCTTTCGACCCACGCCCAGGTGATTTACGTGACCGGCCGGCACGAGGCGATGCGCGAAGGCACCGTCGAGGCGCTGGTGAAATGCGAAATGCCGGCCCCTGGCGGCTCGGTCAAGTTGCTGATGAAGCCGACGCTCAAAGAGAATGACGACGCCTACAAGCGGGTCGCCCATGCGCAGGTCGGGCTCTTCGGCACGGTGATCGCGGCGTTCGACAACGAGCCCACCCACGTCAATGACTACGCAGAGAAGTTCCCCGAGGCGGTGTCGGTGCACCTGGCGACTGACCACTCGGGCCGCGAGGTGACACTGGCGCCCCGCGTCGTCTCGATACCGCACTTCGCCTGGTGAGCTAGCTGGTCGTCGTGTCGTCGAAGGTCCGTGAGACGTCATCACGCTCGGCCAAGAAGCGGTTCAAGGCGAGCTCGGTCTTGGCGTCTTGAATGTCTCCCACCAGGCAGGCGTTGCGCAGGTCGGTGGCGGTGCGCCAGCGCATTCGCCCCCCCTCTTCGAGCGGAGTGCCATCGCCTTCGGGCATGTTCTGGGTGACTCCGGTCACGTCGACCGCGCACAAGAAAATCTTCTCGCTGATGATGCCGGGCGCGACGAAGAACGGAGCCCCGAGCAGCTCGACCCGATCGACCGCGACGCGAAAACCGGCCTCCTCGGCCACTTCATTGGCCGCGCGGCTGCGAACGCCCGCTTGACCCAGGTCGGTGGCCTCGAGCAACCCGGCGACGATCTCCTCGCAGACCAGGTGCGAGCGCCCGTCAGGTATGGTCGGCACCTTGTCTCTTCGAAAGTGCGCCGCGGGTCGCACGTTCTCGCGGGTGAAGAACTCGAGCTCGCCGTCGCGTCGTGAGCGGTAGACCAGCACCGCGACCGCGTCGAGCCGGGGCCGGTCAACCACGTCGATGCGGTAGATGGGTGACACGGTGCCGTCGGCGCGGTGATTGCGAGCCCGAAGCCGTCGAATCTGCAGAAAACCCTCGTCGCAACGAGCGGTGGCCGAAAAGTCTTCGACGATTTCGATGTCAGTCACTGCGGCGTGGGGCATGGCCCGAGCGCGTATACCAGCCCCACTCCTGTTTTTCGAACCCTGCGAATCTTTGGTGATTCATGTCGCACCGCACAATCGACGGGTGACGCCGTGGTGTCAGCGCAAACGCTCGCTTTACCGAATCGCGGCGGCCGCGTAAGGGCGCCACGCAGGTCATTCAAGCGAAGGGTGAATTCGACGTGACGATGCTGACGCTGACGCTCAACCGACTGCTGCGGCCCTTTCGCGTGTTGGCGTACGCCGTGGTCGCGTTGATTCACGTCTCGTGTCTGCCGACCATCGAGGGCGAAGAGATCGACCTGTCGGGTCAAGAGGTGCGCTTCACCCTGCTGCACACCTCAGACATTCACTCGCGGCTGTTGCCCTACGACTTCAACCCGGTGAAGACCGACACCGACCTGGGCCTGATACCCGAGATGGGGCCCTTCGGAGGAGCCACCCGCATCGCCTCGCTGGTGCGCCGCGAGCGCGCCTCGGCCGGCCGGGTGCTGCACCTCGACTCGGGCGACTCGTTTCAAGGCGCCCCAATTTTCAACCTGAACCTGGGTGAAGCCGAGTACAAATTTCTGTCGCTGATGAAGGTCGACGCGGCGGTGGTGGGCAACCACGAGTTCGACGCAGGCGCCGCGAACTTCACCCGCCAGGCCCGTGACAACGCCCGCTTCCCCGTGTTGGTCGCGAACTACCAGTGGGAGGACTACCGCCAACCGCAGAGCAACCAGACGGCGTTGGTCACCCAGCCGTACACCATCAAGAACATCGGCGGCGTGCGGGTGGGCATCATCGGCACCGGCAACATCAGCTCGCTCAACTCAATCGTCGAGCGTGGCAACTCGCTGCAGGTCATACCCCTCGAGACCAACGAGATCGTTCGCTCGTACGTCGAGTTCTTGCGGCCTTCGGTCGACCTGATGATGATCGTGAGCCACGCCGGGTTGACCGAAGACCAAGACCTCATCGAGGGCTACGAGGCCTTCTACGAGTGGAGCATCGCCAAGAAGTACGCGCAGGACCCGAAGAAGCCCATCAACCCCTACGCGTGGACGGTGAACGAATGGTACGGCACCGTCGGCGATGACGCCTCGGTGGTTCGGGTGCATGTGCCCGGCGTCGAAGGCATCGATGCGATTCTCGGCGGCCACTTGCACATCGTGCTCAACCCGCCCCAGGCCCTCACCGACCCCAAGGGTCGCAAGGTGTTGCTCTCGCACGGTGGAGCGTTCGCCAAGTACGTGCTGCGAATGGATCTGGTGCTCCAGATGCCGGCGAAAGACTCGCTCGACAAGACCGAGGGCGCCGAGATTCTGAGCCACAACTTCAAGGTGTTTCCCGTCGATGCGCTGTGGTGCGACTCGGGCATGCGCGACTACTACAAGTCGCAGTTTTGGAACCCCGGGCAGTTCTTAGCCAACGATCGGGTCAAGGCCGCGCGGGCTGAATGTCAGAAGCAAGAAGACCGCGAGACGACCCAGCTGCTGCTGCCGTACATCACCGACCTCGATGTGCGGCTCGCGCTCACCTCGATCTTCGCCTACGCGCCTGAAGACGTGGCCCGCCGCAACAATTCAGCGGGTGGCGACTCGCCACTGGGCAACATCACCGCCGACTCGATGCGCCGCCGCCAGGGTGTCGAGGCCGAGGTCGGGCTCACCAACTCGCTGGGCATTCGCGACAACTTGTACGCCGGGCCAATCACCCAAGAGGCGATGTTCAACGTGTTCCCCTTCGAGAACACGATCAACATCATGTTCGTCTCAGGCCGCGAAATGCAGGAGCTGTTCGATTTCTCGACTGAAAAATCATCAGACCGCGGCTGCGTGAGCCAATCGCAGGTCTCTGGAGCACGCTTCACGATGGACTGCGCGCAAGCCCAGCTGAACAAGATTCGGCTCTCGTGCGACCCGGCCAACAACGGCACCGACTGCCCGAACGACGACCGCAGCGGAGGCCGTTTCCCCTGGCAGTGTGTGCAAGACCCGACCATCACCTCGGGCGGCCGCTGTTACGCCCACCCGGCCACCAACATCACGATCAACGGCAAGCCGCTGCAAGAGAACGAGAGCTACCGCATCGCGGTCAATGACTACATCGCGCGCGGCGGCTCGGGCTTTCTGGTGCTCAAGCGCAACACCACCCGCATCGAGACCGGCATCCCCCTCCGTGATTCGCTCATCGGGTACATGCAGAACTTCTGCAGCTGCACCGACATCAACCTGAAGAAGACCGACGAGTACGGCAACACCATCGGTAAGAACAACCAGCCCTGCGGCGGCCGCGACGTCGCGTCGCCCACCAAGTTCACAGTGTCTGACAACCTGGTGAGCTTTTGCGCCCAGGCCGACTCGTTTCAGACGCAGCTGCTCGCAGACCCCGGCGACGGGTGCTCGTGCGCCGATGCGTACCGGCGCGAGGGCAAGTGCGGCAACACCGAGGCGATCGACGCGCGCATCGCCAGTTGCCAGGCTTCGTTGCCGGCGGGCCCGGTGCTCGGCCGCTGCGGCTGCCGCGATGCCTTGGCTGGCCTCGAAGTGTGCGGGCACGTCACCCGGCCGGTGCGAAATTTCTGTGAGAACCCCATCGCGCTGCCGATCGCCTCCGCCAAAGAAGACGGCCGCATCAGCCGGAGAGTCAAATGAGACTTCGACCATCTGCTCTCGTGCTGGGTGCGCTGACGCTTGGGGCCTGCTCGGTACCGACGGTCATCACCGCCCCGGCGAACCTCTCGTCGTTCTCGGTCGAGACCGCAGGCGTCTACGTCCGGGTGCCCATCGCTGACGGCGGCGGCATTCGGGTACCGCTGGGCGTCAGCTCGTCGTGCAAGGCCCGCTTCGACGGCGGCATGCCCCCCACGGCGCTGCGTGGCACCGCCGATTGCCGCTACGTCATTCCCCGCGGGCAAGTCGAAATCGACATCACCGCCAAGTCACTCGACCGCAACGGTCAACCGCTGACCAGCTTCAGCGGCCCGGTGGCCTTCAAGGTCTTGCCCGGCGATCTCGCGCCGAGCGTTCGAAGCCGGTGGAGCACCTTCGACTTCGGCACCATGAGCGCGACGGTGAAGGCCGTTCACCAGTACGGCGAAGTGCGGGTGTGGGTCGAAGACGCTCCGCCTGAGCTCAGCTACGACGCAGGTGGCTTGCCCAACCCCGACGACCTCCCGGTCGAGCCCGCGCTGCGCACCTTCGCCAGCGGCTTGTCACCGACGATTTACTTCGAAGATCAGACGCTTCAGAGCATGCAGCTGCCCGACGGGGCCGACAACCGCAGCTCTCCGTTCGTGGGCGAGTTCGTCACCGTCGGCAAGAACCCCGAGTCGGGCGAGCGGCTCTTGCAGAACTGCGCCGATGACCCGGCCCGAAACGGCGTGCAGTCGCTGATGGTCGTCACCGGCGTCGACCCTTCGGGGTTCTTCATCACCGACCTCACCGCGTGCCGCCTGGTTGAAGTGCCAATCGACCCGCTCACCGGGCGAAGCGTGGTGCGCACGCCAGAGCCGCTGGAGCCATGCATCGCCAGCCTGCCCGACGGCGGGAGCGCGCCCATCGAGCAGACCACCGAGGCCACGGGCATCTGTCGCATTTCACGCCACACCTGCATCAAGAATGGCAACACCTGCCAGCGGTACATGCCGGGCACCTACGCCCACATGTTCGTCTACAACTACAATTACCCCGATGGGCTCAACGTCGGCGACCTGCTCTTCACCGTCTCGGGCTCGGTGCAGGAGTTCACCTCGACCTCGCAGATGGTCTTCCCCGGGTGGACGATCGCCGAGAGTGTTCGCCTCTTGCCACCTGACCAGTGGAACAAGTGGCTCAACTTCGTGCCTCCGGTCGACTTGAATGGGCGCATCTGCGGCCTCGACGACGCGCAGGTGCCGTTCGTGACCGACGTGCTGTGCGGCATGAGCACCTCGAACCTCAAGCTGGAGAGCCTCGAGTCAGCCCTGGTTCGCGTGCGCGGCGTCAAGATGCCCGACCGCTTCAGCAACTGCGACTTCAACGGCAACGCAACGGTGCCCTTTTTCTGCAACCGCACCGATCGCGGCGAGCAAGGCACCACCATCGCTTCGTGGGGCAACTGCGACTTCGACCCGGTGCCCAAGCCCGAGCTGCCGAACGACGCGGCTGAGCGCACCTGCCTGCAGAACTGCGTGCTCACGCGCGGGGCCGATGCCGATTTGGGCGTCTGCTCAGAGGGCTCGACCTTCGAAGGCTTCGGCCAATTCGTGGTCGAGATGGCCCCCGCAGGCCCGGCCTACGCCAACTTGGACGACAGCTTGCCCAAGCGCAGCATCACGGTGCCGATCGCGCTGGCTGATGGCGGCGTGGCGACTCCGGTGAAGGTGACCGGCTTGGTGGTCGACACGACCAAGGGCTACGAAGACCGCGCGTCGATCGCCGCGGCCTGTGACGTGCCGGTGCACTACCGGTTGGGTGATGACTCGGGGGTGGCGGTGGCGACCGACCCGGTGCTGCCCGCGAAGACGCCGCTCACCGTACGAATGGCGGCGGGTCAGAGCGCGATCGCCTTCGCCCGAGTCAACGCGAGCGGCTCGTGCAGCGTCTCGTACAACCCGCACATGCGCATCAACCTGCTGATGAAAGACGCGGTGCCTGAGCTGAGCGTCGACTGTTCACCCACCGACCCGAACGCCGAAAAAGCGCAGCAGTGCCGAGACCTGCAGGGCGCGACCTTCGACGTCATCGGCCACCTGCGGCAAGTTCAGCCCGCGCGGCCAAGGTGGATGGTGATTCCAAGAGATCCTGACGACATCTGCTGTTATCCGGGCGCCGGTTTGGAGTGCCCCAAACCCATCAAGCCCTGTATCACCGCGTTGTAGGGCGTTCGTGTTTCAAAAAGTAGGAGAGGGACCAAGTGAAATTGCTCAAGCTTTTGACCGGGCTGTTGCTCGGCTGTGCGACGTCTGCGTTTGCCGGCGACTTCATCGACACCCGTGTCACGTTTGCGTTTTCGAACGACAACGTCTTCGTCAAGCCCGGTGAGACCACGCCCAACAGCCCAGGCACCGGTTTCGGCGCCGCCAGGCAGAACACCCAGTTCTTCGACAACTTCAACACCCGCTACACCGGGTACGAGACGCTCTCGAACCTCACGCTCTACAAGAAATCGGCGAGCTTCTTCGAGGGCTTCGACGCCGAGGCCGCGCTCAACATGCTGGTGCTCACCCAGCCGTCGGGTGCCATCTCGCTGGTCGACAACTCGAGCTACGTGAAGCTCAACTACAAGCCCGCTGGCTGGGGCCCCAAAGAAGACATCGCGCTGACCGGCTTCCCCGTCTCGTCTGACCGGTTTCGCTTGGGCTACAACTGGCGCGTGACCTGGGGTGGCGACTCCGCGTTCACCTTCAACCAGGGCTCGGGCACCTCGCTCACCGGCCGCCCTTCTGCCGTACCCGGCGGCAAGCTGCAGATCACCCGCGACCGCTGGTACGCCTTCGTGGGCCTCAAGACCGGCCTGTTGCTCAACAACCTGCTCAACGTGCAAGAGCGCACCTATGGCGGCTTGCTCGGCGGCGGCATCGACTTGTACCGCGGCGGCAATCGCGCGCTGCGCCTCGAGGCCAACGGCGGTTACTTCGGCCGCGGCATCGTGCCTTCGTTGGCCCAGCAGGGCATCAACGCTCCGGTGACGGCCGCGGGCGGCTCGGCGCGGCTCTCGTTCAGCCAGGGCGATGAAATTCAGTCGTCGATCGACATTCGGCTCTACCGCAACGACCCCGACGTGCTGACGCGCTTCTTTCGACCCGAGACCTACCCCGGCGGGTTGTCGATGCAGCTCGAGATCGAGACCTCGTACCTGACCCAAACGTTGGTCGACCCTGATCGCTTCGCGACCACCAAGCTGCAGCCGGCCAACTCGGTCGCCCTGCAGGCGCGCTTCAAGTACGACTTCTACCGCTTCTTCGCGCTCGGCCTGTTTCGCTCGCTCTCGTTCATTCAGTTCGACGTGCCGGGCTTGCCTCCGTTCTACGACTTCGCCAAGGGCAGCTCGGTCTCGCCCGAGGTGTGGTTGGCGGTGGGCGCTGACAAGTTTTTCCCCGCGCTGCATTTGACGGCCGGGTTGGTGGCGGGCGTGCAGGTGCCGGCCTCGGTGAGCGCGCCGCGCTTCGACTTCGGTGGCAACAACCCTCCGGCCGGCCTCGAGGGGCCGCGCACGGTCGTGGTGCGAGACGTGAACCTGTTCAACATCTTGCCGGCCAACACCACGGTGATCCCCATCGTGTCGGTGAAGGCGACCTTCAAGCTCGACATCTCTGAGTACTTCGCGGCGATTGGCGAGGTGTTCTACACCCGCGATGCCAACCGGGTGACCTTCAGAGACTCGACCGCCTCGGTGGCCCAGCCGACGTTCGAGAAAGAAAACCAGCTCGGGTTCAACGCAGTCATACAAGCGCGGTTCTGACCCCTCAGGGCCGAGGAGAAATTCGTGCACAGCTCAGAGTTGTTGCTGACCCTGTTTCGAAAAATGTCGCTCTCGCGGCGCTTCGAAGAGAAGGCCGGCCAGGCGTACGGTCAGAAAAAGATTCAAGGTTTCTGCCATTTGTACATCGGGCAAGAAGCGGTCGTCGTCGGCGTGAACGAAGCGCTTCGACCCGATGACTACGTGATGACCGGCTACCGAGATCACGTGCACCCACTGGTGCGCGGAGCCGACGCCGGCATGCTGATGGCCGAGCTGTTCGGCAAAGACACCGGCTACAGCAAGGGCAAGGGCGGGTCGATGCACCTCATCGACGTCGAGCACCACTTCTATGGTGGCTACGGCATCGTCGGCGGGCAGATACCCCTCGCGGCAGGCATGGCCTTCGCCTCGAAGTACCGCGGTGAAGACCGCATCACCGTGTGCAGCTTCGGAGACGCCGCCGCCAACCAGGGCGCCCTCTGGGAGAGCTTCAACATGGCCTCGAAGTGGAAGCTGCCCGTGCTCTACATCGTCGAGAACAACAAGTACGGCATGGGCACCGACATCGCGCGCGTCTCTGGCGAGCCCGACATTCACAAGCGCATGGGCGCCTTCAAAATGCGCGGCGAGACCGTCGACGGGATGGACGTGTTGGCCGTGCACGACAAGGTCGAGTCACTGGCCAAAGACCTCCGGGCCGGCAGCGGGCCCATCTTGCTCGAGGCGTACTGCTACCGCTTTCGCGGGCACTCGATGTCTGACGCGGCGACCTACCGAACCAAAGACGAGGTCGAGGCGCGCAAGCAGCAAGACCCGATCATCACGCTGCGAACGCACCTGGTGAAGCAGAAGGTCGCCACCGACGCAGAGCTCGACGCGCTCGACGAAGCGCAGAAACACATCGTCGAAGAGGCGATTGCTTTCGCCGACGCCTCGGCCGAACCGCCCATTGAAGACGTGTACACCCACGCGCTGATCGCCGAAGGAGAGCCCGATGAGCACCCCCGGGCCCGCGTGCGCGGCGTCGAGGTGAAGTGGCCAACGTACCCGACCGACTTCAAAGTCACCTGGGACCTCGAGCCCAAAGAGGCACCGGTGTCGATCGCGCCGCCGGTTGAAGAAGTGGCTCCGGCGGCGAAACCGATGAAGAAAAAGGGAGCGGCCTAAGTCATGCCCGAGCTCGCATACCGTGACGCACTCAAAGAGGCCCTCGACGAAGAGATGGGCCGTGACCCGCGCGTGTACCTGATGGGCGAAGAGGTCGCCCGCTACAACGGCGCGTACAAGGTCTCGCAGGGGTTGCTCGAGAAGTACGGCAGCGCGCGGGTGGTCGACGCGCCGATCTCAGAGCTGGGCTTCGCGGGCCTGGGCATCGGCTCGGCGATGGTAGGCCTGCGGCCGGTCATCGAAATGATGACGTGGAACTTTGCGATCTTGGCGATGGACCAGATCGTCAACAACGCCGCGAAGATACGGCACATGTCGGGCGGCCAGCTGCGGTGCCCAATCGTCTTTCGCGGCCCTGGCGGCGCAGGCGGCCGGCTCTCGTCGCAGCACTCGCAGGCGCTCGAGGCGAACTACGCGCATTTCCCGGGGCTCAAGGTGGTGGCGCCGGCGACTCCGGCTGACGCGAAGGGGTTGCTCAAGTCGGCGATTCGCGACGAGAACCCGGTGGTCTTCATCGAGGGCGAGCTGCTCTATGGCCTCAAGGGCGAAGTGCCAGAAGGTGAGCACCTGGTGCCCATCGGCAAGGCCGACGTGAAGCTGGCCGGCTCTGACGTGACCATCATCACCTGGTCGCGCATGTTGACCTCGTGCGTGTTGCCAGCGGCCCAGGCGTTGGCAGAGAAGGGCGTCTCGGCCGAGGTGCTCGACTTGCGCAGCATCAAGCCGCTCGACCTCGAAGCCATCGCCGCGTCGGTGAAGAAGACCAACCGGGTAGTCATCGTCGAAGAAGGCTGGGGCTTCGCCGGAGTGGGCGCCCAGATCGCCGACTTCATTCAGCGCGAGTGCTTCGATGATCTCGACGCGCCGGTGCTCCGCGTTCATGGGCTCGATGTGAACATGGCCTACGCCGCGAACCTCGAGCGGGCCATACAGCCGTCGACCGAGCGGGTCATCGAAGCGGTCAATCAAGTTCTCTACAAATAACAAAGCTCGAGGTCTTGCCATGGCCGTACCGGTTCAACTCCCGGCGCTCTCCCCGACGATGAAGGACGGGCGCATCACGAAGTGGTTCAAAAAAGAGGGCGACAAGGTATCGACGGGCGACGAGATCGCCGAGGTCGAGACCGACAAGTCGAACCTCGCCATCGAGGCGTACGACGATGGCATCTTGATCAAGATCCTCGTCAAGGAGGGTGACTCCGCGCCGGTGGGCTCGAACATCGGGTGGATTGGCAAGGCTGGCGAGAAGGCCCCCGAGGGTGGTGCCGCCCCAGAGGCTGCGCCTGCGGCGAAGGCCGAAGCGAAACCTGCCGAGGTTGCGAAAGCCGCCGAACCGAAGCCTGCTGCGTCGGCCCCGAGCCCGACCGCGCCAATGCCGGCAGCGGCTTCGGCCCCCGCGCCGGTCGCGAAGCCGGTGCCGCCCGCCGTCGAGTCGAATGGAGACGGCCGGGTCAGGGTCTCTCCATTGGCCAAGAAGATCGCCGAGACGCAGCACATCGACCTGGGCTCGGTGCAGGGCTCGGGCCCCTCGGGGCGCATCGTCAAGCGCGACATCGAAGCGGCAATGAACAAGCCCCCAGCGAGCGCAAAACCTGGCTCAGCCCCGGGCAAGATCACGCCGCGCGCTCCGGGTGGGCGGGTGGCTCCGACCTCCATGCCGGTGACCAGCATGCGCAAGGTGATCGCGCAGCGGCTGGGTGAAGTGAAGCCGGGCGTGCCGCACTTTTATCTGACCGTCGACCTGGAGATGGACCAGGCGCTGAAGCTCCGCGAAGAAGCCAAAGCGCAGGAGCTGCGAATCTCGGTCAACGACATCATCGTCAAGGCGACGGCGATGGCGGTTCGGCGTTTCCCCCGCATCAATCAGGTGTTCGCGGGTGACGTGATTCAGCAGCTGCAAAATGTCGATGTCGGGGTCGCGGTGGCGATCGAAGACGGGCTCATCACGCCGATCGTCAAAGACGCAGACCAGAAGGGCATCGCTGAAATCGGCCAAGAGGTCAGAGAGCTTGCTGAGCGCGCGAAGAAGAAGTCGCTCAAGCCTGACGAATACACCGGAGGGTCGATCACCGTGTCGAACCTCGGCATGTTCGGCATCGACTCGTTCATCGCCGTGATCAACCCTCCACAGGCGGCGATCTTGGCGGTCGGCAAGGTCGAGCCCAAGGTCGTCGTGCGCGACGGCGAGATGGTGATTCGCCAGATGATGAGCATGACGTTGTCGGGTGACCACCGGGTCATCGATGGAGCGGTTGGCGCGCAGTTTCTGCAAGAGCTGCGGTCGCTCCTCGAGCACCCGCTGCGGTTGTTGCTGTGAAATCTGCGCTCCTGCTCCTCGTTCTCCTCGCCGCCTGCGCGACCACCGACACCGCGGCGCAGGGCGGAGCCAAATTCACCAACACCGCCCCGGTGGCGACCGCGCTGCCTCCCGAGTCGCTCTTCGGTGTCTGCTGGCCGGCCGACTCGACCGGCTCGGTCGACCTGGTCTTTCAGCCCGCCGACGTGATGTTCGATGTTCATGACGGAGCGACCAACTCGACCGCCCGCTGCCTGCGAGAGATCGCCACCACAGTCGTTTGGTCACCGCGGCCGACCCAGACCATCACCGTTCGCCCGCCGAGCGCTCCGGTGCCGGGCTTCGTCGTGCTCGCCTGGGTCAAGTTGCTCTCGAGCGCCCGCTACGGCGCCGAGCGTGGCCTCGTCGACCCCGCACCGTTGGCCCGCGCGTGCCTGACCTTGGGCGCGCCGCGACCCTCGACCCGCTTCGAGGTCTCTGGCCTGGCCGTCAAAACCATACCCCTCGCGTTGACCGACTCAGAGCGATGCCTCGAAGCCGTGCTGTCGGCGACGACCTGGCCTTCGACCCGCGCCTTCACGCTCACCTTCGACGACACCACTGCGGCACCTCTCGCCGCGGGAGACGTCTCATTCTACGCGACCCCCAAGACCTCATCGCTGGGCGCGCTCGACCTCAACACGACCCACGAAGCGCTCACCTTGAAGCAACCCGCCGTCAGCGCCTGCTGGGACGAAGCCCGAACCCGGCGGGCGGGGTTGGGCGGCAGCAAGACCTTTCGCTTTCGTGCCGTCAGCGGTGCGGTCACCCAGGCGTGGGTCACCGCGAATGGCACTGATCTCAGCACTCCCGCGGCCGACTACCGCTTCGACGCGTGTCTGGCGACGGTCGTCAGAGCGACGCGCTTGCCGGGTGACGGAGACGGCGTGTTCACCTGGGTCTTCGCCAGCGTCAGCCAGTAAGCCATCAAGAGCGCTGGTACAGCAGCACTGCGACCACGCCCAACGCGACGGTGAGGGCGATGATCAGCGCCACCACGCCGGTCGGTATGCCGGTGGGCACCGGCGGGTACAGCACCACCCCCGAGCCGGTGACCGCGTGCTCTTCAGTGGTCTCGACTGACGGGTCGTTGTCTCCGATGGCTTGCTTGAGCTTGAGCTCCTTGAAGACCAGGGTCAGGTTCTTGGTGAACGAGTCATACTCGGCGCGGGTCAAATCGAACGCCTTGTCGAAGCGCGCTTGGTACCGCGCGGCCATCGCGTCATAGTTCTTCAGGTCCCACGCCTGCTCGACGAAATCGACCCAGCCGCACACCGCCGATTCGCGGTCAGCCACCAACAGCAGTGATTGTCTGGCAGCGCGGCCTCCCTGCGTACTCGGCCCGGCGGGCTCTTGCAGCGCCAACAAGCGAGGGCGGGCTTTGCCGATGGACTTCTTGTTCATGCGGCTGGTGACGATGCCCGCGAGCATCACCACCGAGCTCGCGTAGGTCGTGTAAGGGGCTTTGCTCATCGAGTCTCCGGCAGGCGCGACCCTTCGGTTTCTAGCACGACCCTCGAGAGCCGCGAGAACGCGACTTCAGCGCTTGGTCTGCGTGTCTGAGGCGCCGCCGGTGGGCACGACCGCGCTGCGCGTTTCTTCGAGCGCAACCACTGGCGGGGGCGCATCAGAATGGGCCTGCACCCAGGCCGCCATCACCGCCTCGGTCGCTGGCTCGACACCGCAGGCCCGGCTGAGCGCCTCGGCGAAGGCGGCCGCGCTCTCGAACCGATCATCGGGTTTCGCCGCGTAGGCTTTGTGAAACACGTCATCGACGGCGGGCGGCAGATCGTGCCGAACGGAGCTGGGCAGGGCCGGCTTGGGCCCGAAAGGCCCCTCGACGAAGGCCCGCGCTCCGGTGAAGAGCTCGTAGAGCGTGGCCGCCGCGCTGAAGACATCGGCCCTTCGATCGATGGCGGTGTGCGTCGCCTGCTCGGGGCTCATGAAGGGCATCGTGCCGCGGGCGATGCCGGTCTCGGTTCGAAACAGCCGCGAGGTCGCTAAGACCAGGCCGAAGTCGATCAGCTTGGGCTCTCCGTTGCGAGAGACCAAGACGTTGGCCGGCGTCACATCGCGGTGCACCACATTGAGCGGTGCGCCGTGTTGATCTTTCAGGTCGTGGGCGTGTTGCAGCGCCGAGAGCAGCGAGCGCGAAATCATCAAGGCGACCGGCAGCGGTGTCTGCACCGAGACCCGCTTTTGCGACGCCATCAGGCTGCGCAACGGTGGCCCATCGACCAGCTCCATCGCGATGAAATGCTGGCCGCCCTCGAGACCGACCTCGAAAACCTGAGCGATGTTGCGGTGCTGCAGTCGCGCGGTGATTCGGGCCTCGTCGAGCAGCCCGGCAGCCGACGCGGGGTTCTCGGCCAACTCGGGCAGCAAGCGCTTCAACGCGACCTTGCGCTCGAAGCCGCCCGCCCCCAGCTGCCACGCCACGAAGACCTCGGCCATGCCGCCCGAGGCCAGGCGCTTCTCGATGCGGTAGCGCCCGATCTGCGTGACGACCTCGCTGCGCTCGAGGGCAGAGCCGGCCTGCGAGCCGAGCATCTCCAGGTAGGCCAGGTCTTCGGCGGTGTACGAAAACCCCGACTTGCGACGACCGACCCCCAGAAACCCGACCACCACACCGTGCGAGCGCGCCGGGGCGACCATCGCCAGCCCCAGCTGCCACAGAATGTCTTGCGTCTCGGGGGTCTGCGCCTGCGGGCTCAGCGAGCTGACGCCGCCCGCCACTTCGAGCGAAGACGCCAGTGCTGCGGTACGCGTCAACGGCTCGCCGGCTGGCTGCTCGATGTTGGTCATCAACCGGTGAAAATTTCGGCCAGAAGGGTCGACCTGCCAGAGCCCGACGAACTCGGGGCCGATCAACGTGGCGGCCTCGATGATGATCTTCAGCGCTGCGTCGCGGCCCTCGCGCTGAACGGCGTCGGAGGTTCGGCGCAACACCGCCGAGGTCTGCAGCGCATCGGCACGCTCCCGCGAGAACCAGCGGTCGACCACCTTGCGCAGCCGCTTGGAGGTCGGGCCAATCGAGAACACGATGCCCGCGGTGAGCACCACCCAGGCTTCGGGGCGATCTCCCAGCCCCAGCCGCCGCAACCCGAAGGGTATGGTCAGCAGCAGAATCGCGAACAGCGCGCCGAAGAGCCCGAGGGTCGTCACGTACCCGACAACCGACGCCGAGTAGCGGTCGATCTCCAGCGGGTTGTGCCGCACCAGCACGGTGGTGGTCAGCACCGCGAAGATCAGCACCATGCCGGCCGAGGTCTGATGGGCAATGCCGCCGTCCCACTTCAGAATGCGTACCATGGTGTTGATCACCAATGGCGCCGTCAACCCGAGCAAGGCCGCGATCATCAGGGTACGCGACATGCTGATCGCCCGCTCGTTGTTGGCCTTCACATCGAGCCTCCAGTTGCGAATCAGGTGCACCAACACCGCGAGCACGATTGCCACTGCCATCACCCGGCCGACGATGTCGAATGAGGTCAGCAGCGAGTCGCTCCCCCCTGCGACTGCCAGCCCGATTCGCACGGCTGAGAGCAGGGCGAAGAAGACGTACATCGGCTTCACCACCCGAGTCAGCGTCGGGCTCTCTTTGGGAAAGAGCGTGAAGAAGTGCAGGCCCAGCACGGGCGCGAATGAGAAAAACGTCGTGTACATCGAATAGAACAGCGTACCCTCGACGGGAAACCCGTCGGTGATCATCAACAGTGAGCCCAGGTTGAAGGTGAAGAGCGCGAAGACCCAGCTGACTCGGGCGCCCGGCCGCAGCACGAACGCGCCCAGACCCAGCAGGTAAATCAGGGCGCCGGTGATCCACCGAATGGCGATCGACATCAGCGTCATCAGCCGGGGCGGCCCGAGCAGCGCCTCGGCGTCGATGAGTTGGTCGCCGCGCCTGACCCGAACCTTGACCGGCCCTGGTGGTATCGCGGTGCTCACGTCGAAGAAGTTCACACCGTCGGTCGGGAGGCCGTTGATCGACACGGTCTGGTCTCCGGGCCGCAGCGTCGGCCACTGCGCCGAATTGATCGTCGCCACCGTGCCAACGGAGTCAGGGCTGTGCTGGAGCTCCAAGCCGATATCGCCCGCCATCGCCACCGTGCGCACCACCGTGGCTTCGGCCGCGAACATGAACGCCGCCAGCACCACCAGCGAAGAGAAGGCCCAGAGGTATTTCGTGTGCCGCAACCGACCCAGAATGGTCAGGGTCGCCAGCGATGGAGACCCCGATGTCGAGCCAGACCCGGTTGCCACAGACCTCAGACTCTAGCGCAATGCGCGGCTGGCCCCACGTTCTGTAATGACCCAATCGACACCGAGATCATGCCCCTCGGTGGGAAAGCCCTCGACCACGCAGCACTCGAAGGTGAGCCCCACTTTGATCGCATCGGGGCGCGCGTGGGCCAAGGTGGCATCGTAGTACCCACCGCCGCGGCCCAGCCTCCGGCCATCGCGGGTGAAGGCCACACCCGGCACCACCCACACATCGATCTCCGCCAGCGCAGCCGCGGGCAACCACTGGCCATCGTCAGCCAGCTCGTGAAAGGTGAGCAGCCGGGTGCCCTTGGTGACCTTCGGGTAGCAGACCCTGAGGCCCGGGCGTGGGAGCGCGTCGGTCGGCACCTCGAACGCCTCGGCCTGGTAGCTCGACGCGAGGCGAGCCCTGGCCCAAAAACCAAGGGCGACGAGATGCCGTTGCACCTCGCCGCCCCATTCACTGACCTGCTGAGGCGACAGCGACCTCCGAACGCCCTCCACCGCCTGCCTTGCCGCTTGCTTCGTCTGAAAAAAGTTCCCCGCCATAGCCGTGTGTTCAGCACTCACTGAACCGGAAGGTTCAGGTGGGACCCAATTTCGGCAATTTCGGCTTCCTTCCTTGCGGAGGGCGTGCACCCATTACCGTGAAGAGGCTCCCTTGGATTTGTATCGGTTCGAGTGTTTGCTGAAAATCACGCACTCCGCAGGGAACAGCCCGTTGAAGTCTCCTTGGGCCTGATCTTAAGGGCGAGACCTTCGAATTCAAGGTGCTATCTTCACTTTCGCGATGTGCACGCCCAGATTGAGACTGCTCGTGTGGAGTGGGCTGTTGTGCGCGACGCAAGCCGCCGCCGCGCCGAGCGCGCTGACAGGCCAGTATCGCGTGGGAGACCTCGGCACGCTTGACTTCTCGCTTCAAGACGGCCGCACGATTGGCCGCTTCAAAGAGGGCGGCGTCTGCGGGTTTGCGCCTGACGCGCCCATCGTCAATGGCG
>JANLPS010000291.1:0-21281 GCA_031367385.1 Archangium sp. | reverse complement strand
GTGCAGGTGCGGCATGCTGCGCGCGCTCAACGCCACGCCCGCCACGAGCTCGAGCACCCCGACCGTGAGCTGCTGCACCCGGCCGGCCTGATCAGTGCCGTCGGTGAAGAGCACCAACGACGAATCTTTCCACACGATGCTCTTCTCGAGGTTCGCTCGAGCGTCGAGCGCGTCGAGGGCTTGCACCACGGCGCCGTTCAGGTTGGTCGAGTTGTCGACGCAGCGCCAGCCGGCACAGGTTCGGTGATCAGTGAACTGGGCGCAGTCGATGTTCGCGCTGCACTGGGTCACGTCGAGCGTGTTGAGCGCCGCGATCACCGCGTTGACGTCATTCGAGAAGTCGATCAACACCTGCACCGCTTCGCGGCCATCGAAGGTCATCACCGCGACCCGCTGACCCTCTTGCCCGGTGAGCACCCGCCGCACGTACGTCGCCGCCGCCGTCTTCAACTGGGGAAACTGGCCGCTCTCGAGCACGCTGCCCGACACGTCGAGCAAAACGATTGAATTCATTCGGTACTTCTCGCCCTTGGCCTGAATGCGCCGCTCGCTCTCGTAGGGGCTGATCGCCTTGCCGTCTTCTGAGATCTCGAAGTGCGAGGCATCGAGGCCCGAGACGGCGTCACCTCCGCAGGTGTCGACGCTGAAGAAGAGCGAGACCCGCGCGGGCAGGCCCGTCACCAACCCCTCACTGCCCGGAGGCACCGTCACCGACAGACACTGGGTCGCGAGCAACGGCTCATTGGGGCTACAGGCCACCGTCAACGGCAACACCATCAGCATCATCTGTCGCAGGGAGTAACGCATGGGGCGACCGTAGGCCCACATCGGAGCAGATCAACTTTTCGACCCCGATTCACGAATGAATGACCGGCGGTTCAACAACTGGTTGCCATTCATGACCCGTGGGTTAATAACTGGCCGGCCCCCGATGTCTCGACCTGCTGACCCCCATGCCCGTGCCGCGCTGATTCGTGCCGCGCGAAAAGAATTTCTGCGCTTCGGCATTCAGAAGGCTCGCATCGAAGACATCACCTCGGCCTGTGGCCTCTCGAAGGGTGCGTTTTATTTGCACTTCGAGTCGAAGGAGGCGCTCTTTCGTCAGCTCGTCGCCCAGCTCACCGACGGGATGGACTCGCTGCACGCCCGGCGCACGCGCGAAGAAGATGCGCTGCTGAGCAAGGCGTCGGGCCCGAAGAAGCGTGAGGCCTCGCTGCCGGCGCTGCAGGCCTTGAGCCGCAGAAGTGATCGCCAGGTGCTCGACCTGCTCTGGGCCGAGCGCGACATCGCGGCGGTGCTGCTCAATGGGGCTCGCGGCACCGAGTTCGACGGCGTGCTCTGGGCGATCGTCGACCGCGAGGCGCAGCGGGTCACGGAAGCGTGCGACCGGTTGAAGAAGTGGGGCATCTGCCGGCCCGATGTACCGAGCGAGATCATGGGCTCGATGCTGATCGGCTCGTGGATGATGCTGCTGCGCCACATGATCGGCCTGACCGAGAAGCCCGACCTCGAAGCGTGGCTCGATGGCCTGACCCGGCTTCTTGAAAACGGCATCTCAGCGGCGCCATCGCTGCCGGTGGCCACGAATTCGCGGCGGAGATCACCTCCGCGCTTACGCCTCAGGAGTCTGCCGTGAAAGCTCTGCTCTTCTCGTTGCTGATCAGCGCCCTCGCCTTCGCCGAGGGGCCGATCGCCGTCGCGCCCTCGCTCAAGCTGGTCAAGGTCAAGCCGGTGCTCTCGACCAGTAGAGAGAGCGTGTCGGGCTCGCTCTTCCCCTCCAAGCTGTTGCCGATGGGCTTCGAGGTCGGGGGGCGATTGGCGAGCTCCAAGGTGTCGAAGGGCGACCTGGTCAAGACGGGCCAGAGCCTGGGCTCGCTCGACACCGAGATCATCGATGCCCAGGTCGCGCAGGCCGAGGCTGGAGTCGCCGCCGCGGAAGCCGGAGCCGGCCTGGCGCTCGACGTCGCCGGCCGCAACGAGAAGCTGAAGGCCGAGGGCAGCGTGTCAGACGTGCAGTCGAAGTCGGCCGAGGTGCAGGCGAAGCAGGCCGCCGCGCAGGTGCTGCTGGCCAAGGCGCAGCTGGCGCAGGCTCGCGCGGGTCGCCGACGCCACGAGGTCAAGGCGTTGTTCTCGGGCACCGTCATCGATGCGCCCGACAACACCGGCGGCATGGTCGGCCCGGGCACGCCCGTCTACATCATCATGCAGCTCGACCCGCTCGTGCTCAAAGCCACCGTGCCCGAATCGATGCGGCAGGTGCTCAAGCCGGGCCTCAAGGTTCGGGTCGAAGCGGTGGGCGCGAGCGTGTCGACTGACGACGCGGTGGTGAAGGTGCTGCTGCCCTCGGCCGACCCCCAGACGCGACGGGTGCCGATTGAGATCGTGGTGCCCAACGCCGATGGCCGCTTCACCGCGAACACCCTGGCGCGCGTCACCCTGCCCGTCGGCGAGGCGCGCTCGGCGGTGATCATCCCCTCCACAGCGCTGATCACCATCGGCGGAGAGCACGTCTTCTCGGTCGACGCCGCGGGGGTGCTGAAGAAGGTGCCCGTCACCATCGTCGAGCGGCGCTCCGGCGAGCTGGTGGTCACGCCGGCTGAGCCGGTGAACCAGGTGGTCGATTACCCGACCCAGGCGTTGGTTGAAGGCACCAAGGTCACGCAGCGATGACGCTCTCAGACGTCTCGATCAAGGGGCCGGTCTTCACCACGATGATCGCGGTGCTGTTGATCGTCTTGGGGCTGATCGGTCTTCGACGCCTCGGTACCGACCTGTTTCCCGACGTGTCGTTTCCCTTCGTGGCGGTGACGACCGTGTACCGGGGCGCCGGCCCGTCAGAGGTCGAGTCACAGGTCTCGAAGCCCATTGAAGACGCCGTCGCCGGCATCTCGGGCATCGAGACCATTCAGTCGTTCTCTCGCGAAAACGTGAGCGTGGTCTTCGTTCAGTTCAAGCTGACGATGGGGCTCGATCGCGCGGTTCAAGAAGTGCGCGACAAGGTCTCGAGCGTGCAGAACACCCTGCCCCGCGACATCGACGCCCCGAAGGTGGCGCGCATCGACGTGGGTGCGGCACCCATCTTGACCTATGCGGTGTCGGCCGACATCAGCAGCAGCAATTTGCGCCAGCTGATCAAAGACCGGCTCGAGCCCACCCTGGCCCAGCTCGACGGCGTCGCGGCGGTTCGGGTGGTCGGCGGCGAGGTTCGCGAGGTGCGGGTCGACGTCGATCTCGACAAGGCGAAATCAGCGGGCATCGCTCCGGCGCAGATCGCCGAGCGCATCGGCATGGAGAACCTCGATGTGCCCGCGGGCCGCCTCGACCTGGGCCCCACCGAGCTCAACGTGCGCGCGCTCGGCCAGTTCAAGACCGTCGATGACATCGGGCAGCTGCCCATCGTTCGAAATACCCAGAATGGCTCGTTCATTCGGCTCAACGAGCTCGCCACCGTCACCGATTCGGTCGCTGACCGGCGAACCATCGCCCGCCTCAACGGGAGCGAAGCGGTCATCGTCGAGGTGATCAAACAGGCCGGCTCGAACACCGTCGAGGTCGCAAAGTCGGTCAAGGCGAAGATGGGCGAGGCTACGCCAGACATGGGCCACAACTTCGCTGCGTCGCTGCTGATCGACTCGTCGACCTACATCGAAGAGAACGCCAAAGAGGTGTGGGTCGCGCTGGTCTTCGGCGGCTTGATGGCGGTGCTGATCATCTTGATGTTCTTGCTCGACGTTCGCGGCACGTTGATCAGCTCACTGGCCTTGCCCACCTCGGTCATCGGCACCTTTTTCGTGATGTATGCGCTGGGGTACACCCTCAACCAGATGACGATGCTGGCGCTGTCGCTGGCCATCGGGTTGCTCATCGACGACGCGGTGGTGGTGCGCGAAGCGATTACCCACCGGCTCGAGCAGGGTGAGTCACCCAAAGACGCCGCGTCGAACGGCACCCGTGACGTGTTTCTCGCGGTGCTCGCGACCACCTTCTCGCTCGTCGCGGTGTTCGTGCCGGTGGCGTTCATGCCCGGCATCGTGGGCCAGTTCTTCAAGCAGTTCGGCCTGACCATCTCGGCCGCGGTGCTGATCTCGATGTTCATTTCGTTCACCCTCGACCCGATGTTGTCGTCGAGGTTCTCGAAGCGGCTCGACCGCACCCGCACGCATGACGAAAACGTGGTCGCGCGAAATTTGCGGCGGCTCTTCGAGGCCACCGAGCGGCTCTACGGCAAGATTCTGGGGTGGACGCTGATTCACCGGTGGAAGACCGCCGGCGTGACCCTGCTGATCATCGTGGGCTCGATGGCCGCCGCCAGCCGCCTGGGCAATGACTTTCTCTCACCTGAAGATCGCGCGCAGTTCTTGCTCGAGATCAAACTGCCCGAGGGCTCGTCGGTTCAAGAGTCATTGCTGCGGGCCAAGCAAACCGAAGATCTCATTCGCCAGAACCCCGACGTCACCGACATCTACACCATCGTCGGCGCCAACCCCGATGGCATCTCTGGCGACGCCAACAAGGCGCGCATGCGCGTGCTCACCAAGCTGCGCGCGGTGCGGGCGCACACCATTCCCCAGCTCAAGGCCGAGGTTCGCGAGTCGCTCAAGGTCTTGCCCGCCACCGAGGTCGCGCTGTTCGACCCTCCGCAAATCGAAGGCGTCGGCGACTTCTTTCCAATGATGATTTACGTGATGGGGCCCGACTTCAACACGCTCACCAGCGAGGCCAACCGCGTCGCCGAAGTGCTGCGCGGCCTCAAGAACGCCGAGGGCAAGGCGATGGCCAGCGATGTTCGCATCGTCACCAACCCCAACAAGCCAGAGCTCGCGGTGAGCATCGATCGCAACCGCGCACAAGACACCGGGCTCACCAGCGCGATGCTCGGCATGCAGATGCGGCTCGCGATGAATGGCCAGGTCGCCGGCAAGCTGCGCGAGGGCAGCCTCGAGACTGAAATCGTGGTGCGCCTCGCTGAGAAAGACCGCGCGACCCCAGAGCTGATCCGCTCGATGGATGTTTTCACCCCCACCGGCGTTCGACCGGTCAGCGACGTGGCGACCATTGCGATGGCCGAGACTCCGGCGGTGATCGAGCACTTCAACCGCGAGCGCCGGGTGATGGTCATCGCCTCGCCGGGCGAAGGCGCGTCGCTTGGTGAGGTCGCTACCATGCTCAAGGCCAAGCTGGCCGAGGCTCCGGCCCCCCCGGGGTACTCGTTCTTCTACGACGGGCAGATGAAGGTGCTCAACGAGCAGAACTCGGCGTTCGCGCTGGTGTTCTTCTTGGCCTTCGTGTTCGTCTACATGGTGCTCGCCTCGCAGTTCGAGAGCTTCAAGCACCCGTTCACCATCATGGTCTCGGTGCCCCTCGCGCTCATCGGCGCGGCCCTCGGCCTGGTCATCGGCGGCTGGAGCATCACCCTGGGCGCGATGATCGGCCTCATCTTGTTGATGGGCCTCGTGACCAAGAACGCGATTCTGCTCGTTGATCAAATTCTGCAGAACCTGCGCTCGGGTGACGACTTGAACGAGGCGATTCTGAAAGCGGGCCCACGGCGGTTGCGGCCGATTCTGATGACCTCGGCTGCGATGGCCATCGGCATGGTGCCCACGGCGATTGGCCGCGGTCAGGGCTTCGAGTTTCGGGCCCCCATGGCCGTCGCCGTCATCGGAGGCGTCATCACCTCGACCTTCTTGACCCTCTTCGTCGTGCCACTGGTCTTCGCGGTGATTGAGAAGCTGACCCCACCGTCGATGCGCATCGGCAAAGAGACCGAAGACAGCGATGAGCCGGTGAAGACCACGCCGGTCAACCTCCCCTCCGAAGGAGTCGCCGCCAAGGTGACCTCGACGGCTCCTTAAAGAAACTGGCCTGATCTCATGCGATTGCGACTCAGTGGTGTCTCAGCGGTGATCAGCGTGGCCGCCTTTGCCCAGGCGACGTTGACGCCGACCCTTACCGCGCCGCCGACCAACCCGATGCTGGCCACCGAGAGCCAGAGCCTCTCCTCGAGACGGCCGGTGACCTTGACCGAGGCGCTGCAGCTGACCGCCAAAAACAACCCCGATGTGAAGGCGGCGCGGGCCCAGGCGGCGCAGATCGCGGCGCAAGCGGGGCTGGCCACGTCGGCGATTCTGCCCGAGCTCACGCTGACCACCAGCTACGTGCACACCACCGTCGAGCAGAAGTTCGACACCCGCGCGCTGCAGACCGGCATCGCTTCGGCGCTGGCTGGGGCCATTCAAACCGTGGGGCCGGCGTATGGGCTGACCAACCAGGCCAACGCCGCGGTGGTCTCGGCGTTTCAAGATCAAGTCGTCGCGCAGGCCGGAGACCCGGTGGTCATCGTCGCCCGCAACTCGCTGTACGGAAATCTGCTGATGCAGCAGGTGCTGTTCTCACCGCAGTTCTTCTTGCTGCCCGCAGCTGACGAGGCGACCGAGGCCGCGCGACGGGGCAGCCTCGAGGCACGCGAGCAGGTGCTGCTGGCCGTGGCCCGCGTGTACCTGGGGCTCGAGGGCCTGGCGCAGCTCGAGCAGGCCGCCAAAGATGCCGAGACGGTGGCGCTCAAGCGAGAGCGCGATTCATTGAACCAGGTCGCGGCGGGCATGACGACAGAGATAGCGGTGCTGCGGGCGCAGACCGAGACGGCCCAGGCGCGGGCGACCATCGCGACCCTGTCGGGCAGCCGGGTGGCGTTGCTGGCGCTGCTCGAAGCACTGACGGGCGAGCCGATTCGGCCCTTCGATGATCAGCCGACCAAGCTCGAAGTGACCGCAGGGGCCGAGGGCACCGAACCCTGGGAGGCGACTTGGGCAATCAAGGCCAGCACGCTCGGAGTCACCGTTCAGGAGCGCTTCAACTTCGTCGACCGGTTGAGCTACCTGCCGAACCTCGTGGGGCAGCTCAAGGGCAGCTACAACTCGAACCGCGGCTTCGCCGGCACCAACTGGATCTTCGACGGAGTGGTTGCGCTGCAGTGGTCGCTCTACGACCGCGGCGTGCGGTACGCGAACCTGCACGAGCATGAGGCGAAGTTGGTGCAGCTGCGCTCGCAGTTGCAGAGCACCCGCACCCGGGCAAAAGCCAATTGGATCAGCGCGAAAGCCAACATCGAAGCCGCGCAGTTCGCGCTCCAGCAGGCCGAGGCACAATCGCAATTGGCGACCCGGGCGCAGAAGCAAATCGACTCGGCTTTTCAGAGCGGCGTGGCGACGTCGCTCGAGGTCTCTGACATCGACTCGAAGCGCTTCTTCGCCGCCAGCGCTGCAGCACAATCTCGGGCGCAGCTCGAGATTCGCAAGGTCGAATTGGCCGCGGCAGAAGGCCGCTTGGCCACCCTGGTCGGCCTGTCAGCTGAGCAGTAGTTTTCTCTGACGGAGGGTTCGAGGCACGGGCGTACGCGGCCGCCGCCGAACATCAGTTTGTAATTTCTGAAACTGACAGTTTGTAATTTCTGAAACTGATGTTGCCTGTTGCCTTGCGCGCCAAGCGCCGCCTGGTTGCAAACAGCCCAGCGAGTCGCCTAAGGCGCCCGAATGCGAGCTCGCCTGGTGGTGCTGTTCTTGTCGGCGGCCTGTGGTCAGCCTTCTGCGCTGACTGATGCAGGCCAGCCCTCGTTGGTCTCGTACCGCCCCTGTGCGAGCACCAACGAGTGCGCAGCCGGAGAGAGTTGCTTCAGCGGATTCTCGAATGGTCTCTGCTCGAAGGCTTGCGTCAACGACGCAGACTGCGGCCCCGACAAGTGCACCAACGTCTCTGGCGTCGGCGTCTGTCTGAAGAGCTGCGCCGCCAACTCCGATTGCCGAACCGACCTGCGCTGTAATGCCTCAGGCACTTCGCACGTTTGCTCGAACAACGTCTGCGCCACTTCGAAGTGCTCGGCAGACCCGAAGCCGACGCAGCAGCAAATCGAACAGTGCGAGACGCAGGTCGCCGACCCCAACTGTCTCAAGCAGCGAATGGCAAACCTGGCCTGCTCCGCTGAGCAACAAGTCTGTGGCAGCGACAACCGCACCAATGCGTCAGCGAGCGCAGCGAACATTTCCTCGCACTGTCGCGCAGAGATCGACGCATACACGGCTTGCGTCACCGCCGACGCCGGCGTTGATGGCCCAGACGCTGGTACCGGCCCATTCCCCAGAGGGTTGCTCTTCAATCGGCCCGCTGATCGCCAGTTGTTCTTTTCGGCCGCGCCGGGGTTTCTCTCACAGAGTAGCGTTGGTGTTGGCGAAGGCTCTTCAGACTCGAGCCTGTCCCCCGACGGGTTGCGGGTCGTGTCGGTTCTCGATACGGGGTCGCTGCCGAAGCTGCAGTTCGTGCCCAACGGCAACATCGGAACCACGACGCTGATGATTGGGTCGGTTCAAAGCTACCGACAGCCAGTCATTTCTCCAGACGGAGCGAGGATCGCCTTTGCCTCTGACAACGGCTCTGGCCGCAAAATCGTGCAGATCGACGTAACAGGCGCGGGCTCCAAGACGCTGGCTGGTGAAACGGGGACGACCTTTTCAATGCCAGCCTTCACGCCCGACAGAAAGTCGATCATCGTGGCTTTGGGAACGAGCGATGCGCAGCTGACGCAATTGGAGCGGGTCGATCTTGCAAGCGGACTCCGCTCGTCACTCACCTCGAGCCTGGGGAGTGAAGCGCTCGCGATCGCGCATCGCCTCGTCATCTCACCTGATGGAACCAAGGTTGCCTTCGACGCTCGAGTCGCCAGCGGGTCGACCCGCATCTTCTGGATGGATCTCACGACCAAGGTCGTCAAGAAGGTGAACGAATACGTCAATGAACCCAGCACCAGCGACTCGTACCCAAGCTGGTACGACAACTCGAGCCTCGTCTTCGGCTCGAACTCAGGCGGGAGCCAGAGTGTGTACCGGGTAGCACTCGACGGCAGCGGCCGCGTCTTGATGCTGCGCGACGCCGCGCAGCCTTGGTACAGCCCCGGGCACTAAGGCAGCACCCATCGAGTCGCGCCGCATGGGCCCTCGCACCCTGAACCTGGGTCAGCCTTGCTTCGCTCGACTCCTCGACCGAATCACGAGCGCCATCGCCACCAGCGCCCACAGCCCCAGCGACCCATTGGTCGATTCAGTGCAACCGCACCGGCCCACCACGCCCGCATCGGGTCGAATCGCGGTGCCCCCGTCGCTCGCGGCTCCCGTTCCCGCATCGAACGTGACCAGGTGATCCTCCACATCAACCACGAAGTCACAGGTCGCCGAGTTCCCCGCCACGTCGGTCGCCGTCACCGTCACGTGCGTCACGCCCCGAGCGAACGCGCTCCCGGAGGCCGGTGAGTACGTCACGGTCGCCGCCGTGACCGCGTCGACCGCCACCGCCCCGGCAAACGACACGTTCGTCATCGCCCCGGTCTCGAGCGCCGCCACGTTCGCCGGGCAGGTCACCACGGGCGCAGTGGTGTCGCGAACCGTGACCAAGAGCTCCGACGTGCTCGTGCCGGCCGTGCAGCTCACGTGCGTCACCCCGAGCGAAAACGTCGACCCCGAGGCTGGCACACACGTCACTGCCACCGGCGCATGCGCCGCGTCAGTCGCTGTCACCGTAAAAGTCGCGACCGCACCCGCACTGCTCGTCGCCTCGACCGTCACGTCAGCCGGCAGCACGATCGTCGGAGCGGTCGTGTCTCTCACGGTCACCTTGAACGTGCCGCTCGCCACATTCGAATGCGCATCGGTCGCGGTGCAGGTCACCGTCGTCGTGCCAACCGCGAATGTCTGCCCGGCCGTCTTCGAGCACGTCACCGCGACCGACCCATCGACCGTATCGGTCGCCGAAACCACGAACGTCACCACCACACCCGCAGGGCCCATCACGTCGACACTCTTGTCAGCAGGCAACATCAACGTCGGGGCCATCGTGTCTTGCACCGTCACGGTGAACGAACCGGTGGCCATGTTCGAATGGGTATCGCTCGCGCGACATGAAACCGTCGTCGTCCCCACTGGGAAGGTCGCTCCCGATGCGGGCGTACACGTCACCACCCGCGCGCCGTCGACCAGGTCACTCGCGCTCGCAGTGAACGTCACTGCCGCACCGCTGCCCGAAGTCGCCTCGGCCGTTTGATTCGCCGGCAGCGTCAGCGTCGGAGCCCCCGTGTCACTCACCGTCACGCTGAACGTTCGCGTCGAGCCCCCGGCCGCCGTGCACGTCACCGGCGTCGCCGAGACACCAAACGTGCTCCCTGAAGCGGGCACGCAGGTCACCGTCAACGCAGTAGCTCCCTGCGTGGCGGTCGGTGCAAAGCTCGCAACGGCTCCGGTCGGGCCCGTCGCCTCGACCACCACATTCGCGACATTTGCCCACACCACCGGCACGCACGCGCCAGCCACGCAGTTGCCATCGCACGGAGTCGACGTCACCAGTGGAAACGTCAACGTGTCGGTCAGCAACTTCGAAGGGTCATTGCGAACCAGCGCAGTGGTGTGCGTCGCCGCCACCGTCACCGTCAGGTTGCTCGTGGCATCGACCGTGAGTGACGTACCGGCTGACTGTGCCACGCCGTTTACGGTCCACGCGTAGGCGAGCGGCGACCCATCGAGCACCAGCGGCGTCACGCTGAACGTCGCCTGCGCGCAGGCACTCACCGCGGTCGGGCCTGCGGGCGTATGCGAATCGAAAAACGACACCAGATTCGCGAACTTGAGCACCTGGCCTTCGCTGCAAACGCTGCAGAACGGCACTCCCAAAATATCCATTCGGCAGTTGTGCTCGAAGGGCCGGTACACCCCGGTGGTCTTGTAGCGGCACCCTTCGAAGACGCCAACCTTCGCGCTGTACCCCGAGCCCGTCGGAGTCGGCACCGGCGTCGTCGCGTCGACCCACTTCGACCACTTCACGGTCGCGGTCGCGTTGAGCGTCGCGTTGGCCTCAGGGCAATCGCCGGAGCACGACGGGTACGCGGGGTACGCGTCGGTGTACTCGTCAGCCAATTTGCCGATGGTGTGACCCATCTCGTGAATCAGAATTTCGGGCGCGAGCGAATGAATCGAGAGCGTCGCCACGCTGCCCCCGGTGCCGCCGTATTTCGGGTCGTTGACCACCACGACGATGAAGTCGTAGGTCGGCACCGCCGCGTTCGCCGCCGAGTAGACGAGCCCGTAGTTGATGCACAACGCCCGGTCGATGCCCGAGCAGTTGTAGTAGGCGCCCAGGGCCGTATCGCGGGTCGCTCCGTAGGTGCCGTTGTCGGCACCGTTCTCATTCGAGACCACGTGCACCAACGAGACGTTGAAGAGCGACTCGTACTCTTTCCACGGAGTCGCGGCGAACAGCTGGTTGACCACGTTGGTGGCGTCACTGGTCAGCTGCGCCTGATCTTGCGTTCGGTACCCGTCTCCCAGAATCACCACGTCGATGCGATTCGAGGGGGACCCACCGTCGCGCAGCACTTCGACCTCGTTGGCTCCCAGCGCCAACAGCAGGCTCAACGCGCCCACCGCACTCACGGCGTCACCGCCACATGCCCCAGCTCGACAGGCGTCGCATCGAGGCCCGCCACCGAATCAGCGGTGAGCGTCAACGTGCCCGCGGTCACCGGCAGCCGCGCGACGAAGACGGTGGTGTCGAGCGTCTCGTGCGACGGCGAAATGCGGCCATCGGGCCCGGTCGTCTCAGAGCGACGCTCGTTCGCGGGGGCCATGTCGTGCGCATGAATCACCTGATTCGCAGCGTCTCGAAACGCCAGATGCCAACGGCCGGGCTCAGGCACGCGCAGCCGAGGCAGGGGTTGCGCGACGGTTTGCACCCCGAGCACGCGCAAGCCAGTCGGCGAGAGCTCGAGGGTGACCAGCAGGTGCGAGGTGTCAGGAGCGGGACGAATCGGCTGCACCGCAACGGCGGCGACGGCCTCACCTCGCTCACCGGCCTTCGAGCATGCAGCGAACGCAGCGCACAGACACAACAAAGCCAAGCCGAGATTTCGATGCACCCACAGTGCTTACCCTGTTTTTCAGCCGCAGTTACAGCCGGCCGACGCGCTGTACCCAGCCCTCCGACACGGGGAAAGCGAGCACCTCCGTCGGCTCGGGCCCTTGGTTCGCCATCGTCCACACCGTGACGTGGAGTGCGGTGCCGTCGGGTAAGGTGTGATGCTCTTCGTCGACCGGCGGTGGCGGGGTTTTGGCCTCGAACGCCGTCGCCGCGGGCTCGATGAACAGCACCAACCACCGGGTGCCTTGGGCCGCGGCAGGCACTCCGACATAATTCACATAGATGCCGTGTTGCCGGCGAGACCAGCGAAGGTCGGGCGCATCGAACGGCGGCACCCCTTCGGCCGCCAGCAGCGAGGGCTCGGGCCACTCGCGCGAACCGGAGCGGCGATTTTCGGCTTCGAGCACGCCTTCGCGAACCAGGCGGTAGCGAAGCTGATCAGCCTGGCTCAGCTCGAGAAACGAGTGCTCCCAGGCCGGGGCTTGGGGCGCGGAGGCCACGCGCGCATGCCGCACCGCCACCACTGAAGCCCACACCGTGAGGGTGACGAGCACCCAGGGCGCCAGCTCGCGCAGATCTCTTCGAAGCGTGCGCCCTTCAACCACCGTTCGTCCTGAGCGCAGTCGAAGGACCAACCCACTCACCCCGCCAGCAGCTTGAGGCCCGAGCCGAACCCCCACCACACGCCCACGGCCGTCGAGAGACAACCCGCCACGCCCAACACCCACGCCGCCACCCGTGGAGACTTCGCCGCCCGCATCAACGGCACTCCGGCGAGCCCGGTGAGCAGCGCCATGCCGACCACGCTGCCCGCGCCGAACAACGCGATGTACGAAAGACGGGCCGCAGACGAGGGCAGCTCGGCCAGCACCAGCGCCGTCAAGGCGCCGCTGCCTGCCAGGCCATGCACCACGCCGATGAGCAGCGGTCGGGTCGAAAACGTCCACGAGCGGAGGTGCACGTGCGGCGCGACCACCGGGTGCGAGTGCGCCCCATCGCCATGCGAGTGAACGACCAGCCTGCCCGCACGACCCTCGCGCACGCTGCGCACGATCGCCCGGGCCCCCAGCGCGATGATCATCACCGCCACCAGCAGCTCGAGCAGCACGCCCACCCGCTCGGGCATCTTCGCCTCGAGCAGCGCCAACCCGCCGCCCACCACCATCAACGACACCGAATGCCCGATGCCCCACAGCGCGCCCAACCACAGACCCGCTCGCGGGCCCTTCTGCTCGGTCGCCAGCGTCGACACCGCCGCCAGGTGGTCGGGCTCGAGGGCGTGGCGCATGCCAATCGACACGCCCAGCAGCGCGGTCAGCAGCGACGACATCACAGCGGTACCGCGCCGGGTTGCTGCGAGCCCTCGAGGCTTCGGCGCCAACCGTACCCGTCGGCGAGATCTCCCCGGCCTTTGCCCTCGGCCTTGGGCAACCCCAGCGGCCCCTGCACGGTGCCAAAAGGCAACCCGCGCGGCACCAGGGCCTTGGGGTGAAGCCGCAAGAACGCGTCGATCAGCTTCACGATGCCCGGCTCATCGCCTGGGGCCACGTCGACCACCGCGCTGTCGGCCCGCTTGAAATCAGTCGGCGCATTCGCCAGCGACAACCCGAAGCGCAGCTGATCAGCCCACTTGCTCGCGAACGCCTCGACCAGCAGCGCCGCCGCCTCGAACGTCACGGGGATGAAGAGCTTGGTGAACGCGTGGCCCAGCACCGGCCCGCCCTGGCCCCCGTGCACCGTGAACCGATGGGGGTGCAGCGTCTCTCGCGCGCGCGGCAGCCGTACCGCCACCATGTCGCCGACCTTGGCGTCGTTCGGCACGAACGCTCCTGGCTCGTCGAGAAACACCGTCAGCTTGCCGTCGTGCGCGAAGCTCCACCCGTCGCCGCGCTTCGAGAGCTTGAAGCTCCAGTCCCACCCGGTGGCGCCGTGGGTGCTGCTCGAGAGGTGCGCCACGAAGCCCGAATCACCCGACGCCCGCGCCAACGTCGGCGTCTCACCCTCGCGCAGACAGAATCGGCGATCGTGAAACCAGCGCACGCGTGGGTCAGTGGTGGGTGGAGACATGTCAGAGCGCTCCCCACAGGGTCACGGGCCAATCGCCAGGTCGCGCCAGCATGTCGAGGGCGTGCCGGGCGATGCCGTGGGCCCGCTCGTCGAGCACCTGTTCGTAGTGCGAGATGCCGTAGACCGAAATCAGCAGGGCCGCGCCTATCCACCGCACGACGCGTTCTTGAAAGGCCGCGTCGAGCTTGAAGCGATTTTGCCGCGAGCGCTGGTACCCTTTGAGCATCGCGTGGGCGAAGGCCTCGAGGGTCGGCCGCGGCAGCACCTCGCTGCGGTGCTCGGGGGCCAACCACCCCAACACGTAGTCAGACAACAGGCTGCCCAGGTCTCGCGCCGGGTCGCCCCAGAAGCTGAGCTCCCAGTCGAGGTAGTGAATGGTGACTTTTCGCCCCGCGGCCACCCGCAGCAGGTTGGCTTGGCGCAGGTCTCCGTGCAGCAGCGCCGACTCGCCGTCTCGTTGCTGCTGCTCGCTGAGCGCCTGGAGCCCCCGCATCGCCGGCGTGTTCGCCTGCACCGAGGCGAAGAACTCGAGCCCCACGTGCGAGAGCCGCGAGTAGAAATCGGGGCGCATGCGCAAGAAGCACTCGAGCAGGTCTGACTCGTCGCGAAAGGCGTCGGCGAGGGCATACTTCGAGCGCGCCTCGCGGCTCATGCGGTGCAAATACCCAAGCGCTTCGCCTACTTGCGTGGCCAGACCGTTGGGGTACTGCTGGGTGCGGCGGTGGTAGTGGTGCAGGGTCTCGCCCCCCTGAATCCAGTCGAGGGCGAGCAGGCCATGGGCCGGGTCGAAGGCGAAGACCCGGGGCAGGGTCAGCGGCGAGTCGCGCAACCGGCCCAAGGGCGCGACCCGTTCGAGCACTGAGCCCTCGCGCAGCACACCGACATTGCCTCCACCGTCGGCAATCTTCACCAGCACGCGCTTGCGGCCGGCCTTGCACACCACGGTTCGGTTCTTCGAGGGCGGCGGAGAGCGAACCGACGCATCGCGCACCAACCCCAGCACCGCGAGGCGCGAATCGAGCTCTGCGTCGGTGAGCGGCGCGCGCACATGCGTCAATTGCCCGGGTGCTGGCCCGCTGACAAGCTTCATCGTCGCGAAAAATGTCAGTCGGGGTGACGAACATTGTCACCGCCAACAACTTGCGGAGAGGTCCGCTGATCTCAGACAATTCGCTCGTGCTCAAGCGAATCAGGCGTGGCTTCACTCTGATTGAGCTGATGATCGTCGTCGCCATCATCGGCATTCTCGCCGCCATCGCGATACCTGCGTTCGCGCGGTTTCAAGGGCGCGCCAAACAGAGCGAGGCCAAGACCTTGCTCAAGATGATGTTCACGGTCGAGAAATCGTTCTTCTCGACCAACGACGAGTACACCACCCGCGGCGACGAGGTCGGCTTCGCCTTCGACGCGTCGAACCGCTACTTCTACCGCATGGGCACCTGCACCTCGACGTGGTCACGCCCGGGCACCACACCCACCGCGGGCTACGACTGCATTACGCAAGACACCACCCGCTACCCTGGCACGTTGGCGGCGCCGGCGGCGTTGTCGGCCACGCTGTCTGGCTTTGCCCCCGCGGTGGCGGGTGTCTCGGGGGCGTGCCCCAGCTGCGGCTTCAGCGCGACGGCGGTCGCCAACATCGACACCGATACCATCACCGACCAGTGGTTCATCTCGAGCGGCGGTGGGTCTGCCGGGCTCAACGGCTGCAATGACGACGCGAACGTGGTCGCCGGCATACCCTACATGCTCAAGAGCGACCTGATGTGTGACTGACCGTCAGGCCAAGGCTGCTGCGGGCGCGGGGGTTGCGTCTGACGGCGTCGCTTTCGCGGGCGCGGCGGTGAACGTCACCTCGAGCCCTGACTGGTCGGCCTTCGCATCGAAGTGCGCCACGCCACCATTCTTGAGCTGACCGAAGAGCAGCGCCTCAGCCAATTGTTTCTTCATCGCGTTGTCGACCAGCCGGCCCATCGGGCGCGCACCAAACTCTGGCTCGTAGCCTTTCTCGGCCATCCACTCGCGGGCTGAGGCTGAGAGATGAATCTCGACCTTCTTGTCGTCGAGCAATTTCTGGAGCGCCTGCACTTCTTTGTCGACCACCTTGAGAATGATCTCTTTGGTGAGCCCCGAGAACTGAACGATCGCGTCGAGCCGGTTGCGAAACTCAGGAGAAAACGTCTTCTCGAGCGCCGCCGCCGCCTTCGACACATCGACCATCGGCTTCTCGCCGAAGCCCATCGACTTGGTCTTCATGTCGCGCGCGCCAGCGTTGGTGGTCAGAATCAGAATCACGTTGCGAAAGTCGGCTTTGCGACCGTTGTTGTCGGTGAGAGTCGCGTGGTCCATCACCTGGAGCAAGATGTTGAACAGCTCGGGGTGCGCCTTCTCAATCTCATCGAGCAGCACCACGCAGTGCGGGTTCTTGCGAACCGCGTCGGTGAGCAGACCGCCTTGATCAAACCCGACGTACCCCGGAGGCGCGCCGATCAACCGCGAGACGGTGTGCCGCTCGGAGTATTCAGACATGTCGAAGCGCAAGAACTCGACGCCCAACACCCGGGCCAGCTGCTTGGCGAGCTCGGTCTTGCCCACACCCGTGGGGCCGGCGAAGAGAAACGAGCCGATTGGCTTCTCGGGGCTGCGCAGGCCTGAGCGTGAGAGCTTGATCGCCGCGCCCAACTCGTTGATCGCCCGGTCTTGCCCGAAGATGACCGCGTGCAGCTCCTTCTCGAGGTTCTGCAGCGCGGTGCGCTCGTCGACCGCCACCGACTTGGGGGGTATTCGGGCCATCTTCGCCACGATCGCCTCGACGTCGGCCAGGGTGACCTTCGAGGTGCGAACCGCGCGGAGCTTGTCGACCGCGCCGGCCTCGTCGATCACGTCGATGGCCTTGTCAGGCAGGTACTTCTCATTCACGTACTTCGCCGACAGCTCGGCCGCGGCGTGCAGCGCGTCGTCGTCGTACTTCACGTGGTGGTGCTCTTCGTACTTGGGGGCGAGGCCTTTGAGAATCTTGACCGTGTCTTCGACTGACGGCTCGGCGACGTCGATTTTCTGAAACCTTCGTGACAGCGCGCGGTCTCGCTCGAACGACGACTTGTATTCTTGGTAGGTGGTCGACCCGATGCAACGCAGCTTGCCCGAAGCGAGGGCCGGCTTGAGCAGGTTCGAGGCATCCATCGAGCCGCCGCTGGTCGCCCCGGCGCAGACGATGGTGTGAATCTCGTCGATGAACAGAATCGCGTCGTCGTGCTGCGCGAGGGCCTTGAGCACCGCCTTGAGCCGCTCTTCGAACTGTCCGCGAAACTTGGTGCCGGCGAGCAACGAGCCCATGTCGAGCGAGAACACGCGGGCGTTCTTGAGCACGTCGGGCACGGTCTTGTCGTGAATCGCCAGCGCCAGACCCTCGGCGATGGCCGTCTTGCCCACGCCCGCTTCGCCCACGTAGAGCGGGTTGTTCTTGCGACGGCGGCAGAGCACTTGAATGGTGCGCTCGAGCTCCATCGTGCGGCCGATCAGCGGGTCGATGTGACCCTTCGCGGCTTCGGCGTTCAAGTCGGTGCAGTAGGCCTCGAGCGGGTTCTTCGCTGGCCCCGGAGCATCGTCATCATCGCCGCCAGTCGCCGCGCCTCCGCTGTCATCGGGCTGAATGTCGCCTGGCTCGCCGTCTTTGCGCACGCCATGCGAGACGAAGTTCAAGATGTCGTAGCGGGTGACGCCCTCTTCTTTGATGAAGAACAGCGCCTGTGAATCGGCCTCGCGAAAAATCGCGACCAGCACGTCGCTGCTGTCCATCACCTTTTGTTCGGCTGAGAGCGCGTGAAAGGCAGCGCGCTGGAGCACCCGCTCGACGCCCAGAGTCTGCTGGGGCTCGGCGTCGCTCTCGTCGGGCAACCGCTCGACGGTCTCTTCGAGAAACTTCTCGAGCTTGCCTTTGATGCGCTCGACCTTGGCGCCGACCGCCTTGAGCACTTCGAGCGTGCGTGGGTCACGCAAGAGCCCCAGGAGCAAGTGCTCGAGCGTGAGGTACTCGTGGCGCATGCGCTTGGCCTCATTCAACGCGAAGCGAATCGAAGCCTGCAGTTCTTTGGCGATAATTGGAGAAGCCACGGTCAGAGTTCCTCTGGTTCCATCGTGAGCCGGAGAGGGAACTCATGTTCCTTCGCCAGCGAATGCGTTTTCTCGATTTTCATCTCGGCGATCTCTTTTGAAAACACGCCGGCGACGCCGAAGCCGTTTTTGTGAACGTTGAGCATGATGGCGTACGAATCAGACTCCGACTTGTGAAAAACGGTGTGGAGCACCCAGACCACGAACTCCATGGTGGTGTAGTTGTCGTTGTGAAAGAGCACCTTGAAGAGGGGCGGCTTTTTGAGCTGCTCCTTTTTTTTGGTTTCGGTTGCGACGCCGGTGCCCCCGTCGTCTTCTTGCCCTTGCCCCGTGCGCGGCTTGATCGCCATCAGGCGTCAGAAAGTAACAGGTCCCCGGTGGCTTTCGAGCGAGTGTTATTGGGCACCTGGCCGATCTGACTGACGGGGTACGCTCGTACCTGCGCGAATTCGTGACGGTTTTAGCGAGTCGTTTTGTCGGTCTTCGTCGCACCTTTCGGTCAGTGATCGAAGACAATGCCGACCCTATGCCCATCGAGCCCGTTGCAGGCCCGCCCGCCATACCCCCTGGAGCCCAGGCCGCGTCGCCCGCGCCTGTTCAGCTCACCGACTTGTCCAAGTGGCACCCGAACGAGAATGAAGCCGCCAAGTGGAAGGGGTTCACCTTTCAAGGCGCGTCATGGCCGGTCAGCCCGGCGATACCCAACGCTGCGTTTTGGTCGCCGATTGAAGCGCTCGACGGCGTGCGAGGCACCGCCGCGATGGGCACTCACCTGCGGGTGGCAATCAATGACGTCACCGAGTCGGCCGAGAGCAAGCAGGCGGCGCTGCCGGTCATCGAGGCCATTCTCGAGCAGAGCAGCCAGACGCCCGGCACCAACGTGGTGTTCATGGGAGCCAAAGAGATGGCGGGCGAGTTCGACCCGGCGAAGAGCTACACCGCCCGCTTTGGCGAGGTGATGAAGGTGGGCTTCGCCGCCGGCATGCTGGGCGACGAGCTCAAGGGCATCGCGGCCTTCAAGAGCGCCTCGGTCGCCGGCGCAGTCACCCTGCCCGACGGGCGCGTGGGCCCGAAGCTGATCATCACCGTCGCGCCCGGCACCACCGACGCCAACAAGCTGCGCATCGCCGAAGTGGTGCGCAGCCACTTTCCGTTCGTTGACCTGGCGTTCGCCCAGAAGGCCAAGAGCGGCGTCTGGTCACCGGCGAAATAGTCGGGAACAGCAGTCCTTTCATCGTCGTCTCGCCCGATTTCGTTCTCTCCGAACAGCCGCCCTGCCTGACGCCCGCGTCGTTGAACGGAACGGAAGAAACGATGAACGTGCTTTTGATGGTCTTTGCGTCGGTGCCTTTGCTTTTGGCCGATGGCAGCCAGACGGTTCGGCCAGATGCAGGTGCGTCAGTCACGTGCGACGGACGAATCTGCTGCAATGACAGGGAAGTCTGGCTTCGCGGAGCAGGCGAATCACACCAAGTCGTTGAGGGCATCGTCCCTCCAGTCTCGCAGTGCTGGGTGACCCGGGAGGGCACCCTGGTCGTCGCTGACCAGTCGGTCGACTTGCCGCAGATGTTGATTCTCCGCTCCCGCCCGGGCAACGAACACCGACTTGCTGTCATTGACCAAACCACGATGAGAGCCGTTCAGGTGGCTCAACACACCTGGGAGCGTTCAGTGGCCTCATGTGTTGGTACCACATGCCTCCTCGTCGACAGCGAGCGAGGGCTCTTGTCTCTTTGCTCGGCCGAAGCTTCGCAATGCTCCGCCCCGGCGTGCATCGACCCCACCAACCCCAGCGACGACCAGCAAGAAGACTGGGAGTCGATGGGAGACGGACTGCTCTCGCCAGATCTCCAATTTACCGCGTTTGTGATGGGCTCGAGCGTCGGCATCGGAAACCTTCGCAAGGGCAGCGTTGTGCTTCTCGCGAGCAACGGCGCTGGCGCTCGCCGGGGGCCCAAGCTGCGATCGCTGCTCAACCATTCGCATGGTGCTGACCCGCGATCGCATTGTGAATGGGCACTGGAGCGGTGTGTTTCTGACGCCAAGGTCGGCCTCCAAATCGAACTACGCTTGGCGCCGGGGCCAGATGCGTCGCCGAACGAATGCCCGCACCAGCGCTTTCGCATCGACCCAACGACAGGTGCCCGAAGACGCGTCACGAACCAGTAGCAAGCAGCGGGGAAAAGCAGCCTGTCCCCTTTCAATTTGAGGGGCTGAACACCGACACGGCGTGGGGCACCGAACGGTGCACCTCTTTGACCGGCACGATGGCGCCGACGGTCGTGTAGAGCACGGCTCCGGTTCGTGTTCGGGTGGTCTTGAGCGGGTACTCTTTCGCGCGCGGCACGAACCAGTCACGCACCGCCTTCAACTGGAGCGCGTGCACTTCTCGCGCATCGAGAAACACGTACACCAGCACATCGGCCACCGAGTACAGAAAGCACCCCGGCGAGTCTTTCTCGACGTTGCTGACCAGCTCGAAGAAATAGTTGCCGCGCCGCTTGCCCTGCCGGTCGCCCTTCACCTCGACGCCGAGCACCGGTTGTCCTGGCCGCTCCCAGAGCAGGTCAACGCCGCGGTGTTGAAACCGGGGGTCATTCTGAACGTCGTGCACCATGCAGCCAGGCGCCACGTGCCCCAGGTAGTCGCGTGTCAGCGCCACCGCCCGGTCGGCCGCCCCCTGCACGCCCCGCATTGAGTACGAGCGCACCTCTTACTTGCGCAGCTCGACACCGGCGGCGATCAGCTGCACCTCGCGGTACTTGCCGCTCTTGTCTTTCGCCACCTTCGCGCCTTCAGACTCGTAGTGCTTGGCGCGCTCGGGTGAGAGCTCGGCGACCTTCACCGTGCCTTCGACCTTCGCCGTCTTGCCGGCCGAATCGAGCGGCACGAAGAACCCATAGTCTTTGAACGTCACGCGCACGCCCGGCGTCTTCTCGCTCGAGGCAAGCTCCATCCAGCAGCCTTTGCGCTCGCAGGCCTTGCGCACCTTGGCGGTAATCGACACCGCTTTGCCGTCATATTCGGCCGGGTTCGCCAGCAGCGTCTCGAGCGTCACCGGGGCCAGGCCCTTGAGCTTGTCGCCCCGCACCAGCAACGCCGCATCGGCGCCCTCGGGTGCCGGAGCCGCCGCCGTCGCCCCAGCGCAG
>JANLPS010000242.1:0-21098 GCA_031367385.1 Archangium sp. | reverse complement strand
CGCGAAGTTTCTCAACGGCTAAGACGTTTTCTCGTTCTTCTTCAGTCATGCAGGGGTGATCGTCACATTTCGCAAAGAGTTGATCTCATTGCTTCATTTTTCTCGGCCGCCAGGCGTTGCTGAAATCGAACGTGCACCCATTCGAAACGTCGCCGGCAATCTTTTCTTTCAATCTTCGATAATGTGAGAACCGTCTTCAAAGATCGAAAAAAGACCTCTCAAATGCACGTCAAACCGCCGATCGCCGGGCACTCAGGGGTTCTCGAACCCCTTGAAGTCACTAAGGAAAAGCCCGGGGTCCCCGGCCCCGCCTCATCTGGGCACCCAGCGCGGAGCCGATTCGAAAACGACAAAGCGTCCCCGGCTCTCGCGGCATCGCTCCCGGCGCCTGCGCTCTCGCACGCGCCCCTCTTTCGCATCTCTGCTGTGACCGGAGCGCTGGTTCAAACCACCCCGCCTCCATCGAGTGCCGTTGAAACGGGCCTCACGGCTGAGCAGAGGCAGGCCATGCAAGACTCGATCGGCCTGCAGCAGTCGATTCTGCGCGGTGACTTCGACCGAGCGTATGCGGGCAATGGCACTGACGTCGAAGCCGCCAAGAAGACCGCCGCGGCGCTCATTGAGAAGCTCACCGCTGCGCTCTCTGGCGCACCAGCCGCTCCGGTCGCCGAAACCGACGTCTCGAAACTCGCTCCGGTTGTGACGCCGCCACCCGCCGGGCCGAATCGACCCGCCTCATGGGCGCAGTGGCCGAACCAGCAAGGGTTGATGACCGACCCGGGCCTGCGGCAAACCTTCGCGAAAGACGACCCCTTCTATCTGCCACCGGGCGACTACGGCACGGGCAAGGCGGCGCGCGATCGCATCATGCTGCCGGTCGCTGGGCAGTTTCAGACCTACGCCTTCAGTCTCGACAGTGGCGCCGCGACGCAGGGCGTGCCGGTTTCGCTGAAGTACGACACGAAAAGCTTCGCGAACTTCCCCGACAGCGTTCTTCGAGGTGACGTCGCACAGATGGCCGCCCCTCTGATTCGAGCGGCTTTCGAGCAGATCGACGCGAAGGCCCTCGGGCTCAAGAACGTGGCCGTCAAGTTCGTCAACACCCCTGGGGCCTCGAAGCCCTCGTACGAACGCAACGGAGACACCGTCACGATGTCCGCTGACTTTCAGTCGATGAAGGGTCTCTACGATTCGGCCCGATACACGACGGGCGAGGCCTACACGGGCATGAATGATTTCATTGGCGAGTACAATTTCGAGCTTCGTGGGTTGAGCATGGGCGGCAAGCCCATTCGCGGCGTCGTCAACGACTTCGCGTCTGCCCTCCGCAAGTAGCGGCGTGTTGTGACGTCGGGCCTGATTTCGGCGTTCATCTGGTGATGCCAGACGTGAGTGGAGTCGTAGCATGAGCGAGGTGATTGCCCTCGTGCTCACGGTGGCGTTGGCGCAGTCGGCGACCGAGGTACCAGAGCTGCGCCTCGAACCCTTCATTGAAGACGAGGGTCACGAGGTCGATGCGGTCGAGGTGGTGGCTCTGTCGATGCGCGCCGGCTTCGCCGCGATTCGCGTCACCCAGCACATTGACGAGGGCGACGAGGTTGAGCGCGGTGCCAGCATCGACTGCCACTACCCGGGCATGAAAGCGCACCCGAAGAGTGGAGTGACCCTGCTGCTCTGGTCATTCGCGGAAAACAAGGTCACGAAGTCGTTCGAAGTGAATCGAGCCGCGACGAGCCGCGGTCAGTGCACCAGACAGCGAGACGCGAAGCGGGCGCTTGCCGACGCGAAAGCAGAAATGGCCGTTCTGGGCCTCGACTTCTCGAAGCGACCTCAGCCAGTCGCTCACCTGATCGAGAGCCGTGAAGAAAAGGTCAAAGAAGATGGCCGCGAAGACGTGCGTGTGACTCACTTCTCGCATGACACGGCGATCTTCACTCAGCTCTACGACACGGTAGCGGGCATTTCGAATGCGTCGGTTTTCGTCGAGGGCACGAAGCTCGTCATTCTTCAAACGTCGTGGACCAACGTGGGTAAACATTTCTTCAATTTCTACGCGCTCACTCCAGTTTTAGAATTGCCCGGGCCGCGCTGATGCTCTCGCCCCTGACGTGTCATGAAATTCCAAGCGCTGCTCCCATCGAAGTGAGTCGCTGAACGGCTTCCGTCACCCCGTCTTCGGCGCGCAATTTCACGCCGATGACCCGAGCCTTCTCGATCATCGTTGCGTCAGTCACCATGCTGCGAAGCGCGATGGCCAGCCGCTCGGCAGTCAGCCGGCATTGGTAGGCGCGATGATTCACCGGGCCATGCTCGAGCGCGCCACAATTTCGAGACACTGGCTTCGCTCACTCGTTGACCTGACCCTCTTTGGGGTAGTGCCTCGCAGTACGAGGTAGGAGTCGCCAGGCGTCGACAGGCGGCGAGGCACTGCTCAGGTACGGCGAACGATGTCCGCGCCACCCCCGCCGACGACGGTCGCGGTCTGCGCGGCGGTGAGCGGCTTCAGCGCAACGGCACTCTTGACGAACAGTGGCTTCTTCACGGGTGACTCCGGGGTGCTCTCACGTCGCGAATCGACGGGGAGATGCCCGTGAATGGCTCGTCATGAAATGACGTTCATTTCCTCACCATGCCGCTCGGCTATTTCGGGCGATTCAGTGCACGGGTCGCGAGCTTCCACAGCTCCAGAACACCAGGCCATGCCTCGAAGCCTGGTTTGAAAACTGTGGCACACTCGCCCGAATGCTCGAGCGCCTCGTTTGTCTCGCGCTGTGTCTCGCCGGCTGCTCTCGACCGACGCCGGCAGGGCACACCGCAGTGCGCCGGCAGGCGGTGAGCCCAGGGCGCGTGGCGGTCGACGACCCCGTCACCGGCTTGACGTGGAACTATCAGCAAGGCACGGCCGGAATTTGGGACGGAGATCGCTACGTGGTCATCTCAGCCGATTCGGCGGGCGCTGACTGCATCACCTTCTTCACCGACGGCACGTTCGAAGGCCGCGTTCACTTCACCGACGACGAGTATTTCGCGGTGCAACGGCTCTGGCTCGACGACTCGAATCGCGTGCTCAGCGCCAACTACACGGCGCTTTCGAATTTCGGTCACTCATGCCAGGGCCCGTTCATCTCACTGGCGCTCCCCCCCGAGCTGTTTTCGGGCCAAGAGCTCATCGAAGGCAAAAACCGCGCGTACGTCAGCACCGTCAGAATCGGGCCCGGCGAGCCCTTTCTTCGGTTTCAAGCATTCGAGGGCGATGGTGGCGTGGGGCCAGCCGTCGACGGTCGGCTGGCCGGCGCGGTCAGAACCGCGAGTGTGCCCGGCAAATACGTCGTGGTCTCGATGCGAGCTCAACCCAACGCCAACCCGCTCAACGTCGATTTCGTCGACCCGGTGACGTTCGCGACCACGTCGACGGCGTCGTTCGCCATCGACCCCAATACCTTCTTCTTCCCCCAGGCGATTCGCTCTGGCAGGCAGCTGTTGGTCGTCTCGAACGGTGGCCTCGCTGGCTCAGATCTCTTCGGGCGCCGGCTTGACGCTCAGGGCAACGTGCTCGATGCCGCCGACATACCGCTCTCTGGGTACGACGGCTTCGGGCCGGGCAATGGCGACGGTTTTCTTCTGACAGGGCACACAGCCGATTTCGCCTCGATGCGCCTCACCATGGTCGATGACGCGGGCACCTTTTCGGCACCGATCGACCCGTTTCCCGATTTTGATGGTGGGCTGCCGACGTATGGCTTCAGGGCGCTGCCGGTCGTCTTCGGGGGCGCAGCTCCCTTGCTGCTGGCCGCTTGGCCGACGGTGAATTCTGGGTATTCCGCGCGTGCCATGACTCCCTCGTTGGCCCCCGCCGGCGGCTTGGTCACGCTTCGCCCTCGGGTCAATTGGCAGCACAACGTGCATTGGGCGCCCGAGGTCAGTGGCGCGGCTGGCTTCGCGGTGTGGGTCGACAGCAGGCAAGGGCGGCCGTCGATCGGCGTTCGACGATTCTCGAGCGATCTGTCGCCACTCACACCCGCGGCCGTGATCACCCTCGACCCCTATGGCTTCGACGTCTCCGCGGCAGCATTCGGAGATTCGGCGTTGGTCTACGACCCCCAGGCCAAGCGTCTGTTTCGAGCCCAGGTGCTCGCGAATGCGACGCTGAAGGTGACCGAGCTCGCTCCCTCTTTTTCGCTCGCGGCCGCGACCCTGGCCTCTACGTCGACCTTCATCGATGTGCTGCAAATCACCTACAACCCGGCGACGATGCGTTATGGCTTTCGCTCGACGATCATCGACTTGAATGGAGTCGCGCAGAGCACGATCAGTGTCACTCCCTCGTCTGATTTTTTTCAAATCAGCACACTGAGCCAGGGCGACACCCTGTACGTCGCGGGCATCAGCTCGACCGGGCCGACCGACGTGTACCGCATCGATCAGACCAATACCCCGCAAGTCATGGCCACCATACCCACCGGCTACTACAGCACGATGTACCTGGCGGGCGACGCGGTCTGCTTGGCAGGGTTCGACGGGTACCAATGTGGCGGTTTCGACGGCGGAGTGGGCCCGCGCCAGACGTTGCCCTCTCCGCTCATCGCCGTCACCGGGGCCTTCGACGGGCAGCGACATCACTTCTGTGCACGGCAAATGAACACGATTGACGCACCGTTGGATTGGCTTGTGATCGAACCCGATGGAGGCCTGCTTCGCTCACCCTGGCCGAGCAGCACGGCGAGCTGCCCAGAGTTGCGGCCGGTCGGGCCCAACCAACTGTTCATGGCCGAAGTCGTTCGACAGCCGTTCGTCGAAGGGCCGACCGACCGCGCGATGCTTTCGATCTTCGAATTTACCGCAGGCGACGGCGGCCAGAGCGTGGTCGACGCGGGCTTCGTTGACGCCGGCTCACCAGACGCAAGCGTGGTCGACGCCGGCACGGTCGATGGGGGCTTGGTCGACGCCGGCACGGTCGACGGCGGAGACGACGCGGGTGTTGATGCCGGCGCCACTGAAGATGCGGGTATCGTCTTGCTCGACGCTGGGCTCGATGATGCCGGTACCGCTCAGCTCGACTCGGGCGCCAGCGCCAGCATCGACGATGGCGGAGGACCGGGGGGTGGCGGAGCGGCGCAGGCGCTGCGCTATGGCGTCGGCTGTGATTGCAATTCGGCCGGCGGGTTGCCGCTGGCGATGCTGGTGGTCGCGATGAGAACGAGACGCCGATCGCCTTCGGAGCGGGCAGGGTGAACGCCAGCGGTGGTCACGGCACGCCGTACAGCTGGCAATACGCCTACACGACCTGCTTCACGTACCCGCGAGTCTCTTGGTACCACGGGGGGAGCCCCGGCCTGCGTGCCGGCCGACCGGTTGTGCGGCACCAAGTGACAGGAGGGTCAGTTTGTAAACGTTGAAACTGACAGTTTCACGTTTTGTAACGTGAGCTGTAACTTCACCCTTTCGCGCTGGCGCAACTCGCCGGAGGTGATCGCTGGCGCCATCTACCTGCCATGCCTAACGGCAAGTGGGTGCACGTCTCGACCGTGTCGTCGCTCACGGGCGCGACGGTGCTGACCACCGATGCCGGGGTGAACGCGAAGCCGCTGCGAAGGCTGCTCGAAGCCGCACCGGTCAGCCGCACCTGGGGCGATTGTTACGGGTACGTGCTCGTGGCGACCGGGCGTGCCGAGGCGATGGTCGCCCCCCCTCCTCTCGGATTGGGACTCCGCTGCCTGCAGCCCATCATCGAAGAGGCCGGCGGCGTGTTCACCTCGTTCGACGGCGCTCGAACCGCCTTCGGCAAGAGCGCCGTCGCCACCAACGCAGCGCTCGCGACCACCGTACGCGCGAGCCTCTTCAGCTTGACGCACAGAGCCCCCGAGCCCAGTGCGTTCTCACTCGACAGCGTCGACTTCACCAAGGGGCCTAAGAGATGGCTGAACTGGTGGTGGCGCTGGCTGATGAAGACCACGCCCGCGCGGCAGAGGAGGGGGCCGATGTGCTGTACCGCGCGCTGGTGGTGCTGGCGGCCGAGCAGATCAGCGTCGACGACGTTCGGCGAATTCTGCACGAGCGAGCGCGGGCTTCGAAGCCTGCCTGACCGCGCTGGTCTGACCCGCCGGCACAACCGGTCAGCCGGATCGGCTACTCTTGTTCATATGAAGTCGTCAGATGCGAACACACTGTTCTTCGATTCGATCTTCATGAACAGCATGGACGCGATCTTGCTGACCATTCCCAACGGTTCCATCATCAACGCAAACCTGCCGCGGAGCAGATGTTCGGCTGGTCCGTCAACGAGATTTGTGCGGGTGGTCGAGAACTGATCGTGGACTCCTCCGATCCCAGATTGGGTCCGGCGATTGAAGAAGGACGCAAGCATGGGCGAATTCACGCCGAACTGACCTTCAAGCGCAAGGAAGGCGGACGATTCGTAGGGGAACTGTCGAGCGCCATTTTTCAGACACACGAAGGACCACGATCCTCGATGATCGTCCGGGACATCACCCACCGGCTCGCACTCGAAGCCACACTGCGAGACCTGGAAAAGGTCAAGCTGGCCAGCGATCTGGCTGCTGTTGTGGCCCACGAAGTCAACAATCCACTCGCGTTCATCGTCCCAAACCTGAGCCTGATTCGGGCAAACCTGAATGGGACAGAACTCCCGACCGGTCAGGACCTCGTCGATTTGCGCACGATGCTCGATGAAGTCGTCGGGGGGGTGAACCGCATTTGCGCACTCATGCGGGGCTTCGGCCAACTTTCCGGGTTGAGCGGCCCTTCCGAGGTGGAGAACCCAGGCGTGCCAAGCGCCTTTCACCGTTCGCGCTTCACCCGGTGATCTCGAAGAAGCACTCGTTTGCCTGCTGGATTATCTCGGGACCGAGGCAAACTCGACAGTTCTGGTCGCGTTCGGGAAGGGTGTCGAACTGCCGCTGCTCACTCTGACCGCCATGGCCCGGTTCCTTGCTCCTGGTGAGCGGGAGTCTCTCTTCAACCCGCGTGTGGAGGTGGGGGAACGCAAGTCGATGCGTCTCAACCTGAAATTGCCTATCGCTCTCGCGCTCCTGGCGCGCAATGGATGCACTCTGTCCGCATTGGGGGACGCGACACACCCGGTGCAATTCGACCTCCAGTTCACGCGCCCGACGGCTGTTTCGAATTGAATCGCCCCGGGTTTCTCGGAGGCTCCAACCGTTGAGCATCGAGCGGCTGATGAAGGGGCGATTCACGACTTCGCGCGATTGTGTTCGATTTATGCAAGCGCATGATTTTTCAGCGAATCTAGAGGTCGGAGGCCTCTCTGGCAGATGGATACGCGTCTTCGTCTGTGAGGGCATCGACACCCTGCCGTGCAGGCCGCTAGAAGCCCCTGATGGCCCTCGGACCAGTCTCCCAGAGTGCGAATCTGCTCCCACTTCAGCTGCAGAACGCTGGTCTGGGCAAGCCCCCTGACTCCCTGACCTTGCACGTGTTGCCGGGTCAAGGCCCCGGCGACGTCTCGAAAACGAGCAAGCCCGAGGGAGGTTGGAAAGCCGGGCCCGTCGCAAGGGACCCAGAACGGGCTGAAGCTCTAGCGGTTTTGCAGGCACTCGAGGCGCCCTATCAGCAGCTCCAGTCGCTTCGCCAGGCGCTCGCGGCGGCGGGCCCGGCCGCCGCGACGAACATCTCCCAGACTCACGCCCGGTACCTGCTCGGCGAGCGGCCAAGTTCGCCTCCACAGGCGAAGCTCTTCGATGATTCGCTGGGTTTGATGCAAAAGATTTCGGCGCGCAGTTTCAACCCCGCCAAGCTCGCCGACTTGTCAATGCGCTGCGAAACGTTCGCCAAAGACCTCACGCTGCGCGAGGTGGGCAAGCGCGCGACCTCTGACTTCAGAGCACAATTTGCTCCGGCGACGGCCGATGAGATCAGCGCGTTGTTGACGCTCGCTGAAAAGGCCAAGGCCGGCGGGAGCTCCCGAATGGCGTCGGCGATCGCAGCGTTTCTGCGGCAGGTCGCGACCCCTGAAGCGACGGGCGAAAAAAACACAGCCCGGCAGAATGCGCTCATCGAAGAAGATGTGCTCGCCGTGTCGTTGCTCTCGCAAGCAATTTCCACCCAGTTCTTGCCTGCCGATTCGTCGGCGATCGCCGACGCTTCGAGCGCGCAGTTTGCCCAGCCACCCACGGGCGCCAGCGCGGAGGTCAAAGCGATGTATTCTGAGGGTGCGACCCTCGTGCAAGAGCTCGTCGCGGCGAATCGAAAGCAGTTTGCCGAAGCGTATGCGCAGGGAGACCTGAGTCTGCAAAAGCCTGCTTCGTATGCTGTCAACCAACGCCACCTCGAAAAGTTTGCTGGGTTCGTCGAGAAGGCCCGAAACGCCGGTCTGATTGACCTCGAGCTGAACCTGGTGGCGTACCAGAAAGTCCTCTTTCCAGGGCTGGGTTTGGCTACGGCGGCCGAAGCCAAAGGCTTTGCACCGACCCTTGCCCGCATTCAAAGCGCCAACCAACACTTCACGGGCACCAACGCGACCGGCGAAGAACGCGTCGCGGCTGGCCTCGAGCTCACGATCGGGGCCCGACCGAGCGACCCGGCGAAGGCCAAGCTCTACGACTCGGTGAAACCGATTCTGGCCAGGCAGATCGGCATGCTGAGGGGCAAGCCGTCACTCGACGCCTTGAGCGAGGCGGTCGCGGCGGCCGGCCTGCCAAGCGCAACGATTCAGCTTCGCCAAGATGCCATTCTGAAAAGCGCCGACAAGAAGGGGCTTCTCGCGCTCGTCGACGCCGTCAACGCAGCCGTGAAGGCTGGCGACACCCGCTTCGCCAAGGGCGTGGCCATGGCGGGGTTGACCGCGTTTCCGATGTCGCTGGCCTCGAACGACCCCCAAATGCGCGAGGCCGCAGACCGACTCGCGACGGTCTGGGATGCCGAACCGCTGATTCTCAAGGCCTGCGAACCTCTGCTGGCGAAGTTCTCGAGGTCGTTGCCAGAGTTTCAACGCATCGATGGCGAGCAAACCAAGGTTCTGCGAGCGCTCGATAAAAGGGTCGACGCCGAATACGCGAAGGCTCGAGCCCACGGTCGCGCGCCTGACGCGACCGCCCTCAAAAAACTCGCGGCCGAGGCCATCGCTACCCAGCAAGCCTTCGCGCTCAAGAGTGATCAGCGCTTGGGCGAGCTGTTCACCGCCGTCGAGCGCGACCAGGTCTTCTCTCTGGGTGGGGTCTTTGCCGAGGCCCTCGACGCGGCTGCCAAAACCCCAGAGCAAACCAAAGGCCTTCGCGACCAGATCGCTCGGCTGTATGGCCCGAAATTCACCAAGTTTTTCGACGACCTCAACACCACCCAGAAAGGCGCGGCCGAAATCGCGGGCAGCATCGAGACCATTCGACGCAAGGCCGATGTCGCCTCGTGGTCTGGCGCAGCGCCACGCGCAACCGCAACCAACACCGCTTCACCGTCGGTCAGCGCGCAGATGACCGAGTTGGCAAAGCGGGCGGGCGTCGCACCCGGCGACGTCGAAGTTGCTTTTGGGCATCTGCTTCGGTTGCCGAAAGAACAATTCGACAAGGTCGGTTCGACCATGACCGAAGGCGTAGCCAAGGCGCTGTACGAAGAAGCGAAAAAGGCTCGGCGAGAAAGCCAATAAGTCGCGGGTGGTGCCAGGAGCCCGAGACAGCGGTGTCGCGAAGCGACGCGGGCACCACCGCTCATCTCACTGGAGCGGAAACCTGGCTTGGAACTTGCTGCCGCGGCGATGATGCGATCGACACTCGTGACGGCCTTGGCCATCGCGCTCACTTCGAGCGGCTGTGAATGCAGCCGAACGCCCATCTCCTTTGAAGCGCAAAAGGTCTGCCTGCTGCCCGATTCAGGCCGGCCCGAGTTGGGTGAAGCCTTCGTCGTTCGAGCGTCTCCCGGAGCCGAGCTCGATGCCGGCTGCGCGACTTCACTCGCTGGGCGACGTCTCGTCGTGACGGTGACCGGAGTTGACGTGACGTACTTCATCGGTGACGAAGCCGCGCCACCTGACGTGACGTGTGGCGTTGCGCCGCTCTCTGCCGGCACCTACTTCGTGAACGAAATGCGCGGTTCGGGTTTCATCTTCGACGTGCCCGCAGGTGACGCGGGCTTCCCGGAGTGCGCAAACTAGCGGCATTCTCAGGGTGCCAGCGCTCCTCAGTGCTAGAACGGAGGCCCGAATGGCTCCCATCATCGGCATCGATCTCGGCACGACGCACTCGCTGGTCGCGGTGATGAAGGGCGACCGGCCTGAGATCATCGCCAACCGGCTCGGTAAACGCCTGACTCCGTCGGTGGTGGGGCTCGACAAGAACGGCCAGATTCACGTCGGAGAAACCGCGCGAAATCAGCTCACCACGGCGCCTGAGCGCACCATCGCCGAGGTGAAGCGGGTGATGGGCAGCGGCGAACGGGTGACGCTGGGCGACCGCACGTATTCACCGCAGGAGATCTCAGGCTTCATTCTCAAGGCCCTCAAAGACGACGCCGAGCGCGCGCTGGGCGAGCCAGTGCTCGAGGCCGTCGTCACCGTGCCTGCGTACTTCACCGACACCCAACGCCAGGCCACCAAAGACGCCGGAGCCCTCGCGGGCCTCAAGGTCGAGCGCATTCTCAACGAGCCCACCGCCGCGGCGTTGGCCTACGGCATCGAGCACCTCGACAAAGAGCAGTTCGTCTTGGTCTACGACCTGGGCGGCGGCACCTTCGACGTCAGCGTGCTCGAGCTGTTCGAGGGCGTGCTCGACGTGAAGGCCTCGGCAGGCAACAACCACCTCGGCGGCGCAGACTTCGACGCGGCGCTGGTCGACTCCCTCGCGACGGTCGCCCTGGCGCAGCACGGCATCGACCTGAAGAAAGACCCCAAGGCCCGGGCCCGGCTCAAAGCCGCGGCAGAGGCGGCGAAGATCGAGCTCTCGACGCTGCCATCGACGGTCGTCAACGTGCCCTTCGTGGCGATCAAAGACGGTGAGCCGGTCTCGCTCGAGGTCGAGATTACCCGCGAAAAATTCGAGTCGTTGGTGGGCGCCTTGCTGCGCTCGACGATGGTGCCGGTCGAGACCGCGCTCAAAGACGCCAAGCTCGACAAGACCCAGGTGGCCGAGATCGTTCTGGTCGGAGGCAGCTCGCGCATACCCATGGTGCAGCGGCTGTTGACGGAGTTCTTCGGCAAGGCCCCCCGCGCGGGAGTGCACCCCGACGAGGCCATTGCGCTGGGCGCGGCGATTCAAGGGGCGCTCAAGTCAGGTGCGATCAAGGCAAACCAGGGCATCATGATCGCCGACGTCGCTCCGTTCACGCTGGGCGTCGAGGTGATGGGGCGGGCGCGCGACCAGATGGTGTCGGGGCTGTTCTCGCCAATCATCCCCCGCAATTGCAAGGTACCGGTCTCACGTACCGAGACCTACTTCACCACCAGCGACAATCAGAAGAGCGTCGAGGTGCGAATCTTTCAAGGCGAAGACCGCTTCGTTCGCAACAACGTGCTCCTCGACGCGTACACCGTCGAGGGGCTGCCTGCGAAGACCGCCGGGCAAGAGAGCATCGACATCAGCTTCACCTACGACATCAACGGCATTCTCAACGTGAAGACGCGGGTCAATTCGACCGGCAAAGAGGCGGCGCTGCTGGTCGACAAGCGGGCGCAAAGAATGTCTCCGCTGGAGCGCGATGAGGCCAAGGCGCGCATCGACCGAGAGTGGCCGGAGGCCGCACCGGTGCAGGACAAGTTGCTAACGACCGCGCAGGCCAAGCTCGATTCGGCGGCGGTGGCGCAGGAGGTGAAGTCGAAGCTGGCGGCCGGGGTCGATGCGGTGAAACGAGCGCGGGCAGTGGGTGACAAGGCACAGGTCACCAAAGCCGAGACCGACCTGACTGACGTCTTGTTCGACGCCGACGTGTAGCTGGTTCGCGGTTCGTGGTTCGACAGGCTCACCATGAGAGTGGAGGGCTCGCCCTGAACTGAGGTTCCTGTGCTCGCGTGAACTGAGAGTTCATCATGGTGCCGGCCGAGATCTCATGGTGAGCTTGTCGAACCACGCCCCGAGCAGCCCAAGCCCCATGTGATGACCCTTCAGGCCCTCAAACGCGCGGTCATCGAAGCCCCCGACGACGCCGAGGCACGCTTCGTGCTCGCCGAGGCCCTCTTCGCCGCTGACGATTTGCCCGCCGCCGAAAAGCAACTCCGGCGCGCGCTCGAGCTGCACCCGACGCACGCCAATGCCCAGCGCCTGCTGGCCCGCGTGCACGAAGCGACCGGCCGCGACCCGAGCCAGGGCGACTCCCTGCCACTCACCTTTCTCGAGCGCGCCAAGCGTGCCGAGCGCGCGCACCGCCTCGATGACGCGATCATTTACGGCGAAATCGCCGCCCGCGAAGCCCAGACCGACGCCGCGCTGTGGGTCGAAATCGCCGGGTGGTGCCGCGCCAAGAACCTCACCGATCGCGCCCGCCTCGCCTTCGGTCATGCGCTTCGAATCTCGCAAGGCCAGGCCTTCGTCACCCAGGCCCGCGACGCGCTGCTCACCCAGCTCGGAGAAGACGACTCCGTTGACCTCCTCTCTGAGGCCCCGGCGGGAGCCCTCGCCGACGCCGTCGAGGCGCTGGTCGCCGGAGACCCCGGCGGCCTCAAACGCGCGCTCGCCACCGCGTCGCCCCGCGAAAAAGAGCACGCCTTCGCCGACTACCTGCGCGGAGAGCTCAAGCGCGCCGCCGGAGACTCCGCTGGCGCCGAGGCCGCGTTCGCAAAAGGCCGCTCGAAAGACGCCAGGCCCTACGTCGAGGGCCGCCTCGCCAAGCGAATCACCTTCAGCGTGCCCGGCCGCATCGGCGTGTTGGGGTGGTCGCCGGTCGGCGGGGCGGTTTCTCCAATGGAGGCGGTCGCGGTGCCAGGCCGAGGCCTTTTGCACTTCACCGGCAACGTCGGTCAGACCGGCAAAGACGCGGGGCTGGTCGCGTTCACTTGCCTCAAGGCCCTCGCCGCGCCACTGGGCATCGAAGGGTTGATCACCGCGTACGACCTGCACTTGCACTTCACCGACATCGAGATGGGCAAAGAGGGCATGTCATCGGGCCTGGCGCTGACTTTGGCTGGGCTCTCGGCCTACCGCCGAAAACCCCTGGCGCCTCGCTTGGGAGCCACCGGCGCCATCACGACCCTGGGTGAAGTGCAGCGTGTCGAGGGGCTCGCCGAAAAATTCACAGCGGCCGCGTTGGCCGGGCTTCGCCGCGTGCTCTACCCGCGCGGCAATTCAGCTGAGGTGAAGGCGCTGCCAGCGTTCGTCACCCGCACCATCGAAACGATTCCCGTCTCGTCGCTCGACGAGGCGCTGAAGCACGCGTTCGCTTGACCTCCGGTGCCTTGGAGGAACAGTCACTGTGAAGAAAGTGTCGAGGGTTCCCCTATGAAATCATGTGCTTTGTTGTTGCTGGCGCTCAGCCCGTTCGCCGTTCACGCCGAAGTGCCGTTGAGCCTCACGGCTTCTGATGGCACCGGCCTCTCACTCGTCGAGCTCGAAGCCAACGCAGTGGTCACCGACCCGTTGGCCTTCACCGAGCTGCACCTGGTCTTTCAAAACCCCGAAGACCGCCTGATCGAAGGCCAGTTTCGAATCGTGCTGCCGCAGCACGCGGTCGTCAGCCGCTTCGCGATGAAGCAAGACACCCGATGGCAAGAGGGCGAAGTGGTCGAGAAGCAGGCAGCGCGGCGGGCGTATGAAGACGCCCTCCACCGGCGGCAAGACCCGGCCTTGCTCGAGCAGGGCGCGGCCAACGAGTTCTCGGCGCGCGTGTTTCCCATCGGCCCCCGCGCGAAGAAGGAGCTGATCATCAGCTACTCGCAGCAGCTGGTGGCCAGCGGGTCGTCATACGTGTTGCCGCTCAAGGGGTTGCCGCAGATCACCAAGCTCTCGGTCACGGTGACTGGCGGCGCGAGCCCCGTCACGCTCACCAAGGCCTCGTACGTGCCGACCGCCGACGTGAGCGTGGCCGCGTCGAGCGCCGGTTCGAAGGGCTTGCGCACGGGTGACTACGCCGTGTTTCGCGTCAAGCCGGTCAGCGATGCCGCCTCGCAGCCCATCGGCGGAGTGCTCGTGCTCTTCGACACCAGTGCCTCCCGCGCGCTCGGGTATGCGGGTCAGGTCGCGCTGCTGCAGAAGGTGATCGGCAAGCTCCCGCCGACCACGCCAGTGACCGTGGCCGCGTTCGACCAGACCGTGAAGCCACTCTTCGACGGCGTCGCTTCGGGCTTCGACGCGGCGGCGGTCAAGGCGCTGCGTGACCGCCGGGCGCTCGGCGCGTCGAACCTCGAGGCGGCCCTCGCCTACGCGCAGACCCAATCGCGCCCCCGTGTCGTGCTGCTGGGAGACGGCGTGGTGACCGCGGGCCTCGATGCGCCCGATGAGCTCGCCGCCAAGGTGAAGGGGCTCAAGGCCGCTGGGGTCGCCCGGTTCGACGCGATCGCGGTCGGCGGCCTGCGTGACGAGGCCCTGCTGCAGCGGCTGGTGACCGCCGGGCTGCCGCAAGACGGCGCGATCATCGATGGAGACGCGACCGAGGCGGAGATCGTGCGTCGCCTCCAGCTGCAGACGCACTCGAAGATTTCGGTGAGCGTCGAGGGGGCGAGCTTTCAGTGGCCGAAGACCCTGAGCGCGATGCAGGCCGGCGACGAAGCGCTGATCTTCGCTGAGCTCCCCAAAGGCAAACCGGTCAGCGTCAAGGTCGCTGGAGCGGCCATCGACACCAGCGGCCTGGGCGAGGTCAGCGTGGCGATGCTCGAGCGCTCGGTGGCGCAGGCGAAGATCGAAGCGATGACCGATGACCTCAACCGAAAGGCCGACGGTGACAAAGACAAGGCTCGCTTCAAGGCCGAGATCACCGCGCTCTCGGTGAAATACCGGGTGCTCTCGCAATACACGGCGCTCCTGGTGCTCGAGACCGAGGCTGACTACGCCCGCTTCGGCATCGACCGAAAGGCCCTCGCCGACATCCTCGGCATCGAGAAGGGGCGGGTGGTGGCGATGCACCGCGAGGCGCTCCCCGCTGGTCCGCCGATGGTGAAGGCGCCGGTGCCCCAGCCTGTTGAGAAGGCCAAGAAGGCGGCCCCGAGCAGATCGGCCGCTGGCAACGAAGCATTCGCCGAGCCGATGAAAGAGGCGAAAGAAGAAGCCACAGATGACGGTGCTCCGGCGCCCGGAGCGGCACCCGCACCCAGCGAGGCTCCGGTGAGCGCCCCGCCCGCGTCGCCCAGCTCGGTGGCCTCGGCGCCGCCCCCTCCGAGGCCCAGCGCGGGTTCGCCGTCATCCACCGGCGCCGCGCCCCGCTCCCGCGACGCTGCACGCCCACAGGCCGAGCAGCTCGACGAACGGGCTGAGTCTGAAGGTGGTGGCGGCAGCAGCGGGGGCAAGCCGCAGCAGGGCCCTCCGCCGTACACCGGGCCCTTCAAAGAGGTGATGGCCCTGCTGAGTGCCCACAAGAACGCCGAGGCGATGAACAAGGCCCTGGGGTGGCGAGAAGAGGCCGCTGGCGACGTGTTGGCGTTGGTGGCGATTGGCGAGGCCGCCGAGGCCGCGAAAGACCTCGAGCGCGCGGCACGGGCCTATGGGTCGATCATCGATCTCTTCCCCGCCCGGGCCGACCTTCGCCGCTTCGCCGGAGTGCGCCTCGAGCGCCTCGCCGAGGGCCTCGCGCTGGCCACCGACAGCTACCGCCACGCCCTCGAGCAACGCCCCGATCACCCGCAGAGCGCCAGGCTTTTGGCGTATGCGTTGCTCAAACAAGGCAAGCCCGAACAGGCCTTCGAGGTGCTCGCCACCGCCCGAGCGCGCTCGTACCCGTCGGGCCGATTTGCGGGCATCGAGCGCATTCTGGGTGAAGACCTCGGGCTCGCCGCCGCGGCGTGGGGCAAAGCACAGCCTGACCGCAAAGCAGACATCGAAAAGAAGTTGAAATTGGCCAATGGCAGTACAGAAAATTCACCGTCGATTCGGTTTGTCTTGAATTGGGAAACCGACGCCAATGACGTCGATTTTCACATCTTCGACGCACACGGTGGCCACGCATTCTACAGCAGCCCACATTTGCGCACAGGAGGCGACCTGTACGCCGATGTCACCACCGGCTACGGGCCCGAGTGCTTCACGATTCGGGGCAAAACCGCTGGGCCGTACACACTCCAGGCCCACTACTACTCGCGCGGGCCGATGGGCTACGGCATGGGCAAGTTGGAGATCGTCGAGCACGACGGCAAGGGCACTTTGCGCTTCGAAGAGCGCCCTTTCATCGTGATGGTCGACGAGGCCTTCGTGAACCTCGGCACCGTGAAGTAAATTGCCTACCGGTAGGGCCAACCCATACATGTCAAGTGATTTAACTATTTGTATGTCTTGAATTGGGTCGAATCCCCCGACATGTCCGGTGGGGGGCGCCGGGTTCGAGTCAGATCGCGGGTTTTCGGGCGCTAAGCGCTCGAAACGACAAACAGTCTCTGGTGGCCTGGTTCTTGATGAAGGGGGCGCGACCGTTGAATCGCCGGTTTCGACCCAAGGCTTCACCAAACCCAGAGGCAGACACGATGAATCGTAAGTGGCTATCCGTTGTAGGTGCGCTCGCGTTCGTAGGTTGCTCGTCAAACGAGGCCTTCGTTCAGTCGCCAGACAGCACCAGCGAAGACAGCGTCAAGAGCGACGACGTGCAGAATGCGTTGAGCGCGCTCCCGCAAGCTGAAGTGTTGGCCGTGGCCCGTGGCGGCACGCCGACGTTCATTCGGGGCAATCTGGGCAAGGTCGACACCGCGGTGAACCAGCTCTCGGCCTCCTCGCCTGACTTCGCGGCCGGCCTTGCGATGATCGCTCCGGTCTTTCGCCTCGACCCGGCCCAGCTGCAACAGACCAGCTCGACCAGCGACCAGCTCGGCTCGCGGCACCTCAAGTTCGTGCAGACCAAGAACGGTCTGCGCGTGGTCGGCGGCGACCTCTCGATTCACGTCAACAGCGACGGCGTGATCTACGCGGCGCACGGCAATGCCCGTGACGGCGTCTCGCTCACCTCGTTGCCCGCGCTCGACGCGAACGCGGCCGAGGCCAAAGCAACCTCAACCAGCACGGGCGTTTCGGGCCTCGCGGCGTCGAAGGCCCAGCTCGTCTACTTCATCGATTCGTACGGCACGATGTCACTCGCCTGGGAGACCAAGGTCACCGGCTTCAAGGGGATGCTGCCCGTTCGCGACCTGGTGTACGTGAACGCGCGCACCGGCGTGTTGCTCGATCGCCAGCCGCAGATTCACACCGCCCTCAACCGCAAGGAGTACACCGCGAACAACAAGACGGTGACTCCGGGCACCCTGGTGCGCAGCGAAGGCCAGGCGCCGGTTTCTGACGCGGTCGTCAACAACAACTACGACCGCTTGGGTGCTACCTACAAAGCGTACAAGGACCTCTTCAACCGCGACTCGTTCGACAACGCGGGAGCGACCTTGATCGCCACCGTGCACTACGACGTGCAATACGTGAACGCCTACTGGGACGGCACCCAGATGGTCTACGGCGACGGAAATGGCGTCGATGCCAGCAACCTCGCCAACTCGTTGGACGTGACGGCGCATGAGTTGACTCACGCAGTCACCGAGCGCACCGCTGGCCTGACCTACTCGGGCGAGTCGGGTGGCCTCAACGAGTCGATGTCTGACGTCTTCGGCAACGTCGCCGAGGAGTACCGCGACGGCGTCATCTCGGCGAACACCTGGATGGTCGGCGAAGACATCTGGACGCCGGCGACTCCGAACGATGCGCTGCGCTACATGAACGACCCGGTGAAAGACAATTACTCGGTCGACACCTACGCCGACTACCCGCAGCAGACTGAAGTTCACGGCAGCTCGGGCATCGGCAACCTCGCGTTCTACATGGCGACCATCGGCGGCAAGCACCCTCGCAACCGCACCACCAACATCGTTCGCGGCCTCGGCATCGAGAAGACCCGACAGGTTTGGTACCGGGCGCTGACTGTGTACATGCAACCCAGCACCAACTTTGCCGCGGCGCGCGTTGCGATGGTTCAGGCAGCGACTGACTTGTACGGCGCAGGTGATGCGGCGGCGATTGCCAACGCGTGGGCGGCGGTCGGCGTTGGCTCGCCGGTCACTGACCCGGGCTCAGGCGACGGCGGCACGGGCGGCGGTTCAGGCGGCGGCACCGGCGGCGGTTCAGGCGGCGGCACCGGCGGCGGTTCAGGCGGCGGCACGGGCGGCGGCACGGGTGGCGGCACGGGTGGCGGCACGGGTGGCGGCAGCGGCGGCGACATCGTTTTGACCAACAACACGCCGGCGACGGGCCTCTCGGGCGCTGACAGCTCGCTCAAGTACTTGAGCCTCGACGTGCCCGCGGGCCAGACCAGCCTCTCGTTCACCATGTCGGGTGGCACGGGCGACGCTGACCTCTACGTCAAGCAGGGCACCAAGCCGACGACGACCTCGTACACCTGCCGGCCGTACAAGGCGGGCAACGCCGAGAGCTGCACGTTCGCCAACCCCACCGCGGGCACCTGGTACGTGCTGATTCAAGGCTTCTCGGCGTACACGGGTGTCTCGCTGGTCGGTAAGTACGCGACCACCACCACTGGCCCCATCGTGCTCACCAACGGCACGCCCGTGACCGGCATCGCCGGAGCATCCAAGTCCGTCGCCGCCTACAAGATCACCGTGCCGTCTGGCTCGGGCACGCTCACCATCGCGATCAGCGGAGGTACCGGCGACGCCGACCTCTACGTTCGCAAGGGCTCGGCTCCGACCGACACCACCTACGACTGCCGGCCGTACAAATCGGGCAACGCTGAGAGCTGCACTTTCACGGCTCCGAGCGGCGACTACTTCATCAACGTGAAGGGCTACACGGCGTTCACGAATGTCACCCTCAAGGGCGCGTACTGATCCGCTCCCAAGGTAACGGCAGCGTCTCTTAAGAAGTAAGAATAAGGGTTTAGAGGGTCACCAGGTCGCCCGAAAAGGCGGTTCGGTGACCCTCTTTTTTTGTCAAAGAAGTTGGCGTTTTTTGTGTCTAGAATTTGGTCGAAAAGGCCTACATGTCGCTGGTTATCCTCCTGATCGAATTCAGATCAGCGAACGGCATGACAGCAAGTCTTTGAATTGATTAACGCAGTGCGCTGGCTCGGATCTTGATGAACGGCTCGACCGCTAAGTGCTGTCGAATTTTCGCCCGTCGTCAAAAAAACTGAGGCAATCGCATGAATCGTAAGTGGCTCGTCCTGGTAGGCGCCCTCGCATTTGTCGGCTGTTCGCAAAACGAAGCCTTCACTGATTCGCCCACCAGCGACAGCGAAGACGCGGTGAAGAGCGACGATGTGCAGAGCGCGTTGAGCACGCTCCCGAAGGCCGAAGTGTTGAGCGTCTCGGCCGCCGGAGTGCCTTCGTTCATTCGCGGCGACCTGGGCAAGGTCGACACCGCGGTCGGTCAGCTGTCGAGCACCTCGCCCGACTTCGCGGCCAGCTTGGCGATGATCGCGCCCGTGTTTCGCCTCGACCCCAAGAACCTGACCCAGACCTCGGCTGAATCAGACGAGCTCGGGTTTCGCCACCTGAAGTTTGCCCAGGTGAAGAACGGCCTCAAGGTCGTCAACGGGCAGCTCGCGGTGCACGTCAACAGCGACGGCGTGATCTACGCCGCCCACGGCAGCGCCCGCGACGGCGTCTCGCTGACCTCGACTCCCGCGTTCGACGCGGCGCAGGCTTCGAGCAAGGCCCTCTCGGCCACGCTCGGTGTCTCGAGCCTCTCGGCCGGCACGGCGAGCCTCGTGTACTTCATCAACGACACCGGCACGATGTCGCTGGCGTACGAGACCCAAGTCACCGGCTTCAAAGGTGACCTGCCGGTTCGCGACCTCGTGTACGTGAACGCGCGCACGGGCTCGCTGCTCGCGCGGTACCCCCAGATTCACACTGCGATTAGCCGCAAGGTGTACACGGCGAACAACAAGTCGACCATTCCCGGCACGCTCGTTCGCAGCGAAGGCCAGGCGTCGGTCTCAGACGCGGTGGTCAACACCAACTACGACCGCCTGGGCGACACCTACAAGGCGTACAAAGACCTCTTCAACCGCGACTCGTTCGACAACGCCGGCGCCACGCTGATCAGCTCGGTTCACTACCAGACGAAGTACGTCAACGCGTATTGGAACGGCACCCAGATGGTGTACGGCGATGGCGACAACGTGCAGGCCAGCAATCTGGCCAACTCGATGGACGTGACGGCGCACGAATTGACCCACGCGGTCACCGAGCGCACCGCCGGGCTGAACTACTCGGGCGAATCGGGCGGCCTCAACGAGTCGATGTCTGACGTGTTCGGCAACATCGCCGAGGAGCACCGCGACGGCGCCATCTCGGCGAACACCTGGATGGTCGGCGAAGACATCTGGACTCCGGGCACCCCGAACGATGCGCTCCGGTACATGAACGACCCGGTCAAAGACAACTACTCGGTCGATACCTACGCTGACTACCCGAAGCAGACCGAAGTGCACGGCAGCTCGGGCATCGGCAACCTGGCGTTCTACATGGCGACCATCGGCGGCAAGCACCCCCGCAACCGAACCACCAACGTGGTTCGTGGGCTCGGCATCGAAAAAACCGCTCAGGTTTGGTACCGCGCGTTGACCAAGTACATGACCGCGACCACGTCGTTTGCGCAGGCTCGCACCGCGATGGTTCAGGCCGCGACCGACTTGTACGGCGCTGGCGATGCAGCCGCGATTGCCAATGCATGGGCGGCCGTCGGCGTTGGCCAGCCCGTCACTGACCCAGGCACCGGCGACGGTGGCACTGGTGGTGGCGCGGGCGGCGGCAGCGGCGGCGGCTCGGGTGGTGGCGGCGGTTCGACCACTGACGGCGGCACCGGCGGCGGCACCGGCGGCGGTTCAGGTGGCGGCACTGGCGGCGGCAGCGGCGGCGGTTCAGGTGGCGGCACCGGCGGTGGTTCAGGTGGGGGCACCGGCGGTGGCGGCGGCGGCGACGTCGTGCTCAACAACGGCGTGCCGGTCACCGGCATCTCTGGGGCCGATAGCTCGAGCACGTACTTCGTGCTCGACGTGCCGGCCGG
>JANLPS010000212.1:0-5128 GCA_031367385.1 Archangium sp. | reverse complement strand
GGACCCTCAGCGAACACGAACAAACCGAGTCGCTCGTCGATGGGCAGAAACCGACTCAGATGCCCAGTGACAGAGTTCCAGGCGGTCTGCTTGTTGGAGCTAACTCGCTCGTAGTTGACCCATTGGCCTGACGAGATCACTCCGAAGTCGGCATGTGTCGTGCCGCCGCCATCGGAGATCAACCTGACTCCGTGTGTTCGACTGGCGTAGGTATTTCGCCGAACGTAGTCAGTGTCGTACCCGAGCTGGTTGCCCCAGCCATCAACCCACTTCGTCGGCGGGAAGAAGCCGACGTCGGCAACGAGAGGGTTGGTGGTTGCGAGCCAGCAATAATCTAAACCGGCGTCGGAGACTTGATACTCGACGCATGACTCATCGAGCTCACATCGCGTGACGCGGCATTGAGGTCCGCTTGTGAAGAAGCTCGAGCCTGACGCGACAACTTCCTCGTATTCAGGAACGCTCGCGTCGATCGTGTGCATCGCGCTCGAGCCGTCGCGATTGAGGTAGATGTATTTGCGGCGTCCGTTTGAGAACTCGTGAAAATAGGGCGCCACGACCCAGCCCGCGTCGGTCGTCAGCACGCCCTGCATGTTCACCGGCCCGTCAAAGAGTTGGTAATCGAGCTCGGCGAGAATGCGAGGTGACCCGTTCGCTTCTCGCTCGTAACCGCCATCGGCCTCCACGCGATGAACGGTGTACCAGACAGAGGTGCGCGGGCCCCCCGAGCGTTGTTGCGCACCAACGCGCGCCCAACCGTCTCCGTCTCGCCACACTGAGCTAAAGCCGAACTGCACACTCGGAAATCGAACGCGGTTCTCGGTTTCGAGCTCTGGGCTGAGCCACAAAAACTGCTCAGCGAACCCGAGCATCAGCCTACCGGAGGCGAGCGGAAACACCTTCGGGTCCACGACGTCAATCCAACTGAGCCACCCGCGCTGTTCCGATCCAGCGTCTGCGCGAAACAAGATCTTCGGCCACGACTTGTCGACGCGACCATCACAATCATTGTCGAGGCCGTCGCAGCGATTCTCGACTCGTTGATAGTCAGTGCCGTACTCGCACTGAGTAAACGCGCCGTTGATGCACCTCGCGACTGAGCCGGCACACACCCCTGATTGGAGTGGGCACGCCTCGGTGAGCACGCCGCCGTCAATGAGGCGATCTATGCTGCCATCGAAATCATTGTCGATGCCGTCGCAGAGCTCGGGTGGCGCGCCGGCGTCAAAGACATCAACGCCAGAATCGATGCTCACACTGGCATCTGCATGGTGCTCACCGGCATCACGCACTGAATCGCCCGCGTCGAAGGCAACGCTCGCATCGCGCTCGCCACCCGCATCGAAAACGCCGCTGTCACGCGCCGCGAATCCGGCATCTGCTGCTCGACCGCCGTCATGCGGAGGCGCGCCGGCCCCTGCATCGCCTTCGTCAACTGGCGTCAAGCACTGACACGAAGCCGCCGTCACTGCGAGTACCGCCGCCCACCCCCGACCCTTCATGACCAGCAGAGAACTCCGCTGTTCTCAGAAAGGCAATGTGCGAGTAGTCGTGACCGAGATCAATCACGCTCACCGCAGGCTCGTGTTGCAAATACAAGAAATGCGTGATCAAGCCGGCGTAGGTTCGCCCGATGCGAAATGCGCTTTGGCTCATCGTGTTTCTGAGTTTCTCGGCGCAGTCGCCGCTGGCCCCGAACGCACCGGCCGACAAGCCGGTCGATGTTCGCAGCGAGGCCCAGTTCAAGAAGCTCAAGGCCGCGATCGCTCCATTCGTGGCTGATGCGCGCAAGACCTGGCCCGCAGCGAAGGCGAGGTACCTCAAGGGGCTCAAACCCGGTGAAAGCCTCTTCGTGTCAGCCGAGCTGAACGACAAAAAGCACCATGTCGAGATCGTCTTCATCGGCGTTCGCAAGGTCGCTGGCGCCGAGATCTCCGGGAACATCGAATCGCAGCTGACACCTGCGTGGCGAGCTCCGCGTCGAGCTCGCACCCTCAAGGGCACGCCAGGCATCGAGCAGGTCGACCTCGCCTGGATGGACGTGCCCGCGATCTCGACCTCTTGAACGTCAGCGCCACCTGACACCAGGTCACCGAAAAGGCAGTCACCCGCATCGTCAATTCAGCACGTTGCCAGTGGCCCCCGGCTTGTAGTGGCTCCCGGTTCTCTTTCACGGGAGTCACCTTGCGAACCACCTTGCTGCTGAGCCTTTTCGTTGGAGCCGTCGCTTCGAGCTGCGCAGGTGAGATCGGCGACTCGACGCCCTCGGTGGCGATTTCCCAGATTCGCCTGACGGTGGCAGCGAATGCGCTGACCTTGCCCGTGGGTGACTCCCTTCTGCTCAACGTCGCGGTCACGGCGGCGAACGGTGCGGCCTACACGCTCAGATACACCAGCTCGAATGCAGCGGCGTTGAGCGTGACCGCGTCAGGCGTGGTGACCGCCCTCGCAGCGGGCTCGGCCACCGTCAACATTACGGCGACTCTGCTCGACGGCAGCGGCTCGGCGAATGCCTCCGTCAACGCCGCCGTCACCGAAGAGGGCCCAACGCTGACGCTGAGCAACCTGCCCGCGGCGACCACCACCAGCACCTCGGCATCGATTGGTTACACCGTCAGTGGCAACCCGTCGGCTTCGGTGTACTGCCGCCGTGACACCTACGACCCGGGCCCGTGCCCAAACCCCTTCGTGCTCGGTGCTTCAAAAGCGTTGGCTGCCGGCCGCCACACGGTCGACTTCTACCTCTTTGACGGCAACCCCATCGACAACACGACCACGCCCACCCTTTCGCACGAGTGGGTCATCTCTTCATCGACCGGAACCGGCGGTGGTGCAGGTGGCGGCGGCGGCGGCTCGAGCACGGGTGCGACCAAACTGCCCGTGGCTCCGCTCCCAGCCGGCGCGATTGTCTCTGGCTACGACGGCGAGTGGACAGGCGCGAACATCACCGACTCCAGCGGCACGCTGTTGATGGGCAAAGTCACCGACCCCGTCTCGGGCCAGGTCGTCGACCTTCACCGCATTCTGCGCTCCGGAGCGAGCATTTGGGGCGGCGTACGCTGCGAACAGGCCTTCGACGTCTCACTGACCCCCGGTCACGATTACTGGCTCGCGTTCGCCGTGATGATGCCCTCGCAAGCCGAGGCGATTACCAGCTCGGGCCCCGATGACACGTTGCTCGTATTTCAAACGCACACGCCCTCGCTTGGAAACACCACGCCCGACATCTCGCTCACGCTGAGTGGCCAATCGGGCAAGTTGAACTGGTTCGTCGCGTACAACACCAAGCCCAGCGACACGTGGAGCTACGTCGGTGGCCCGAACCCCGACACTGAAAATGCGCGCTCGGTGTACTCGGCCCCGTTGCCCGCCGTCGGCGTGTGGATGCGCTTCGTCGTGCACTACCGGCCGGGGTACCAGTCGTCACACAACCCCGTGTTCGAGGTCTGGGGTGCGCAGCCGGGCACGGGGTACCAGCAGTTGTTCTCGCACTCCGGGTTCAACACCTACAACTCTTTGTCAGGCCCGAGCTACCCGCGAATCGGCACCTACAAGTGGTCTGACAGTGTGTGGAATTCAGCGTCGCTGCTCTTTTATGAAACGCCGCTGTATTTCGCCGAGGGCGCGAACCTGCTCGAAGCGGGGAAAGCGGCGCTCGACGGGTTGTAAGGCCCGCCTCACGCGACCAGCGCGCTCAACAGCTCGAAGCGATGGCCGATCATCGCTTTCAGCTCTTCGGCTTGGGGGCTTGAACGAACGGCCTCGTACGCGAGCAACGTCTCAGCGAAGTCTTCGTCATCTGACGACCTGGCGTACTTCGAGACGCTGATGCCGTCGGCCTTCGCCGCCGCATGCCACGCCTTCCACTTCTCGCTGTCTGGAGATTCGCCGAAGAGGCGTCGTGACATCACGTGCCCCGTTTCGTGAACCAACGTCGCCGTGATCGCTGCGACCGGTTGTTCATAGACGGTCGGGTAGATGCGTACGATGCCTTCGCTCCCGGCTGTCATGAAAGCGCGAAAGTCGTTTCGGCCGTACAGCTTGGCGAACTCGGCGTCGGTGGGCGCGCGGTCGGGTTCGATGTCGACTCGCTTGATCAGCGCCAGGTTCTTGGGTGGCAGCGCTGCGAGCGCTTCGATGGTCTTCTCGAGGCTCAGCTGAAAATCGATGTGGGTGTTCGCGACCACGATCTCGATCGGGTGACCATTGAGCACCAGCGTCGTGCGCACGCCTGGGCCCGGCTCTTTGAGGCTCGAGAAAGGGCACTTCGGGTCAGCGACCGAGACTTGATCTGTGATTTTCGGATCGCTCTTGTCGGTCTTGACCATCTCGCCGACCAGGTCGGGGAGGCCTTCGCCGTCGTCGATGAACTTCTTGAGGCGATCTCGCTGACCCTCGGGAGTCAATGCGGTGAACGCCTCGTCGAAGACGACTGACAGCGCCCGTCGCACGAACTTCGGAAATTCGCGGTCACCCGAAATGCGGCGCATCAGCGTCTCTTGATCAGCCACCGCGAGCTTGCCGAAGCCAGCGGTCGCGCGCACGGCGTTCTGGCTGTCGAGAATCGACGGCGTCAGGCGGTCGAGCATCAAGTTCATTTCGGGGCGCGGAGACAGCACGCTGCGAGATGCGTCGCGAACTTTGTCGCCTCCAGCGAGACCGCGGCCAAGGGCATCGTTTTGCACCGCGGCGTACCGGCTGAGCAGGTCTCGCTTTTCACGTGGTGAGAGCGTCGCGAGCCGCTCTGGGTTGCTCGCCGCGTGATGCAGCGCCGCCAGGTGCTCATTGAGTTGCTCCTGTTTCAGCACACGCCATTCGCCAACTTTGCCGGCCGCGTTGGCCAAGGTCTTGATGCCTTTGTCGTCGGCCTTTCGCTGGCGAGCCAGCGCCCCCTCGAAGGCGTCAGCCACCGAGCTGAGCACCCCGTCGACCTGCGGGTGGTTCACCAATGCCTGTCGAACCGTGGTGCGAACTTCTTTGGCCGCCGTGTCCCAGGTGGCGCGAACCCAGCCCAGCGGGACACTGATCGCCTCTTCGACGACCTTGGCGACAGATTCTCCGTGCGCCTTTGCCTTTTCTTCGATGCTTCCGGTACCGGCCGAAGCAGGCGCTGCGGGTCGCGACCTCG
>JANLPS010000205.1:0-10473 GCA_031367385.1 Archangium sp. | reverse complement strand
CGACCCTCGAAAGAAAAGCCGAATCGGGCAAAAGCACCTCGAATCAAGGTGATACCCAGTCATGACTGGGTTCAGGCGCACTCGATGTCAATTTCGAGTCGGTCACGACTGGGTCGACCCGCCCTCGACGTTGGAGCCCCTTCAATCGCCATTCAGTGGCCGATGACGCGCCGAGCCCTTGCGGTGAGTGCGACTGGGGCGACGACCCCTCGCAGGTGAGCGGCGCCATCGATTTCATCGACCTCACCCAGCCTCGAGTACAATGCCGCGCGAAGCTCCTCGAGACGGACTAAACGGGGTTTCGGCTTCGCTGCTCGAAACGTCACTGCGTGCATTCACGATTGCAGACTTGTTTCCCCGCGCCGCAGTCATGAAAACCCTCGGCGCACCCCAACGTGCACCCCAGCCCGCGGCACACACAGCGCGCTCCCTGAGCGCAACCCACTTGGCATGTGTCGGTGCATGTGATGTCGCAGGTACCCCCGGCGCAGCCAACTTTCGCGCCACGCCCCACGGTCAGCGTGCACGAGCCAGACGCGCAGCCGGCCTGCGCCTCTGCACCCAAGGTGCCCGTACAGGTCGCTGACGAGCAACCGATCTTCGCTCTCTCGCCACCCGCGACCTGACAACTCGAATCGACGCACGAAACAGAAAGATCATCGTTCGCGGCCACCGCGCAACCGCTGCCTGTGGTGCACGCGAGATTGCATGCTTGAACGCAATCGATGGTGCATGAGCTGCCAGCGCACACACACCCGGCATCGGCTTGGCATAGGCAGCTTGCGCCCTGGCACGAGGCCGTCTGGTCGGGCAATACCTGGCAATTGACTCCGGAGCACAAGCGGGGCGCGCTCGAAGCACAGGTGCAGCCCTGAACGAGAATGCCAAAAAGAAGCACCGCGAAAGACCAAGTCGTCATGGCAGGGCGACGGTACAGCAGTGCTTGAGGTTTGTGGCCAGGCTCGAGGGTTTCGCGATTCAGGCGTGTTCACCGCACTTCACACCGCAACAAGGTGTCGAGGTCGGGGCAGCCACTGTGTCGACGACGCCAGCAAGGAGTGGCACTTCACATGTCACCCACCAACGCGTCTTGCAGAACCGGAGGCGGGCCAGGCTCGACCACGGCGTCAAATGCCCGGGTGCGAGAGGTGTGCTTGGCGCGTTTCGCGGCCGCCTCGCTTTGAGGGTCACGCTCGACCACCAGCTTCGCGACTCTCGACGCTTCATCGGGCCGCCCGAGCGCGACCAGGCAATCGGCCCAAAGCGCGAGACTCGCGCCGCCCTGCGCCCGGTACACCGACTGAGCGCCCCGGCGAAACGCGTCTTCAGCCGCCTGCAAATCACCTCGGGCGAACAGAATTTCGGCGCGTAAAAATTCGGCATTTCGCTTTGACGACGCGCGTTTCGCCAGGCGCGCGCCCTGCTCAACACAGCGCAGGGCTGCCCCGCATTCGCCGCGAGAGAGCGCAACCGCCGCGAGCGTGAAATGCACCTCTGAACGGTACAGCACTGGAAAACGGGAGCCCGACGTCACCGCCAGCAGAGCCTCCGCGTCGTCAGGTCGAGCCGTGCGTGCGTATATCCACGCCAGTTGTACCCGCATGCCTTCGAGCGCCAGGCCCGAATACCCATTCTGCTCGAGTGCCGAGGTGCAGATGCGCTCGGCCGCGCGCCAACGGCCGAGGTTGTAGAGCGCCTCGACCGCGTTCACGACGATGAGGCCGCTGGGCTCCGATGATGGGCACGCGCGCATCGTCGTGCGCAAACCTCGGCGTAGGGCGAGCGCCTCGCGGTATCGCCCCGCATTGATGAGCACGTTGCACAGGGTGTTGCTGATGAGCAGCCGCCAGGTGTCAGACGACTGCGGTAAGCACGCCAAGAGCCCCTCGACTCGAGCCAGCCCCGCGTCGGTCTGGCCCTCGATCAGGTCGCACGTCAGCAAGGTCAGTTCTTTGAAGACAGACGGGGCGACCCAATGCAGGCAAAGCCGGCTGGCCGTCGAGTACCCCTTGGCCACCAGCCAATTGGCCACCCACAAGGCTCGCCATGCAAAGCCCACGAGCGCGCCCGCCCCGAGCAGAGCAGAGGCGATGATCACCCCGCGCGCCCCGTGCTCGCGACTCGTGGCACCTCGCGTTTTCGAACCACGAGCAGAAGCAGCGCGAGCCAGGCTGCACTGCTCGAAAAACCACTCTGGCAGCCGCACCCCGGGCTCGTCGGAGTCAGTGACGACAGGGCTTGGCAGCGACCTGCGTCGGCGCCGAAGTCGAGATCGTCGCAATTCATCACCGATTCGTGCTCGAGCGCGCTCTTCGCGTTCTTATGCGAAACAAGAGCCATCTGGTGACCGCCGTAGCTCTGCCAGGCCCAGAAGAAGGCCGCCCGTGGGGCGTTGACACGAAGCCCGTCGAGCAACGTCGGCAAGTCGTGCGCGGTAGTCGACTTCGCGATGTCGGGCCCGAATTCAGTGAAGCCGAAAGGCTTGCCCTTGGCGATCAACGCGTCGTAGCCGCCCGCGCCGATTTTCGTCGGCTCATCAGAATACCAATCGAGGCCCACGACATCGACGACGTCGTCACCAGGGTAGTAGTCAGCTGGCGGCTTGGTGCCGTTGTCGTAAGCGACGCCGTTGGGGGCATAGACCCAGAGGAGGTTGTCGAGGCCTTTGTCGACCGAGAGGTAGTGGTGCATCTGCCGCCACAGCGCGACGTAGCTCGCGGGCGGCTCATCGGCCCACCACGCTGAATTCGGCAAGTTCATTTCGTGGAGCGGCCGCCACAACACGACGACGCCGGCGTCGCGAAGCGTGGCCAATGCACCCGCGACCCGGTCGAGCATGACCAGCCATTGCGCGTTTGCGCTCGTGCCCGGGGTCGCCATCGCCTGAAGGTCATGAAATGAGCGGTCGTTGTGGTCGCCACCCGTGACCGGGTTGTTCAGAGAACAAAGGCAGAGCGTGACCAAGCCGCCCGCTTGCCAGTGCTGGGTCACGATGGCGTTGACGCTCGCGAACCACTTGTCGTCGAGCGAGCCCAACGCGTAGTCGGCGCCGACGACGCCGACCCACTTACCGGTGTCGCGGTGGAGGTTCACGACCCACGTCGTGTACCCCGCCGTCACCTCAGGGCCGTGGCCGACGTTTTGACCGCTCAGCAATCGGTGGGTGGGCCGGTCGGGTAAGCCCGCCAGCGTCGTCAACACGCGGCGAGCGGCGGCACTCGCATTGGGGTTCGAGGGCTCGAGACCGGGCCCTGCCGATGCGATCGACCCGCAGAGCGTGAAGACCATGAGCAGACTTTTCATGACCACCTCCGAACCCTACGTGCGCTCACTGGGCGATGCCCATCAACCGGGGTATGCCGCCGCGCCACGACTTCGAGAGGACCGGCAGCTCGACCTTGAGGTGCCCTTTGACTTCGAGCGACGAGCCGCCGACTGCGCCGACCACCGCCAACGGCACACCGTGCTCTTTGCAGAGCTTCTCGACCTCGGCCCGCTTGCCCGACGCGAACGAGATCACCGCCCGCGAAGCGTCTTCACCGAACAAGAACGCATGCGGCGGCACGCTGCCCGCTTCGACCGTCAGCACCGCTCCGCGCATTGCGGTGTCGTCGCCGATGCAGCACTCGGCCAAGGCGACGCCGAGCCCACCTTCACTGCAGTCGTGCGCTGACGACGCCAGGCTCGAGCGCGCCAACACTCGCAACACCCGATGCAACCCAAGCTCAGCCTCGACGTCGAGCCGCGGAGGCAAGCCGGCGGTCTGCCCCTTCATGTGCAACCACTCCGAGCCGCCGAGCTGACCCTTGGTCGCGCCCAACACCGCCACCAGGTCGCCGTCATTCTTGAAGGTCATCGTGACGGCCTTCGACACGTCAGGCATCAGCCCCACGATCGCGCAGCTCGGAGTCGGGAACACGCTCTTCCCGTCGGTGTCGTTGTAGAGGCTGACGTTGCCCGACACCACGGGGATGCCCATCGCCCGGCATGCATCGGCCAGCCCGCGCACCGCTTCAGCGAACTGCCACATCACTTCGGGCTTCTCGGGGTTGCCGAAGTTGAGGCAGTCGGTGAGGCCCAGCGGCTCGCCACCGACGCACGAGACGTTGCGCGCGCATTCAGCCACGGTCAGGCGGGCGCCCTCGTACGGGTCTAAGTAGACGAAGCGGCCGTTGCAGTCGCTCGAGAGCGCCAGCCCCTTCTGCCCACGCTCGACCCGCACCACTGCCGCATCGGCCTTGCCTGGCAACACCACGCCGCCCAGGCGAACCTGGTGATCGTACTGGCGGTAGATCCACTCCTTCGAGGCGATGGTCGGTTGGGCCAGCAACGCGACCAGGTCGGCGCCGAGATCTTTGGGCGCGGGCACCGAAGAGACATCGAAGCGCTGCTTCGCGTCGAGCCACTCCGGCCGCTTCATCGGGCGGTCGTACATCGGAGCGCCATTGGTCAGTGGATCAACCGGCAAATCGGCGACCACCTGGCCGTCGTCGAGAATCACCACATGGCCCGTCGCGGTCACCTTGCCGATGACGGCTGCCGACAGATCCCACTTGTGAAAGATGTCGAGTACGTCTTGCTCACGGCCCTGCTTGGCCACCAGCACCATGCGCTCTTGCGACTCGCTGAGCATCACGTCGTACGGCGTCATGCCCGGTTCACGCCTGGGCACCTTCGCCACGTCGATCTCGATGCCGCTGCCCGCGCGCCCGGCCATCTCGATTGACGATGAGGTCAACCCCGCCGCGCCCATGTCTTGAATGCCGACGATTGCGTCGGTCTTGAACAGCTCGAGACAGGCCTCGAGCAAGAGCTTCTCGGTGAAGGGGTCTCCGACCTGCACGGTGGGCCGCTTCTCGTCTGAGCTCTCGTCGAACTCGGCCGACGCCATGGTCGCGCCGTGAATGCCGTCTCGACCGGTCTTCGAGCCCACGTAGAGAATCGGGTTGCCCACGCCGGCCGCGGTGCCCTTGAAGATGCCATCGGCCCTCACCACGCCAACCGTGAACGCGTTGACCAGGCAGTTGCCGTCATACGACTCGTCGAAGGCCACTTCTCCGCCGACGGTCGGCACGCCCATGCAGTTGCCGTAGCCCGCGATGCCCGACACCACGCCTTCGACCAGCCACCTGGTCTTGGGGTGCGAGGGCTTGCCGAAGCGCAGCGAGTTCAAGTTGGCGATCGGCCTTGCACCCATGGTGAACACGTCGCGCATGATGCCACCGACGCCGGTCGCAGCCCCTTGGTAGGGCTCGATGTACGAGGGGTGGTTGTGCGACTCCATCTTGAAGGCCACCGCGTCGCCGTCGCCAATCGAGACCACGCCCGCGTTCTCACCCGGGCCGACCAACACATTGGGCCCCGTGGTGGGAAAGTTCTTCAGATGCTTGCGAGACGATTTGTACGAGCAGTGCTCGCTCCAGAGCACCGAGAAGATGCCCAGCTCGAGCAGGTTGGGCGCTCGCCCCAGGTGGCCCACGATGCGCTCGTACTCGTCTGGCTTCAGGCCGTGCTGCGCGATGACTTCAGGCGACTGGCTCATTGAAGTGCGTCTAGTAGGCTCCTGCCCTCGATGCGACAACTCTGGGCGACCCTGTTCGCAGCGCGGGAGATGACGTCAATTTGACGCTTTCGGTGACCGACCCGTACCCCACCAACTGGAATCGGCGCACCCGTCTTTCACTCGATTTTGAGGTCACAAAGATGGTTGACGGGCACTTTGCGGCGTCCCGCGGTTCTGGTTCGCCGAACCGACCTCGCTCCGAGCGAATTCGTTGCTCGATGACTTTGCTGGTTGTGGGGCTTATTTTTCACCACCACCGAGAAAATCACTCTGAGGGAACAAGCAAACTCTCATGGTGAGCTTGTCGAACCATGCGCTGAGCCAACTCTCGCCGTCACGGCCCCCAGGCACCGGGTTTTGGGGCCTCGCTGTGCGAGGTTTGGCGGTAGTGTCCGCCGGAGCAGCCAGCCCCGGAGATCGATGTCAGGCACCTATACCGGCAGGACCTTTGGAGACTTCGTCGTTCGCGAGCCGATCGGCCACGGCGGCTCGGGAGAAGTGTACCGCGCCGAACAACTGGCGCTCGGCCGCGAAGCCGTCATCAAGGTCCTGCTCCGGCAAGACAGCGCAGGTGGGGCTGAGCGCTTTCTGCGTGAGGCTCGTCTCGCGTCGCGGCTCGACCACCCCTACGCCGCCCACGTCTACGCGTTCGGCTCCGAGCCCGACGGCGTTCTGTGGATCGCGATGGAGTTGGTGCGGGGCACGCCGCTCGACCAGGTGCTCGAAAAACAAGGGCCCATTCCGCTCGCGCGATTCGTGCCTCTGTTCGACCGGCTCTGTGAAGTGCTCAACGCCGCCCACGAACAGCGAATCATTCACCGCGACATCAAGCCGGCGAACGTGATGGTGCTCCAGCGCGCGGGCCGCTTGATGCCCAAGCTGCTTGACCTGGGCATCGCACGCGCACAGCCGACGGTTCAAGACAGTCAGGGCATCTCCACGTCGACGCCCATGTCGACCCCCAGCGGGTTGCATGAGACTCAACACGAAGCCACTCACAACCGCCCCGCCGAGGCCACCACCAGTCTGCCGCCCGACGGGAAGACCAATCTCCCGGCCGAGGGCAAGAATGACCTGCTGACCCAGTCAGACTCCCTGGTGCTGACCCATGTCGGCGGCGTGGTGGGCACGCCGCATTACATGGCGCCCGAACAATGGGTCGACGCGTCGGGGGTCGACGCGAGAACCGATGTCTACGCACTCTCGATTCTCGCCTATCAGTGCCTGACCGGCAGAATGCCCTTCAGCGGCAAGACGGTACGAGCCCTGGCGCTGGCTCACGCCACGAAGCCGTTGCCGCCGCTGCGAGAATGGCTCTCCAGCGAGCTCTACGACGTGTTGGCGAAGGCGGCCGCCAAGATGCCCGACCAGCGATTCGCCTCAGCCCTGGAGTTCGCCTCGGCGCTCCGACAGGCAGCCGGGCTTCAGAGCGAGGCCACCCCTTTGCCGCAGCTCGACGCCGGCGTGCGCGAGAATGTCTTGGCCGAGGCCCCCCAGCCCATTGCCGAGGCGGTGGCGTTGCTCGACAGCGCCCACTCCGCGGCGCAGGGGGTCGTGGCCGTGCGGGCGATCGTCACCACCTTCGTTCGGTACCTCGCCGTGATCGCGCTCTCGGCTCGAATGCGGGTGGGTGCAGGGCAGTCGCCCGAAGCGGCTCAGGTGATCGAGCTGCTCCGGCTGCTCGCACAGCAAGGGTTAGAAACGTCGCAATGGCTTGCCCTGGTGAAGGCCTTCTTGCAGCCGTTTGCCGACCGCCGTGAGGCGCACCCGGTGCCCGAGCTGGTTCGGTTCTTCGACGCCAGCACGGGGGCGACCGGGGCCCTGGCGCTCGAGGAGCTGGTCTCGCTCGACCCCCCGGGCAAAGACGCCCTCGATGACGCAGCGAACCTGTACTTGCACCGTGCGGTGCCGCTGGTCAGCAAGCTCCTCGAAGCGGCCAGCTTCTTGTACGACTACACCCTCGTCGTTCAGCGCCTGACCCCCGAACGGTGGATGGGCACGAGGCGCGCGAGCCGAATCAACGCCTCAGTCGAGTCGGCGCTGCAGAAGAACCAGGTCGCGCTGGTCGACGGGGTCGGCTTGCCCGTGCTCGAGCTGACGCCGTTCGCCCAGCTCATCGCCCCGGGCGGGGGGGCCCCTGAAGAGGTCTTCTTTCTCGATGGCCCAGGTCGCCATGGAGCCCGCCTGGTCGCGCTGCCCACCGGGCTCGAGCGACAAGACCCGTCGGTCTGGGGGCTGCTCGCCAGCCTCGGCCTCGATGTCGACCCGCGAAAGAACAGCCCTGATGCCGAGCGGCCACCGTACCTGGGCTTGACCAGCTTCAGCGCCGGCGACGCCGACAACTTCTTCGGTCGCGAGCACGAGTCTGAGGCGTTCGCCAACCGGCTGCGCTCCGAGCGGTTGCTGGCGGTCGTCGGGCCATCTGGCACCGGCAAGTCGTCGTTCGTGCTGGCGGGTGTGCTGCCGCTGCTGCCTGCGGGGTGGCGCGCCCTGGTCTTCCGCCCCGGCAGCTCTCCATTGGTCGCGCTCAACGCGATGCTGGTGAGCGCGGGCTTCACCCTCGCGCCGAATGACGCGGCACCCGCGCTGGCGGCCGACGTGCTGGCGAGCGCGCTGCCGCCTGAGACGACCTGCGTGCTGGTGATTGACCAGTTCGAAGAGCTCGTCACCCTTTGCCAAGACCAGGCCGTGCGAGACGACTTCGCGACGCGGCTGTTGGCGTACGCCGAGCATGCCAGCGGCCGGCTACGGGTGGTGATCACCCTCCGCGATGACTTCTTGATGCGGGTACTGCAGCTGGCGGTCTTTCGCGAGCGGCTCTCGAACGCGCTGCAATTGCTGGCGACCCCCGAGCCCGCCGACCTGATGCGCGTCGTGACCGAGCCCGCACGCCGGGTCGGCTACGGGTTCGATGACCCCGCCCTGCCCCAGCAGATGGTCGAGGCCGTCGCGCAGACGCCCGGCGCGCTGGCGCTGCTCTCGTTCACCGCCTCGCAGCTGTGGGAGCTTCGAGATCGCCACCTGCGCTTGATGCGCGGCAAGGCCTACGAGGCGCTCGGTGGTGTCGGCGGCGCGTTGGCGCACCACGCCGAAGCGACCATGGCTGCGTTTACCGCCGAAGAGCAGCGGTTGGTGCGCGAGCTGTTTCGGCAGCTGGTCACCGGGCAGGGCACCCGCTCAGTGCTCTCGCGGCAAGAGGCCGTCGAGGTGCTGGGTGACACGAAGGCGGTGTCGGTGGTGCTCGAGAAGCTGCTCAGCGCCCGCTTGCTGGTCGCCTCGGAGAGCCCGACCGGCGATGACCGCATCGAGATCATTCACGAAGCGCTGATCGTGGCCTGGCCGCGGTTGGTGACCTGGCAGCGAGAAGACGCCGACTCCGCGCGGTTACGCGATTCGCTGCGCGCGGCCGCCCGCCAGTGGGAGGAGCGCGGCCGGCCGTCGGGGGTGCTGTGGCGCAAGGAGACCCTGACCGAGTACCGGCTCTGGCGTGCCAGGTACGCGGGGCGGCTGACGGTGCTCGAAGAGGCGTTCGCGCAGGCCTCGCTCAAAGAAGAGCGTCGAGCCCAGACGATTCGACGTTCGCTCGCGGCGGTCGCGTTCGTGACGTTGGCGGTGGGCCTCATCGTCGTGCTGCGCGCCTATGCGCTCTCTGACGCGTCGCTCGCCAAGGCCACGGTGTCGGCGGCCGAGGCGAAGCTGAGCGTTCAGCGGCTGTGGTTCGAGCAGGCGCGCCTGGCGATGACGAACGACTTGCCGATGGAGGCCTTCGTGTACGGCTCGGCGGCGGAGCAGGCCGGGGCGAGCGGCGAGGCGCTCGACCATGTGATGAGCGAGGCGGCGCTTGGCCTCGAAGGGGCGGTGGCGGTCGCCAGCCTGCCCCTGGGAGGAATGGTGGGCGTTCTGCTGGTCGACCGAGATGAGCGGTGGGTTCTTGCGACGAGCACCAAAGAAATACTCCAGCTCTCGTTACCTGAGCTCAAGGTGCTGGCCCGCTGGGAGGTGCGGTGTCCGAACGGCACCCTGCTCCCTGACATGAGACATGTGGCGCTTGCGTGTCTTGATAATGCATTTCGTGTTCTCAACCTCGAGACAGGCACTGTTGAGACAACACCGCTCGAGTTCAAAGGCTACAGCGTCAACCCTTCGCCCAACGCAGAACGCTTCGCCGTCGGTGAGGGCCCCGCGCAGGTGTCGGTTCGCAAAATCAACGGAGAAGAGATCAGCAAGCTCGACTTTGGCCCCGCTGAGTTGGTCGAGGGCAGCTACTCGCCGAAGGGAGACCTCTTGGTGTACGGAGGCCTCATTTTGGACGGCCCGCTCGGCTTTCATGGGCTGCGCTCGTATCGAGGCGCGAAGCTTCAATGGGTCTTTGAAACGCCGAGGCTCATTCGACATCTCGGCTTCGCCGCTGGCGACCGAGCTGTGTTTGCAACGGCCGACGGAGTCGTTGGGGCCGTCGACCTCGCCACCGGGAAATTGCTCTGGCAAGTGCCAGCTCACGCCGGCGTCGTGCGAAAGATCGAGCTGTCTGCCGATCGCGAGCGAATGACGAGCGTGGGCGAAGATGGCACCCTCAACGTCTGGCGTGTGGCAACCGGTAGCCGAGATTTTCAAACGTTCGTGGCCCTCGGGGTGAATCGATGCGCTGATTTTCTCGGAGATCGGTCGGTCCTCACCGCCACCAGCGGAGTGGTCCGCCGAGTCAGCCTCCGAAATGGAAAAGTCGAATTCGCGCATCACGGTCACGGAGGCACCATTCGAAGCTGTACGGCGGTGCCCGGCCATCGGCTCTATTTGACCGGCGACATGAAAGGGGAAGTGCGGGCGTGGGACATCACCAAGCTCAACGCGACTTCGGTCACCGAGATGGAGGGACTCAATGCCTTGGGCGCCCAGGTCTCGATTCGGGG
>JANLPS010000156.1:0-3553 GCA_031367385.1 Archangium sp. | reverse complement strand
CACGCTCATCACCTCGCGCACGTTGAACGGCCAGTCGTACAAGATCAGCCCGTAGAGAAACCGAAAGGTGAACTGGCTCTGACCCACCACCTGGCGCAGCAGCCAGATGAGGTCTTCTTTTCGATGCCGCAGCGGGGGTATCGCCAGCTGAAACCCATTCAAGCGCGCAAACAGGTCGCCTCGAAAGGTGCCCTTGGTCGCCATGCCCCGCAGGTCGCGGTGGGTGCTCGCCACCAGGCGCACATCGACGGGTATCGCCTCGGTCGAGCCCACCGGAGTGACCGTCTGCGTCTCCAGCACCCGCAGCAACTTCACTTGGGTCTCCAGCGGCAGGTCGCTCACCTCATCGAGCAACAGCGTGCCCCCGTTGGCGGCGCGAAACCCGCCGTCATAGGGCTGGGTGGCTGCGGTGAAGGTCGCCTTGACGTGACCGAACAGCTCCGATTCGACGAGCTGTTCGGGTATCGCCGCGCAGTTGAGCGCGTAGAAGCGCCCTGATCGGCCCCCGAGCGTGTGAATCGCCCGGGCCACGGCTTCTTTGCCGACCCCGGTCTCGCCGAGCACCAACACCGGCATCGACGAGGGCGCGATTTGGCGTACTTGCCGCTCGAGCTCACTGAGCAGCGGGCCGGCGATCATCGCGAGGCCGTTGTTCGCGCTCGGCCGCCGCGACGGGTCGAAGGCCTCGTAGGGTGCCAGCGAGCCGACCACGAAGATGAAGACCACGTCGCCCAGGCGCACCACGCTCCACGGCGCGAGGGGCGCTTCGGTGACCTTGCGGCCGTCGACGAACACGCCGTTTCGGCTGTTCAAGTCTTTGATGACGAAGCCCTCGCCCTGCCGGCTGATCTCCGCGTGGGTGCGCGAGACCGACGCGACCGGCAGGCTCAGGCCTCCGCCCACCGGCTCTCGGCCGATGAAGAAGACCTGGCTGCGAATCGGGGTGAAGAACGGCAGGGTGCCATCGGCGTCGTCGCTGCTCAGCACCAACGCCACTTCTGGCGCGGGCACCTTGCCCTGGTTGCCGAACAAATCGCTGTGGGTCTGGGTATCGGGTTGGGCCACGGGAGTCACTTGAGGCAAGCGCGTTTGAAGATGCGGTTTCCGGAGGCGTCGAGCTCCCAGGGTACTGCACAGTCGACCTCGGCGGTCGCCTTCTTCGCTGGCCGCTTCGAAGGGGGTCTGGGGGCGATCAGCGGCCGCGCCCCCGCGTCGAGGGGAGGTTCTGGGGCGAGCGGCACAGGCGGCGGTACCGGCACCACAGGCTCGACGCGCGCTGAGAGAGGCTGCATACCTGAATCAATGACTTCTGACGTCACGGTGTTCATCACGGGGGCGCGTTGCAGCCACACCACAGCGGCGGCGACCGCCAGCGCTGCCAACACCGCGAAGGGCCAACGACGGGGCGCCGGTGCCGGGCTGGGCTCGGCGCCCTCTTTGCCGACGAGAATCGCCGAAGCGGTTTGAAGGTCACTGACCGTTGCCGCCGAATTGGGCGCCGCGAGCGCCGCTCTCACGGCCGATGCCTCGGGTGGGGCGGCCGTCGCCACCCAGTCGCCCACCTCTTTGCTGCGCGCCCGAGGCGCCGCCTGCTCGAGCGCGTCGGCGAAGTCTTGGGCGGTGGCAAAGCGGTCACCCGGCGCTCGCGCGAGGGCTTTTCGAAGCACCTCGAGCACCAGGCCCGGTACGCCCGGCAAGGTCACCTCATCGGGGGTCAGGCCATCATGAACCCGCTGCGCGAGCTCGGCCTGGGTGACGGCGACGAAGAGGCGTCGGCCGGCGAGCAGCTCCCAGAGCACGATGCCCATCGCGTAGGTATCGGTGCTGGCGTCGACGGTCTTGCCCAGCACCTGCTCGGGCGACATGTACCCGAGCTTGCCTTTGATGGTGCCGGCGTCGGTGTTGGTGCTGCGCCCCAGCGCCTTGGCGATGCCGAAGTCGAGCACCCGGCAGATGCCATCGAAGCCGACGATCAGGTTTTGGGGCGAGACGTCGCGGTGAACGATCTCCAGCTGCCGGTGCTCGGCGTCGAGGGCGACGTGCGCCGCGTGCAACCCCCTCAGCGCGTCGAGGGCAATCGACACGGCGATCGGGTGCGAGGGTGCCTTCTTCGAGCGCAAGAGCACCGAGAGCGAGGCCCCGCGAACGTGCTCCATCACCAGGGCCAGCTCACCGGCTTCGGCCACCACGTCGAGCACCTGCACGACGTTCGGGTGCGCGATGTGCGACACGATGCGCGCCTCATCGAGCAGCATCGCCACGAAGGCGGGGTCTTTCGCGTAGGCGGGGTGCAGCGCTTTGACCGCCACCGGCCGCCTGAAGCCGGCCTCACCCTCGAGCCGCCCCAGGTACACGGTCGCCATGCCGCCCGAGGCGATCTCGGCGAGCAGCGTGTAGCGACCCAGTCTCTTCGGAGCGCCCTCCATGCCCACTAGTTGCTTGCCACCCGAGGCGGCGGCAGCTCGAGCACATAGCGAATCACGAAGTAGGTGGTGAGCGCGGTGAGCAGGCTGCCGAGCACCAGCCCGGTATCGGCGATGCCAGCCCGCAGCTGCAGCTCGCGGGTGCGGGTGGGGTCACAGCCCGGCGCGCAGTTCTTGAGCATTTGCTTGAGGTCATTCTTCACGAAGAGCCCAAGCCCGATGAACGTCGCCCAGCTGGCCGTCGCGCCGACGCCCGCGACCATCATCGGCCAGGCGGGAAACGAGGGCCCCGTCTCCATCATTCGCTCGGCCACCAGCACCGGCGGGGGCGTGGGCGGCACCTCGCGCCCCGTCGGCGTGAGCACCACCGGCTTCATCACAACGATCACTGGGCGCCGCTTTTCACCGGCTCGCAGGCCCAGCGCCTCGTCGTACGGCACGTACCCTTCGAGCTCGACATGCAGCTGATGCACCCCCGGGTCGACCGGGAGCGCCCCAGCGCTCCAGCCTTTCTCGACGCCATCGAGCATCACCCGCGCGCTCATCAACCGGCCGAGCTGCTCGTCTTGAATCGAGACCTCGATGGTGGGCTGCGCGAGGTCGAGCTCTGACTTCATCGTGCGGCAATATTCGTTGACCGCCTTCGGGCAGCTGTTGCTCACGCAGCGCTCGAGTGCGCTCAGCGCCTCTGAGAAATGACCGGCTTTCTTCAGCGGCTCAGCTTTCTCGGCGGCGCTCGCGCAGGCGTCGGCCAAGCCATTCGGCGGAGCGGCGAGAGCAATGAGCAAGGCGAGCAGCGGCATTGGGGCGGGCGACGATACTCCAAAAAGGTTACGGCCAGGCGCACGCAGGGAGGTCGACCACGAAGCTCGAGACCGAGGTCTCGGAGTCCGGCCTCCACGGCGTCGCGAAGATGAGCTTGGTGAAGTCTGCGTTGGCGGCCGCGTCGGGGTTGCAGTTCGCGCCGCACCTGAAGGGCGGAGTGCTCACGAGGTTGATCAAGGTCGTGGGAGTGGAGAGCGTGAACGCCACGATTTTGTCTTGAAACCACTGGGTGCCATCGGCGCAGGCGGCTCCACTGAGCTCGCCGCACTTCCACAAGCTCAGCATGACCAGGCCGGGCCGGGCGG
>JANLPS010000153.1:0-4546 GCA_031367385.1 Archangium sp. | reverse complement strand
TGGTCGAAGAGTCAGAGAAGATCGACCTCGCCGACGCGACCCAGGGCGCCGAGCAGCTCGCCGCCATCTTCCCCACGGCGCGGCTGGGGTTGCTGCACGGCCGCATGAAGGCCGATGAAAAAGACGTGGTGATGAACGCGTTTCGCGCGCACGAGGTCGACCTGCTGGTCTGCACCACCGTGGTCGAGGTCGGGGTCGATGTGCCCAATGCCTCGGTGATGGTGATCGAGCACTCCGAGCGGTTCGGGCTCTCGCAGCTGCACCAGCTGCGCGGCCGGGTCGGGCGTGGCGCCGCGAAGTCGTACTGCGTGCTGCTCGCCGGCTACGCGCTGAGCGAAGAGGGCCGCAATCGCCTCGCGGTGATGGAGCAGAGCACCGATGGCTTCGTCATCGCCGAGCGCGATCTCGAGATTCGCGGCCCCGGTGAATTTCTGGGCACGCGCCAGAGCGGGCTGCCCGAGCTGGCGGTGGCCAACCTGGTCAGAGATCAAGCGCTCAACGCACAGGCGCAGCTCGAGGCCCGCGCGGTGGTCGACGCCGACCCGAAGCTCGAGCACCCGGGCAACGCACCGCTGGTGAAGGCGCTCGAAGAGCGGTGGGAAGGCCGGCTGACCCTGGCCCGGGTCGGCTGAAGACGCAGGCCAGGTGTGGGCGAAGGCCTACCCTGCGCGGTGAGCACGCTCTGGCTAGGCTGCGGCCACTGTGAGCTCGCACGCGAACGCGATGGCAGCGAGGTTTTTGGCCGCTGTTCTCGTGCTGTTCTGTGGGTGTCGCGACCTGACCGTACCCGACAAGCAAGTGGGGCGCGTCTCGGGGTTCATCGTGCTCTCGAACGCGAGTGGCGTACCCGACCCCGCGAGCGGAGCGATCGTCACGGTTGCGGGCACCTCGATCGGGGCGGTCGCCTCGAGCCAGGGCGCGTTCAGCATCGGCCCGATCACTTCGGCGACTGGCGCGTTGGTGCTCAGCCTCGACGTCGATCACGACGGAGTCGACGACCTCGCCCGCTCCCTCGACTTCGCGGCGTACAACATCAAGCCCGACCGCGACGTGTCGGTCGGCACCATCTCGCTGCGCTCGACCGCGACGATTACGGGAGTGGTCGCCCTCACCGGCCGCGCTTCGAGCGCCGGTGTCGACGTCTTCGTGCCCGGGTACCCGATCGCGGCCCGTACCTCAGACACCGGGGCCTACCTGCTCACCGGCGTGCCTGAGGGCACCATCTCGGTGGCGGCATCGCGCGACGGGTTCGCGAGTCAGCGCATCGACGGGCTCGACGTGCGCTCGGGCGAGCAGCTCTCGTTGGCGAAGCTGACCTTGCTCCCGTCAATTAACGAGCCGGCCACCCTGCGTGGGTCGGTTCAACTGAGCCCCTCGGGAGATCTCCTCTCGGTGAGGGTCTCTGCCATTCAAAGCAACGCGACGACCGTGCTGCCGGCGTCGGCCGATGGGCAATTCAGCGGGCCCGTCGCGGCTGGGCGCGTCACCGTGGTCGCGAGGGCCGCCGGGTACTCCGATGCGGTCATCTACAACGTCATCTCGAGCCCGGGCGGCGTCACCGAGCTCGGCACGATTCAGCTCTCCCAAGGCGGCTTCAGCTACGACGCCGGTACGGGTGGAGGCGCCTCGGTCAGCGTCGGGTGCGGCGATGGTACTCCAGGCGTTGGGGAGCAGTGTGACGACGGCAATCGCCTCGCAGGCGACGGGTGCTCGCAGACCTGCCAGCTCGAAGAGCAGCTGGGCGGGGGCTTGAGCTGCCTCGACCCAACCCCTGTTCGCCTGGTGCCGGTGACGGGTGGAGGCCTGGGGGCTGCCGTCTTGGCGTTCAACCCAGCCGGCGTTGGCAGGCTGCCCTCGGGGTGCTCAGTCAATGCCAATACCTTCTCGGTGAGGCTGCCCTTTCGAGCCAACCTCGCGATCGCCTCGCAGAGCCACGTCTCGCTCAGGGGCCCCAAGTGCCAAGTCGAAGAGCTCGTTTGCAGCCTGGACAATCTCACGACCGGCGTGCTCACCCCCGGAGACTGGATTGTGGGGATCGAGGTGTTTGGCTCCCCGGCCAAGGTGAGCCTCCTCGCGCTCCCGGTACCGGATGGTCCGTACTGCGGCGATGGCGTGGTCGACGGCACTGAAGCGTGCGACGACGGCAACGTCGCCGACAACGATGGCTGCAGCCGTTTCTGCGTGCTCGAGCCCCAGTTGATGTCTGCGAGGTGCAGCTCCGCACCCCCAGTGACTCTCGTGCCGACCGGAGCGCATGAGCTGGGAGCCCTCATCAAGGCAGTAAACGATGACTTCGACCCCCTTTTGGAGCCCAGTTGCCAAACGGCGCCGAAGCGAACCGCCGCGGTTCGAGTGGTGTTGCCTGCGCTGGGTGATCTGAAGGTTGAGGCCACACCTTCTCCTGTCTACCCCGCCGACTTCGCGGTGAGTGTCTTCTCCGGGTCGTGCTTCGCCCTCAACGAGCTGAGCTGTACCGCTCAGAATCAGATTCCCGAGGGCGGTCAACATACCCTCACGGGCCTCGATGCCGGCACCTACCTCTTTGACATCAGCGGCGGGAGCAGCCTCCAGTACCTCCTCGGCCGGCTGAGCTTTCATCTCAAGGAGTAACCCCTTCGTGCTCGGGTAGCTGTTTCACCCACACCCAACTGGGCTGCCCAAATGCCGACCCGGCGCCACTCTCGGAGCAGCTCACCGTGAGCGGCCTCGACGCGGGCCACCTCAATCATCGTCATCGGAGGCGATCAGTTGACCGGCGGCGTCGATGGGCAGGTCTGCGTATAACTGAAGGAGTAGAGTCAGCGGCGATGATCTGCCCAGTCTGCGAGCACCAACAGGAGTTCGGCGTCGAGTGCGAGGTCTGCGGCAAAGATCTCGGCGGCCTCGATGATCTCGGAGCTCCCCCCGCGGCGCCCCAGGTCGTCGAGGGGCTCGAGGCCACCATCGGTGAGCGGGTCGGCGAAATCGCGCTCGACGCGGTCGCTGATCTCGAGGTGACCACCTTCTCGGCCGGCGAGGTGGCCGTCGAGTCGATGACCGACATGGAGCGCACCGAGAACGCGCCCGTGGGCGCTCTGGCGACCGAGCGGGTCGCCGACATGACCGACGACCGGGCCCCTGACGACGGCGCCAGAACCGCGGCCCCCACTGGCGCGGTGACCTGTCGCTATTGCCGCAACGTGCAGGCCGAGGGAGTCATTTGCGAGAAGTGCGGCATGCGGCTGCCCAAGGTGAGCGCACCGGTGGTCGCCGCCACCGGGGTGAAGCCCAAGCAAAGCACCGAGACCGTGCGCTGCCGCAGCTGCGGGGCCCCCGCCAAGCCCGGCCAGCGCTGCACCGACTGTGGCCGAGAAGTGCCTCCCGCCACCGCGTAGGGCTGGACCTCGTCTTCCCCGATGTGTTTAGTGCGCGGCCTGTGACCAACTCCGTGCAGCTGCGAGCCGAATACGATGCCACTTTGAGCGCTGTCTCGACCCGGCGCAGCACGCTGCACTTCGCGCATGGGGCGATCAGTCTCTTGGTCGGCCTGATCGGCGCAGCCACCGCCGGCAAGCTCTGGTGGGACTTCGGGTCGGAATACGAGCTGCCGACCGCGGCCCTCGCGCTCGTCGCGCTGGGCGTGCTGGTGTATTCGATCGTGCGCTACGTGTTGGGGCGGCAGGCGCTGCGCATCGAGCTGGTGGCCTTCAGCAAGCTCAAGCGGTTGCGCCAGGAGCTCGGCCTCGATGACCCCCGGGCGTTGCTGCCGTGACTTCGCGGGGGCTCTTTGTCGTGCTCGAGGGCCTCGACGGCGCGGGCACCACCACGCAGTGCATGACCTTGGCGAAGGCGCTGCGAGCCGCCGGCCGCGAGGTGCATGTCACCAACGAGCCTTCGAACGGGCCGGTGGGCATGCTGATTCGCCAGGCCCTCGGCGGGCGGTTGACGTTGCCACAGAAGTTGGGCGCGTTGACGCCCGAGACGCTCGCGCTGCTGTTTGCCGCAGACAGGGTCGATCACCTCGCGGCTGAGATCGAGCCCGCGCTGGCCCGAGGCGCCGTCGTGCTCTGCGATCGCTATGTGCTCTCGTCGCTGGCCTATCAAGGCGCGCAGGTGGGCATGGCGTGGGTGGCGTCAATCAATGGCCAGGCGCTCAAACCTGACGTGACGATCTTCTTGAACATCGACCTCAAGGTGGCGGCGCGGCGTCGCAAAGACCGTGGCCTCGCTGAAGAGCTCTACGAGACCGACGAGGCCCAGCGTCGAACCGCCAAGCAGTACCGCCAGGCGATCTTGCTGCGCGCCAATGCCGGCGAGCAGATCGTGACACTCGATGGAGGCCTGCCGATTGAAGAGGTGACCGCGCAGGCGCTGGAGGTCATCGCCACCCTCAAGCACCCGAGACGGCGATGAGCCTCGCGGCGCTGATCATCGGCAATGAGGTGCTCTCGGCGAAGGTGACCGAGGCCAATGGCGCGCTGCTGATTCAACGGTGCCGAGAGGTCGGCGTGGCGATCGCGGTCCCGATGCTGGCCTATCAAGGCGCGCAGGTGGGCATGGCGTGGGT
>JANLPS010000113.1:0-4201 GCA_031367385.1 Archangium sp. | reverse complement strand
CCGCCAGCACCTGCTCGTAGGTGTCTTCCGGCGGAGCGATCTGCAGGTACGCGAGCGCCAGGTTGTAGTGAATGGCCGGGTGGTCCCACTGGGCGAGGGCGAGCTTGTACTTCTCGGCCGCGGCTTTGAAGAGGCTGTCTTTGAGCGCGGTGTTGCCCTCGCGAAACAGCTCGAGCGCCTTCTTCTGTTTCTCGGGCCAGACCCCCTTGGCCCACGGGCGGTCTCCGGCGGCGTTGTTGTCGAGGTTGGTCTGCTGCGCGAGCGCGCTCGATGCGCCCAGCATCAGCATCAGCACCACTGTCCGTACACACCGCATCGACGCCGTCCTTTACTTGAGCTCGTCAATCACCGGGCTGCCCAGCTGTTGCTCGAGCCGCTTGGCCCGCGCGCTCTCTTCTCGCCGCAGCGCCTCGACCTTCGACATCGCCTGCTCGACCCGTCGCTTCGATTCTTCGGTGTGCTCGCGCGCCGCGGCTGCTTCTTCGGCGCTCATCTTGGCTTTGCTTTCTGACTCCACGGCTTGCTCACGCGCGGTGTTGGCGGCGTTGACGGCTTCGGTCAGCGCGGCCGTCTGCTGCTTGAGCGCCTCGTTCTGCTGCTCGAGCTCTTTCTTGGCGGCGTCGAGCGCCCGCTTTCTGTCTTCGGCCTGCAGCTGATTGGCCCTCGCCTGGGCCTCGGCGGCCTGCGCGATGGTCTTCTGCTCGTCGGCCTCGTTCTTCGCGCGTTGAATCTGAACCAGTGAGAACCCAGCGGCGAGCAGGCCCGCGGTGAGCACCGCCAGGGCCGAGGCGACCGCGGTTCTCCGTCGCCGCACGGCCCGCGCCGCCAGCGCGATGGTCGAGTCGAGAAAGACGACCTGCGAGTCGCTCAACGTGCCGCGAAAGCGCCGGCGAAACCGAGCGGCTTCATCGGCCAGCTCACCGCGCCACAGCAGGTGGGGGTCGCGGCTCTGCTGCTGCCACTGCTTGCTCGCCACCCGAACCTGCTCGAGAAACGCTGAGTCTTCGCCGCTCTCTTCGAGCCAGCGGCGAAGGGTGGGCCAGGCGTGAATGAGCGATTCGTGAACGATTTCAACGGTCGCCACGCCCGCGCCGGTCTGCACCACCAACAGCCGGGCGGCGACCAGCTCGTCTACCAGCCCTTGCGACTCTGCGGCGTGATGCGTGACCTCGTGGAGCTCGGCCATCGAGACGATCGCCCGCGTGCGCTCAGGCGTCACCAGCCGCAGCAGCATCGCCCTGACCAACGGCAGCGCTTGGGGCCGCAGCTTTGCGAGCACCGCGTCGGCGTGCGAGGCCAGCGCGCCCGCCACTCCGCCGATCGCCTCGTACCCAAGTCTGGTGAGGCGCTTGGCGTTCGGGTCTCGGTTCTCCCACAGCTTTTGCGCGGCGAACTGCAGCAGGGGCAGGGCGCCTTGCGTGCTCGAGAGGTGCGAGATCATGTCGGCGACGATGTTGGGGGTCTCGAAGGTGTACCCGGCCATCTCCGCGGGCTGCACAAGAGCCTCGCGCAGGCCCTCGGTGCCAGGAGCGTTCAAGAACACCAGGCCCTGGCTCAGCTCGGCCATGAAGCTCGGGTCTTCGGGCACGCGACCCAGAAAATCTGAACGCACCGAGAGCACCAGCCGAATCGGAGACGTCACGTCATCGGCGACCGCGGTCAGGCACGAAGTGAAGGCCCAGCGCTCGGCCGGGTTCGACACCAGGGTGTAGAGCTCTTCGAATTGGTCGACGAAGAGCAAGAGGTTCTTCTTCTCTCGTCGCGCCCTCGCGCGCAGCACCGCTCCGACCAGGCCTGGCTCGGTGGTGAGCCGCTCGGCCAGCGTGGTCTGCGCATGGAGATCAGCCGCCACCGAGTCTGAGCTGCCGAGCATCGGCGCGATCAGGCTCGCCAGGGCCGCCAGCGGGTTTCGGCCCGGGCGCATCACCAGGCTTTCCCAGTCGCCGGAGCGCTTGAGGGCAGGCACCACGCCCGCGCGCACGAACGACGATTTGCCGGCCCCCGAGGGCCCGACCACCGCCACCGCCGGGCGCTCGCGGAGCTTGTTCACCATCGCCGCGACCTCGAGCTGGCGGCCGAAGAAGCGGTCGGCGTCGGCCTCTTGAAACGATGACAGGCCCGCGTAGGGGCTCTCGTCGAGGGTCAGCTCGCGGGTGAATCGCCCGGGCAGAAACGGCTCGAGGGCTCGCAGCAGGCTCACCGCGTCGGCCCAGCGGAGCTCCTTGGGCTTGAGCAGGCACTTGTCGACCGCCTCGGCCAAGGCTTTGGGCACCTCGGGCGCGACGGTCTCGAGCTTCGGCATCGGCGTGGAGAGAATGCCCGTGACCATCAGCTGCTGGCCGGTCAGCGGCGCGAGTGGGTGCTGCCCGGAGAGCATGCGGTAGAGCATGATGCCGACGGCCCAGAGGTCAGCGCGGTGATCGATTGGCACGCCGATGCCCCATTGCTCGGGGGCCATGAAGGGCAGGGTGCCCATCATCGCGCCGTGTTGGGTCAGCTCGCCGTGATCTTCGTCTTCGAGGCTCGCCTTCGGAGCGCGCGGCCGGCTCGCGGCGTCGGGCGCTTTTTCGTCGCTCTGCAAGACCTTGGCGATGCCGAAGTCGAGCACCTTGGTCAGGCCCGAGTCGGTGACGAAGACGTTGTCGGGCTTGAGGTCGCGGTGCACCACGCCTTGGGAGTGCGCGTACGCCAGCGCCTTGACGACCGGCACCATCAGCTCGACCGCGCGGCTCGGCGGCAACTTGCCCTCGGGGATGAGCTTGGTGAGTGGCTGGCCCTGGAGGTACTCGAGGACCATGAAGGGGGCGTTGCCCCAGGCGTCGACCTCGTAGATGACGACGATGTTCTCGTGGCTGCAGGCGGCGGTGGTGCGGGCCTCGAGAATGAAGCGCTTGGTCAGCTCGGCTGACTGGGTGTGCAAGAATTTGATCGCGACTTTGCGGCCGAGCCGGGTGTCGCGGCCGAGGTAGACGCTGCCCATGCCTCCGCGGCCGATGAGCTTGATGACCTCGTAGTGGTGAATGCGGGTGCCGGGAGCGGGCTCGCCGGCGTGAAGTTCTTCGGTGTCGGGTGATGGAGCATCGAACGGCGGGGTCGCGGCGGTCGAGCGCGGGGCGGAGGGTGATGGTGCCCCGGTGAGCGATGGAGCAGCGGACGGCGGGGTCGCGCTGGAGGTCGAGCGCGGGGCGGAGGGTGATGGTGCCCCGGTGAGCGATGCTGCTCCGGAGAGTGATGTCGCGGCCAACGGTGACTGCGCTCTGGCACCCGATTGCGCGGCGACGGGTGACGGCCCATCGAAGAAAGTGGGTGGTGCCGCGCCGGAGGGCGAGCGCGTGGCGTCGTGCGCCGGCCAAGGCGCTGGAGACGGCGGCGTCGCCGACGGCACCACATTCACCAACTGCACCGGCGGCGAGAGCGTCGGCACTGGAGTGCCCCGCTTGGGAAACGTGGTGACCTCGATTGGCAGCGGTGATCGCGGCGTCGCCGTCGCAAGCTGCGCCTGCTCGCCCGCGATCGCCTCGGCGCGTACCAGGCTTTGAAGCTCCGCCTCGACGTCAGCGCCGTCATTCGGCTTGTTCACGGTCGCTCCTCGCTCGGTTTCCCGGGGGTTGGTTTCAGCACAAAGTCATGAATTGACGAAAGAAACGCCTCGCGCCGCAATGGCGCTGACGCCCGTCAGTTCGCGACTGCATCGGTGACGCGCAAGGTCGTTGAATTTGTCGCGCTTGGCGGTTGCGAGACGTGAGTGCATGTGCGACATGCCCCGCCAGCCAACCACCCACTCCCCGATCTTGGGGGCAAAAGAGAACCCGATGAAACTGCGTTTCGCGATTTTCGCTGTTGCGGCCGTGCTCGCTGCTTGCGGTACCGAATCAACGTCGACTCCGGTTGAACAGTCGACGCAAGACTCGAAGGAGATCATCGGTGGCTTCGATGCGCGCGCGAAGGTACTCGACGCGGTCGGCACGGTCGGCACCATGGACGACTCGGGCAACTACTCGTTCTTCTGCACCGCGACCCTCATCACCCCCGACACCGTGCTGACGGCCCGTCACTGCGCGATGGTCATCGACACCTCGAGCCCCTTGTACGGCATGAAGCTCGTGAACCTCATCCCCATCTACTTCGCGGTCGGCGCCGAACCGACCAAGCCTGCCAAAGTGGTCGAGGCGATAGCCGATGACCACACGCCGGTCGACCA
>JANLPS010000457.1:0-25598 GCA_031367385.1 Archangium sp. | reverse complement strand
CGGTGCAGCTGGGCCACGTTCAGCCCCAGTTTTCGCAGCACCGGGTGCCCGCGCCAGTAGTCATGCACGACCTCGGTGTAGCCACAGCTGACGGCCAGACCATTGCCGAAGTTGATCTCGCTGAGCACGAATCGATCTTCGAAGAGAAAACCGTCGGGGCGAAGGTGGGCGAGCCACTCCTGCGACGCGAGCCCGGCGTCGACATCAATCGCGCGCTCGAAGCCCTTGGGCAGCGGTAGCACCTTGCCGAGCTGCCCTGGCCGCTGACTGAGCGAGCGCAGGTGGTGCCGCAACGCCGACAGCCGCGCGTGGAGCGACGCAGCCACGAAATCAAGCTTGCGCGCCGGCAAGAACATCGGGCGCAATGACCAGCCCGAGCCGCGAATGGTGGTGACGCCCCAGCGGTGCCACCGCTCGTGAAAAGCGGCGGTGTAATCACGAAGCTCGCCCAGGTTGCGTTTCAACGCCTTGTCGACGGTCGAGGTGAGGGCCTGATCGACCGGCAGCCGCGTTCGTGAGGAGGCCTTCACTTACTCGAGCGGCTGTCGCGGCCGGCGAGGCGCCATCTCGACTTCAGCGGGCTGCTCGCGTCGAGCCGGCTTCGACTGCACGTCATCGGGCAGGCGCGGTGGCTCGGCTGAGGTCGCGTCAGGCATCAACCGGGCCTTAGCACGCGGGCTGCCGGCGTGTCGAGCAGCTTGGGGGCATCGGTCTTGATGCGCTCGAGCAGGCCGTTGAGCTGCTTGGCCTCGTCGGCAGTGGGCCGCTTCGTCGAGAACGTGCGGGCGGCCTCGGTCAGCTCTTTGTCGAGCTTGAGCGTGCCCATCTGATCTTTCGCGGCCGCCGCGCTCGCCTTGGTCGGAGCGCCTGCGTTGCTCGCGGCCCCTGCCGAAGCCCAACCACCCTGCGCGTCGAGCTTGGGGTATTTGACCTGATCGCCGATGCGAATCTTGTTGCCACCATCGCGCGCGGCCGTGACGAGCTCTGGGTTCGCCTTCTTGAGCGCAGCCAGGGCCTTCGCGACGTTCGCTTTGGTCGCGGTGCCGCCGGAGTCGGTCACCAATTTCGTGGCGATCTTCTCGAGCGTGTCGCCCTTCTTGACCGAATAGTCGCCCTTGGGTGCTTCGGTCTTGTCAGTCGCCTTCGGCAGCAGCGGAGGGGTTGTCGTCGGTCGAACGGGGGCCATGGTCGTTTCTACACACAACCCAATGGGTCTGTGCAACCCGGCGTAACAATTCTCATATTCCGAGACTCTGCCAGCCCCTCAGCCCTCGAAAATCAACGGCCCCAGCCCGCCGCCCTGGTGCACATTCACGACTCGGCGCTCGCCGGCGCGTGCGTAAGCGACCGAAAACCGGCCCTGGTGGAGCCAGAAGCTCAAGGTCACATACTGTTCGCGCCACTCGACCCCCTCGCCCACGACCCGGGCGACGGGCTGCCGAGGCACCTCGACGTACCGCTGGGCCACCATGCGCCGAGGGCTCACCAGCGCAGTGCTCCAGGTCGCGTCATCGACATCTCGGCCGATCACCACCCCGAACCCGCCGTACCCCTGCGCCGGTTTGAGAACCCACCCCGGGCGGTCGGAGACCAAGCGGGCCCGTGATGCGTCGGTCACCCGCACGGTCTGTGGCACATGCCGTTCAACGGCTTCGCGCTCGTCAGCCGGCAAGGCCCCGAGCTGCTCCCAGAGCATCGCGAAGCACCCTTTGTCGTCGAACCACACGTCGCGCAGCGGGTTGAACCGCGGCAGGCCCGCTTCGAGCGCCCGGTTGAGGCCTTCTGTCGCCGGGCCGAGCTCTTCGTGGCTGTCTCGAAGAATCACGTCGTACTGCGCACCCTCGGCTTCGAGCCGACCGCCCTCGAACGTGAATCGGCGAGCATCGACGCGCTGGGCCTGGTGCCCGTTCGCGCGCAGCGCCTCGGCCATCAGCTCGGTGTCAGAGAGCACGAACGACGCGTCTTCGTTCACCACCGCGACCCGTGGGAGCCCTGGCCCTCGCCACTGTCGAAGCACCTGTTGCCGTCGCGCTTCGAAAAAATACGGGGCCGGCGCGCCAAGAGACCGCATGCACCCAAGCGCCGCGTCAGCCATGCCGAGACCGCTCGGGTCTCCGGCCTGAATCTCCAAAAACTGGAGCGCCCCCCCGTCTGCATCACAGAACGCGTCGAGCCTGCAGGCGTCGAGCCGGGGCAAGGCGAGCGACTCGGAGTCGACCAGTCGAGCCAGGCCCTCCGGCATCGGCAGCTCGAGGTTCCACCGCGCGGCTGTGGCGACTCGAAGCAATGCCGAGCGCACCAGCTCGCACTGCCGGGCGATGAACGCGCGAGCCGCGACGGGCAAGGTGACTGGCGCCGCCAGCAGCGAAATGCCCTTGAGCGCGGGTCGACGTCGCAGCTGCTCGGCGAACGCACGCACCAGCTCGGGCGCCTCCGCGTCGACTCGCGCGCGGGTCGACTCAGCCACCGAGCGCGGCACACAGCCCCTTCAGGTCGTCATCGGTGTGATCGACCGACAGGCACACCCGCAGCTGCGGCGCATCACGCGGCACCACGGGGAACATCACGACCGAGACGAAATACCCACGCTCGATCAGCCGCTCACCGGTCTCGAGCGCGGCGCTGGCCGACGCTTGCGGCACCATTCGAATCGGGCTGAAGGCGTGCGCCGCCGTGCCACGCAGCGCATCGAACATGGCCACTCGCTGGTGCAGCCGCTTCTGCAGGCCTGCGACCGTGCCGTCGAGGTGCAGCTCGAGCGACGCCATCGCCGCCCCCATCGCCGAATAATCGAGTGACCCACTGAACGCGTACGAGGTGCCGAAGAAGCGAACCACGTCTTCTTCTTGTACCGAGGGCACCACGACGCCTCCGCCATTGGTGCCGAAGCCCTTCGAGAGCGAGAACGTCGAGATGATGTGCGGGTTGACCGCGCCGAGCGTCTCGAAGACCGCGCCCTCACCCCTGGGCCCGAAGATCGACGTGCCATGCGCATCGTCGAGGTAGAGCTTGCCGTCGTAGCGGTCGGCCAGGGCCAGCACTTCATTGAGCGGGCAGCGCCCCCCCATCGAATAGACGCTGTCGGCGACGAACACGGCGCACTCGTTCGCCTCGGCGGCCTCTTTGAACTGGGTCTCGAGCGCGTCGAGATCATTGTGGCCAATGGTCTCGACCCGACAACTCTCACGGAGCATGCCCTTGAGCGACGCCATCGAGGCATGCGCAAAGCGGTCGAAGATGAGCCTGCTGCGGCGCGTGCCACCCCAGATTGCACCGCTGGCGACCAACGGCAGCACCGACAAGTGCGTCGCCGTCACCGAGGGGAAGGTGATCGCCCGACCACCGAAGAACCGGCTGAGGCCCTCTTCGAGCTCACGGTTGGGCGCGATCGAAAACCGGGTGCGCGCCGAGCAGAAGTGCACCCCCCACGCGTCGAGGAGGTCTTTGCCACGCGCAATGACCCGCGGGTTCTGGTCGAGCCCCAGGTAACTGCAGTTGATGAACTCGCGAACCTTGCGCCCACCCGGGAGCGTGACGGTCTTGCCTTCGCGCCCCTCGAGCGACACGTGCATCAAACCGCGACGCCTGGCTTCGAGCACGTTCGCCATCGCCTCTTGTACGACCTGCTGCACACCCATGTGCGCGCGATGGTACCAGGTGCCGGCCGAAACCATTGAGGCGAACGCCTCACCTGTCGGGTACAGTGGCAATCGAAATGTCTGCCGCCGCCAAGCTCCGAATTCTGCTCGTCGAAGACTCCGAGATTCTTCGAGAGACGCTTCAAGCCCTCGTCGAAGACCTGGGTCATGCCGTCACCACCGCCAGTGATGGCCTCGGCGCCGTCGCTGAGTTCTCGCAGGCCGAGTATGACGTGGTGCTGATCGACGTCGGGCTGCCTGACATCGATGGCTACGAGGTCGCCAAGCGCATGCGGGCCTCGCTCGCTGGCAAGAAGATGCGCCTGATCGCGATGACCGGCCGCGCCCAGCCGTCAGACAAGATCGAGGCGCTCAACGCCGGCTTTGATGATCACCTGGCCAAGCCCTTCGAAATCGAAGAGCTCGCTACCCTGCTCAGCCCGGAGTAACGCTGTCCCAGAGGTCGCAGGGGTCTGATTCGGGTTTCGCTGCGGCTGCGGGCTCCTGGTCGAGCACCAGCACGCGTTCGCTCGCGGTCGTATACCGGGGCCAGGCAGCAGCACCCGGCGCGCGCGGGGTCTTGGTGCCCGCGAAGCTCGCCCAATAGCTCTGCAACGCGCTGGTCATCTTCTGCTCAGCGGGAGTCGCGACGCCGCCCCAGGCATCGACGGTGTCGAACACGAAGGGCAGCTCAGCGGTGTGCGTCGCCCGCAGCAGCGTCATTGCCGAGCCTCGGCCGATGTGGGTGTAGCGGTAGCGGTAGACGGGCTGCGACTGGTTGGCCGCCATTGCGCGGGCGATGCGCCGCGCTTCACAGGTGAATTGGGCGTCGGTCGTCCACGCGACCTGGGCATGGCGCGCCAGCAGGTATGAAAAGCACGGGTAGCGCTGCGAGACGGCTGACGCGAGGTCTGGCCCAAGGCGCTGATACTGGTCGAGCGCGACGTCGAAACAGGTGTTGTAGATCGCCGGCATGAAGAGCTCGGTCTCGTCGGCGTTGGTGCCGATGACGAAGGGCATGTGGTTGTGCTCGCCCTTTCGAATCGCCTCGATGGGGCGTTGGGTCAGCAGCTTGCCGTCGATGGTCGGGCCCCAGCCGAGGTACCACGCGGCCTGCAGGTCGATCTTGGTGACAGGCAAGATGCTCAGCGAGTCGAGCGGCTCGACGGTCAGCTTCGAGACGGGCTTCGCGCGCAAGCAGCGGGCGATTTCGCTCGGAGTGCCCTTGCACTTGAGGTCATCGATGAGCGCCTTGGCCTGAGCGGCCCGAACAGCGGGGGGAGCGGCCTCGCAGGCACCGCTCTCCATCAACGCGGTGGTGAAGCGGCCCTTGGCCAAGGGTGAGGCGAGGAGCGCGCAGGTGTTGAGGGCTCCGGCCGATTCGCCGAAGAGCATCACGCGCTTCGGGTCGCCACCGAGCTTGGTGATGTTCGCCTGGGTCCACTCGAGGGCGGTGATGATGTCTTGAAGGCCGTAATTGCCTGAGGTGCCTCCAACAGTCTCGGCGTCGAGCGCGGGGTGCGAGAGAAAGCCCAAGGGGCCGAGGCGGTAATTGACCGAGACCACCACCACGTTCTGGTTGCGGGCGAACGAGGCGCCTTCATACAGGTTGCCGAGGCCACCGTTCTGGCTCGACGAACCGAGCACTTCAGCGCCGCCATGAACGAAAAAGAGCACCGGCAGCTTCGCGGTCGAGTCGACCTTCGGGGTCCACACGTTGAGAAAGAGGCAATCTTCGTCGCCGCTTTGCACGCCGAGGAGGCTTTGCGCGCAGGCGTGCCCGTAGTCGATCGCTGGCATGACCTGGCTGTGGCAGTCGAGGTCGCGCGGCGGAGCGAACCGGCCTTCACCGACGGGCGGCTTTGCGAAGGGTACGCCGAGAAAGGCGTTGGCGCCGTTGCTGCGCTTGCCTTTGATTGGGCCGCGATCGGTCGAGACCACGAGCGGGTCGCTGCTGGTGGTGGCCGGGCAGGCGGCGTTGGTGCGAAAGACGGGCGGTACCGAGAGCTCGGCGGTCGCGTCGGCGTCGTCGACTGGGAGAGACGAGTCGCCACCGGGGGCGAGGCCACACCCGGCAATCGCGAGAACCACTGCTGCGCTGAAGAGCCCGAACCGTGTCATAGGTGCGGCGCGCGTAGCACCGTTGAGGCCGGCCGGCGAGTGAGCACGTGTGTAAACACCCGTTCATCCTGAGCGAAGGCCCGCAGGGCCGCAGTCGAAGGACCCGCTGAGTCTGAAGGACACACGCCGTGTCAGGGTCCTTCGAGTCCCTCAGGACCAGCGGCCAATAATCACCCAGCCAGCGTACCCCTCGCGATCAACGCATCGATCGCCGCGCTCGGTGGCAACGTGCCGAACGCCGCTCCGTGGTCATCACCCAGCCGCGATTTGCAGAACGAGTCAGCTACCTCAGCGTTGCCCGACCTCAACAAAATCGATGCCTGCAGCGCCAGCGTCATTCGCTCGACCACCCGCCGCGCCCGCATCTCGAGCGTCGAACGGTCATCGAACGCCTTCATCAAAGACTGCGTCTCCCGATCCAGCTCCGCGTTCGCGCCCTTCGCCGCCCCGAGCTCCTTGAAGAACGCCGTCTGCGTCTCAGGCTCCTTCGCCAGCGCCCGCAGCACATCGAGGCACTGAATGTTGCCGCAGCCCTCCCAAATCGAGTTGAGCGGCGCCTGCCGGTACAACCGCGAAAGGCTCGACTCCTCCACGTACCCCGCGCCACCCAGGCATTCTTGGGCTTCATTCACCAACACCGGTGCCCGCTTGCACACCCAATACTTGCCCAGCGCCGTACCCAACCGGGCCAGCGCCGCCTCGTGCGGGTCACGTGCGCGCCCATCGACCGCCCGCGCCACCCGAAACGACAACGCCGTCGCCGCTTCGACCTCGAGCACCAGGTCGGCCAGTACGTTGCGCATCAGCGGTTGCTCGATCAGCCGCTTGCCGAAGGCCTTGCGACGCTCTGCGTGGTGGAGCGCCTGCACGGTCGCCTGCCGCATCAGCCCCGCCGAGCCGACCATGCAGTCGAGCCGGGTCAGCGACACCATCTCCAAGATCGTCGCCACCCCGCGGCCCTCGTCGCCGATTCGCTGCGCATAGGCGGCCTGAAACTCGACCTCGCTCGAAGCATTGCTCCAGTCACCCAGCTTGTCTTTGAGCCGCTGAATTCGAATCTCGTTGCGGGTGCTATCGGGTCGAAAGCGGGGCATCAAGAAGCAGGTGATGCCGCCCGGAGCGTTCGCCAACACCAACCACGCGTCGCACATCGGCGCCGAGAAGAACCACTTGTGGCCGATGATCTCGTAGCTGCCGTCGCCCTGCGGCGTGGCGGTGGTCGTATTCGCCCGAACATCTGACCCGCCCTGCTTCTCGGTCATGCCCATGCCCATCGTGCAACCCCGCTTCGCCTCGGCAGGCAGCGAGCGCGGGTCGTACTCGAGCGAAGTGACCCGAGGCAGCCACACCTCGGCAAGCGCCGGGTTGTGCCTCAAGGCCGGTACCACGGCCGAGGTCATGGTCAGCGGGCAGCAGGTGCCGCTCTCGGCTTGGTAGCTCAGGTAGAAGAGCCCCGATCGAGCCACCTGGGCGCCGGGCTGCTTCTCGTGCGTCCACGCGTAGCAGTGAATGCCAGCCTGCATCGCGAGCTGCATCACCCGGTGGTACGCAGGATGAAATTCGATCTCGTCGATGCGCTGGCCGTTGCGGTCGAACCCGCGCAGCTTGGGCTTGTTCTCGTTGGCGGTGTACCCGAGCTGCATCAGCTCGCCGCCAGCGACCGCTCCATACGAGGTGAGATCGCCGTCGGCCCAGGCCCCACCCTCGCGAGCGATGGCCTCGCGCAGCGCGGTGTCGGTCGAATAGGCATTGTAGGCGCCCAGCACCGGCACCTGGTTCTCGACCTGATGGGTCGCAAAACGTTCGGGAGCGGACATGGCTGCGGGTTCTACACCAAAAAAAACCCGCGACGCCGAAGCCCGCTTACGAAGGCTTGGCCAACATCGCGAAGATCGGGCGCACCCGGGTGACGAACTCGTCCCACAGGGGGCGATCTTCGGTCGTTCGCTCGTTCATCTTGTTGAAGCCGGCTTCCCACGCGGCGAGGCGCTCGGCGCTCGGGTACATGCGGGCGTTGGTCAGCTCGAGCAACATGCCAAGCTCGGTGAGCGGCTCTTCGGCGAAGGTCTTCTTGGTCTTGAAGGCGCGGTCGAGGCGCTCGGCCAAGAGCTCGGCCATCGGTGCCAGCATCGCGGGCACTTCTTCCATCGCGAAGAGCGGGTCGAGACGGTAGCCGTCTCGGTTCGGGCCGAGAATCTTGAGATGCTCGGGCTTGCGTGAGCCGCGCGCCGACAGCTTCGGGTTGCGAGCCAGCTCGACCAGCCCGTTGAACAGCGGCTTGGGCAGGCGAATGGCCTCGCGCGACTTGCGGTCGACGGCGCGAGCGAAGGTGGTGCCATCGATTTCGGCGAACCACAGCTTCACTGCGTGCGACACCAGGTAGTCAATCAGCGTCGGCTTTGCTTCGATTTTGGTGAATCGTCCGAGCTGGTCGACGCTCTTCTCGTTGTCCCACAGCCCTGTACCCCGTGTACTCATGGGGCGCCTTTAACTTCAGAGCGACTTATAGGCCAGGGTCATCTTCGGCCTGATAAGAACCGCCCATGCTCTGGCAAGCCTTGATCCTCACCACGATGGGCCCGATTCTGCAGGTTGGCGCCGGGAAAACGTACTCCGCGCCCTGCGCCGCTTTTGCCGCCGCCTCCAATGGAGACACGGTCGAAATCGATGCCGCGACCTACACCGGTGACGTTTGTCCGGTCTCCAAGAACGGGCTCACGATTCGGGGCGTTGGGGGCCGCCCGATCATCGCCGCGGGGGGCATGATTTCAGGCAAAAAAGGCATTTGGGTGGTCACCGGCAGCAATACGACCATCGAAAACGTCGAGTTTCGAGACGCCAAGGTCGACCCCAATGACGGGGCCAACGGCGCCGGCATTCGTCAAGAAGGCAACGGGTTGACCGTTCGAGGCTGCGTCTTTCGTCACAATGAGAACGGCATTCTCGGCGGAGGCGGCTCGGCCAGCGTGGTCATCATCGAGAACAGCGAGTTCGACGACAATGGGTACGGCGACGCCGGGTACACGCACAACCTGTACATCGGCAACATCGGGCGCCTCGAGTTTCGCGGCAACTGGTCGCACCGGCTGCAAGGCACGCTGGGCGACTCAGGCCACCTGCTCAAGACCCGCGCGGCGGTAAACATCATTGAATACAACCGCTTCGACGACCTCGGAGGCCGCTCGAGCCGCAGCATCGACGTGCCCAATGGCGGGCAGACGGTCATTCTCGGCAACCTGATTCTAAAGGGCGCCAATTCGCTCAACACCTACGTCATCGGGTACCGCGGAGAAGGCGCCAACGCGAACAACCCGCTCACCGACGTGTACGTCGTCAACAACACCATCGTGAACCTGCGCGGCGGCAGCGTCGAGCTGCTCGATGTGCAGGCGGGCGTCACCACGCCGGCGCTGGTCGCGAACAACTTGATGGTCAGCGTCGGCACGGTGACGAATCAGGCCGCGGCGATGGTGCAGAACAACGTCAACACGGCGACCGGACTCACCGACCAGGCGAACGTCGATTTCAGGTTGATGGCGGGGTCGAATGCGATCGACCAGGGCGCCGCGGTCTCGGCGACCGGAGTCACCGTGGTGCCAGCGAAGCAGTATGTGCACCCGCTGAGCACCCAAGCGCGACCCGTCTCGGGTGTTATCGACGTCGGAGCCTATGAATTCGGCGCCGTGGTGGTCGCAGATGCAGGGGCTGCCACCGACTCGGGCGTCGCACTCCGGCCTGACGCAGGAGTCAGCGATGCCGGAGTTGGCCAGATCATCGACGATGGTTTTGACGGAGGCATCGAGCCCCTCACCAAGCCCGTCGGCTGCGGGTGCTCGGCAGACGGCGGGTCACTCGCCGTCGCCGCCCTGCTGGTGCTGCGAAAGTGGGCTCAGCCCAGCGCGACCAACAAGTCGCCCGCCTGAACCTTCGCCTTCAGCCCCACGAGCAGCTCCTTGACGGTGCCGGTCGCCGGAGCGCGCACCACGGTCTCCATCTTCATTGCCTCGAGGGTGAGCAACGGAGCGCCCGCCTCGACCTTCGCGCCCGCCGCCGTGTGCAGTGCGATCACCACGCCCGGCATCGAGGCGCCGACATGCGCGGCGTTGCCCTTTTCAGCCGTGCGTCGCTCGGCCACTGATGACACCAGTGACTTGTCTTTCACCGACACCTGCCGCCCATGGCCGTTCAGCTCGAAGAAGACCGTGCGCACGCCGTCGGGTGAAGGGTCAGAGACGGCTCCGAGTGAAATGACGAGGGTCTTGCCGGGTTCGAGGTCGACCCAGCGCTCTTGGCCCACTTCGAGGCCGTAGAAGTACGTGGGCGTGTCGAGAATCGAGACGTCTTCGTAGCGAGCCCGAGCGTCGAAGAAGTCATCGAGCACGCGGGGGTACAACGCGTGCGACACCACCTCGTCACGCGTGGCAGGCCGGCCCAGCTTGGTCGACACCATCGCGGTGTACTTCTCGAAGTCGAGCGGCGGCAGGCTCTTGCCGGGCAGACCGTTGACCCGTGGCATGCCTTTCAAAATCGCAGTGCGCAGCGCCTCGGGGAAACCGCCGGGTGGCTGCCCCAACTGGCCCTGAAAGTACCCCACCACGCTCGAAGGAAAGTCGACCTGCGCCGCTTGAGCAATCAACCGGGCCTCGGTTTTGCGAGCGGCCTCTTCGAGCGTCTCACCGCGAACGATGAGGTCGTTCTTCACCAGAAAAATCGCGAAGTCGCCGACCATCTTCGACGACGGCGTGACCTTGGGGATGTCTCCGCACAGCAAATTCACGAGCGCAAAGGCCTCTTTGACCTCGTTCCACCGCGGCAGGAGCCCGAGCTCAGCCACTTGCGGCCGCAAGTTCGAGTACTGACCGCCGGGTATCTCGTGAAAATACACCTCGCTGGTCGCGCTCTTCAGGCCGCACTCGAACGGCGCGTAGTACTCGCGAACGTCTTCCCAGTAGTCGGCGAGCGGCTGCAACTTCTTGTTGGTGAGCCCGGTGTCGCGCGGGTACCCACGCAGCGCGGCGACCAACGCGTTCATCGAGGGCTGGCTGGTCAACCCCGCCATCGGAGCCAACGCCACATCGACGATGTGAACGCCGTGGTCGATCGCCGTCAGCAGCATCGCCACGCCGTTGCCCGAGGTGTCGTGCGTGTGCAGGTGCAGCGGGAGCTTGGTGGTCTGTTTCAAACGGTCGACCAGCAACCCCGCAGCGCGAGGCCGCAGCAGGCCTGCCATGTCTTTGATGCACAAGAAGTGCGCGCCCAGGTCTTCGATGCGCTTGGCCAGGTCGGCGTAATAATCGAGCGTGTACTTGGGCCGCTTCGGGTTCGCGACGTCACCGGTGTAGCAAATCGCGACCTCGGCCACTTTGCCCGTCTTGCGAATGCGATCGATCGAGACCCGCATGCTCTCGAGGTCATTGAGCGAATCGAACACGCGAAACACGTCGACGCCCGCCTCGGCCGCTTCATCGATGAACGCCTCGACCACGTTGTCGGGGTAGTGCGTGTAGCCAACCGCGTTCGCTCCGCGCAGCAACATCTGCTGCAGCAGGTTCGGGGCGGCTGACTTCAATTTACGCAGGCGCTCCCACGGGTCGTCGTGGAGAAACCGGTACGCCGTGTCGAACGTCGCCCCACCCCATGACTCGAGGCTGAACAGCTCGGGCGCCAGGTGCGCGGTCGCGTTGGCCACCTTCAAGATGTCGTAGGTACGCATACGAGTCGCCAGCAGTGACTGGTGGGCGTCGCGCATCGTGGTGTCGGTGAGCAGCGGCTTGGTCTGCGAGAGCACCCACTGCGCCAGACCTTCTGCGCCACGCTCGGCGAGAATCTGCGCCGTACCCGCCGGCGGAGGCCCCCGAGGCACCGTCGGCAGCCGCGCCTCGAGCAGCTTGGTCGGCGCGAGGCGTTGCTCCTTCTTCACCGTGGGGTGACCGTTGACGATCACGTCTCCCAGGTACTGCAGCAGCTTGCTGGCTCGGTCACGCCGCGGGGCCAGCTCGAACAGCTCCGGCGTCTCGTCGATGAACCGTGTCCACGTGGTGCCGGCGAGAAAAACCGGGTGCGCCAACACGTTCTCGAGAAACGAGAGGTTCGTCTTCACGCCGCGAATTCGAAATTCACGCACCGCGCGCTGGGCCTTCTGCACCGTCTGCTCGAAGGTCGACGCGTAGGCGATGATCTTCACGAGCATCGAGTCGTAGGCAGACGAGATGTACGCGCCGTTGTACCCGTTGCCGCCATCGAGCCGAATGCCAAACCCGGTCGCCGCGCGCCAGGCCGTCAACGTGCCGGCGTCGGGTAAAAATTGGTTCGAGGGGTCTTCAGTCGTCACGCGAAGCTGAATCGCGAAGCCACGCGTGGTGATCGCCGCCTGGTTCGCGATGCGAATCAATGGCGATGAGAGCGCTTCGCCCTGCGCGATGTGAATCTGCGCCTGAACGAGGTCGACGCCGGTCACCTGCTCGGTCACCGTGTGCTCGACCTGCAGGCGCGCGTTCACTTCGATGAAGAAGAAGTTGTCGCCCTCGACCAGAAACTCGACCGTGCCGGCACTGGTGTACTTGGCGGCCTTGACCAGGGTGAGCGCGGCCTCGCAGATGCGCGCTCGCAGGCCCGGGTCGAGGGTCGGAGCGGGAGCGATTTCGATCACCTTCTGATGACGCCGCTGTACCGAGCAGTCTCGCTCGAAGAGGTGCACCAGATTGCCGTGGTGGTCTCCCAACACCTGCACTTCGATGTGGCGCACCTTCTCGAGAAATCGTTCGAGAAACACCACGTCGCTGCCGAACGCGGTCTTCGATTCGTTCTGGGCCGAGCGAAGCGCCTCAGCCAACCCGTCGCGAGATCGAACGACCCGCATGCCGCGCCCACCGCCCCCGTTGGCCGCCTTCACCAAAACGGGGCCGCCGTACGTGTCGAAGAAGGCCTCGGCTTGACCCAGCAAGTCGCCGCTCAAGGTCGCGCCCGGCACGCAGGTCACTCCGACTTTTTGCGCCAGCGCTTTTGCGGCCAATTTGTCGCCCATCAACGCCACGACGTCGGGCGTTGGGCCGATGAAGGTGATGCCACGCTGCTGGCAGGCACGGGCGAAGTCTGCGTTTTCAGACAAGAAACCGTAGCCCGGGTGAATCGCGTCGACGCCGGCGGCCACCGCCACGTCGAGAATCTCTTGAATGCCGAGGTAGGCCTCGACCGGGCGCTTGCCCTGCCCCACCCGGTACGCCTCATCGGCCTTGTGGCGGTGCTCGTGCAACCGGTCTTCGTCGCTGTAAATCGCGACGGTGCGAATGCCCAATTCGTTGCAGGCGCGAAAGACGCGAATCGCGATTTCACCACGATTGGCGCACATCAACTTTCGAATGGCAGGCATGGTCGTGAATCTTTCCCAAGGCGCTGCGTTTCGCCAGATTCATCGCGTCTACTTCGTGGAGGTCTGTGTGCGCGCAGCGTTCGTCATTTCGATGGTCTTCTCCGTTCGGGCGTTCGCTCAGTGCGACATGCCGGGCAACCCCGCTGAAGCGCCTACCTTCGTCGACTGGTCGCAGTGGCAGAGGGGGCTCTCAGCCGAGGCCTCAGCCCAGTCGCCAACAAAACGGCATGCCGCGAGCTCTGCATTCAACTCGAGCCATTCAACAACGGGTGGCAGGTGCACCAGACAGTCATCAAGACGCTCCAGCAGCTCAACGTTCGCTGGGCCACCTGGGGGGCCGTCGAAAAGACCGCTGCCCAAGCGTGGAAGTGTGCGGGCGGCAAGGCCTTGCCCGGCGGTTTCACGGTCGAACGGGTCGAGCCTGAGAGCATTCGGGTCTCGGGCGCTTACCGAGAAGCGGGCCAACGCTGGGTCTACGAGGCCGTACCGAGCGGCGGGTGCGGCCGGGCTTTTCGCCAGGTGCGCCAGCCTGCTCCCGTGCGAACCTCGCTGAGCGGCCGAGTCGAGCTGATCATCGAGAGCCTTTAAGCTCGCCCGCGCTTCGCCGACACCGGGTCCAACGGCAGGTGCCTCAGGCCCATCCACCCGAAGGCGGTGACGTGCTTGACCACCTGCTCGAGCGAAAATGAGCTGCCCTCGGCCGCCCACCACTGACCCACCTGCGTCACCATGCCCACGATCGCGTTTGCATAGATCGGAGCGACCTTCGCGTTGAACCCCGCCGCCTCGAACTCGTCGCTGAAGATGTCGCCCACCCGCTGCGCCAAATCGTCGATGACCCGCGTCAGCCCGCGCCGCGCCGAGGTCGGAGAATCACGCGTCAATACCGCGAACCCCGCCGGCTCCTCCCTCGCGTACGACAAGAAGGCCACCACCGCGCCCTCGAAGCGCTCCCGGGCTGACCCTTGGGCGATCGCCGCCGAGACCGTCGCGACCAGCTGGTCCATCTCCTTGGCCACGATCGCCGCGTAGAGCCCTTCTTTCGCGCCGAAGTGCTCATACAGAATCGGCTTCGAGACTCCGGCCTTCTTCGCCACGTCGTCGAGCGAGGTCGCCTCATACCCGCGGGCGGCGAAGACCTTTCGCGCCACCTCCAACAGCTGAGAGCGACGCTCCGCGGCCGACAGACGTTGTTTTTTCTTCATTTCGGCTTGCACCTTACCGGCGAGTAACTTACTAATGAGTAACCTACTGGCGAGTAACACCGCCTGAGACCCCAAGGAGCCTCGCATGTATTTCGTGATTTGCGGTGTGGTCTTTTTGACGGCGTACCTGCTGAACGTGCTGACGATCACCATCGGCTATCACCGAGGCCTCGCGCACAAGGCCCTGACCCTGCACCCGGTCTTGAAGAAGGTAATCCTCGTCGGGGGCAACTGGCTCACCGGCATCGACCCCAAGGGCTGGGTGGTGATGCACCGCATGCATCACGAGCACTCCGACGGGCCGAATGACCCGCACTCGCCGCTCAACGTGGGCTTCTTCGGCATCGGCCTGGCGCAGCTGCGCGGCTACAAGCAGGCGATCATCGGCCTGCTCAAGCAAAAGCCCAAGTACCTCAAGTACGCGAAAGACCTCGACTTCGACTTGAGCCCACTCAATCGCACCAAGCGGTGGTACCTGCCCTACCTGATGCACGTGGCCATCGGCCTGTTGCTGGCGGTGAGCGTCGGTTGGCTGCTCGGGCTGGCCTACTTCGCCGGCATGATGAGCCACCCAGTGCAGGGCGGCATCGTGAACTTCTTCGGGCACGCGATCGGAGGCCGCAACTTCGAGCTCGACGACAACTCCCGCAACAACCACTTCGCCGCGTGGCTGATCATGGGCGAGGGGTTTCAGAACAACCACCACCGGTACCCCGCCTCGGCCTCATTCTCGTATCGCCGCTCAGAGGTCGATTTGGGCTTCGTGGTCTGCCGTGCGCTCGACGCGATGGGGCTCGTCAAGATCAAGCGTGAGGCCCTCATTCCCCGGCCGCCGCGGGTAGGCTCGCAGAACAATGGCCTCCTTCCATCCTGACCTCCGCTTTGGCCGCTTCATCCCAAGGTTCAGCTTTGGGCCGCGGTTGGTGGCGTTTGCGCAGTGGGCGACGAAGCGCCTCAAGCCTCCGAAGATCGACGACGTCGACGTCGAGAATCTCAGCCTGCCCAACGCCCCCGGGGTCGGCGTTCGCGTGTACCGGCCGAAGACCCTCAAGACCCCCGCCCCTGCATTGCTGTGGCTTCACGGGGGTGGGTTCATCATCGGCAGCCCTGAACAAGATGAGCTGAGCAGCGCGTTCTATGCGCGCGAGCTGGGCATCGTCGTGGTCGCTGTTCGCTATCGGCTCGCGCCCAAGCACCCGTACCCGACGCCGCTCGAAGACTGTTACTCCGCGCTCAAGTGGCTGCACGGCAACGCCTCGTCGCTCGGCGTCGACCCCGCGCGCATCGCGATTGGCGGCCCCAGCGCAGGTGGAGGCCTCACCGCTGGCCTGGCCTTGCTCGCGCACGATCGCAAAGAGGTACCGCTCGTCTTTCAGCTGCTCATCTACCCGATGCTCGACGATCGAACGGTCACTCGCACCGACCATGACACCTCGCACGCACGGGTGTGGACCACGGGCAGCAACCGCTACGGCTGGCGCTCATACCTGAAGCAGGAGCCGGGAGCAGCCCTCGCCCCCGAGTACGCCGCTCCGGCGAGGCGCGGTGACCTCAGTGGCCTCCCCCCCGCGTGGGTCGGCGTCGGCACCTTCGACCTGTTTCACGATGAAGATCTCGAGTACGCCCGTCGCCTCAAGGCCGCTGGAGTGCCCTGCGAGGTGACCATCGTGCCAGGCGCATTTCACGGCTTCGATGCGCTCAAACCTTCGGCCCCCGTCGCTCGAGAATTTCGCCGCAGCCCGCTCGCCCTGCTGAGAAAGGCGCTCTTCGAATAGTGGGGTTTCTGGTGCGCAACCGCCGACGCCTCGGTAGAAGAGTGGCCCATGGCAAAAAAGAAACTGGCTGAAACCCCCACCTCAGAGACCAAGCTCAAGACGGCACGCACCGCGCGGTTGGCGACCCCGACCGATTTGAGCGCTGACGCGACGCGCGATGTAGGAGCGGGCCTCAACGCCCTCCTCGCCGACGTGTTCGCGCTGTACCTGAAGACCAAGAACTTTCACTGGCACATCAGTGGGCCGCACTTTCGCGACTACCACCTGCTGCTCGACGAGCAGGCCGATCAGCTCTTCGCGATGACCGACGTGATCGCTGAGCGCATTCGCAAGATCGGTGGCACCACCATTCGGTCGATCGGCCACATCTCGCGGCTGCAGCGCATCAGCGACAACGACGCAACCTACGTCGACCCCCTCGACATGCTCAGAGAGCTCGCTGAAGACAACAAGACCCTCGCGTCAGGCCTTCGCGACGTGCACGACATGATCGCCGACCTGCGCGACATCGCCACTGCCAGCCTGATTGAGAATTGGGTCGACGAGACCGAACGGCGCACCTGGTTCTTGTTCGAGACCAGCCGCCGCGGCGACGCCGGCACGGGTCACTGAACGTCAGTGGTGGTGGTCGGTGACGTCTTGCACGAACTTCGCGGGGTCGAGCATTCGCAAGACCTTCGCGGGCACGCCTCCGACCACCGCGAAGTCGGGCACGTCTTTGGTCACCACCGCGCCGGTGCCGATCACGGCGGCTCTGCCGACGTGAACCCCCGGCAAAATCACCGCGTTCATGCCGATCCACACGTCGTTGCCGATCACGACGGGTGAGGGTTTGCCCGGCAGCGCTCGGTTGTAGATGTCGTGAAAATCACTGTCGACGATGCGCGTATAGGGCCCGATGCGCACCCGGTCGCCGATATGCACCGACTTGGTCGCGCCGATCGAGACGCCGTAGTTGATGTGCACGCCGCTGCCGATGAGCAGCTCTCCGCCCTCTCCCGTGGCGAGCTCGACGGGCACGACATGCGACGAGATGCGCACGTCATTGCCGATTCGCATCACGCCGTAGTTGACGATGCGCGGCGCCCCCATCGTTCTGACCCGGCTACCGACCTCGGTCACGGCTCGCAGGTACAACGGAGCCGTCGCCGTCGCGAGCGCATACGAGACTCCCTTGTCGACCAAGACCCGGAGGGACATCTTTCGATCGCGGTTGAGCTTCTTCGCGACGACCTTCAAAAACTTGATCACGTGGGCGTTTTACCTCGATTGGCTGATGCAACACGGCGAGGTTGCGAATCATTTTCGCGGGTCTCTTTTTTCTGTGTGGTCAGCTCGCGCACATGACGCATGCGCACAATGTGACGTCACACACGCTCAAAACGCACCGGTGAGACCAAATTCGGGGGTCAGTGTTCTGCCGCGAATGACCTCAAGAACTTCGAGCTGTCTGGTGGCTGCTGGGTTGGTCTCGCTTCTCGGCTGTGGAGGCAAGAACACAGAAGAGGCCCTGGGTGACGCGGGCCTGGTGGCGGCCATCGACGCCGGTACGCACGAGCAACGAGACGCTGGCACTGGCGGGGCCGAAGACGCCGGTTCTACTCCCTTCGACGCCGGCATCGAGCTTCATGATGCGGGCAGTGCCCCCGTCGACGCGGGCATGCCCGGCGCGTGCGGCGACCACGTCATCGAAGGTGACGAGCTGTGTGACAGCGCTCAACCGGTCGATTGCGCCACGCTCGGAGCGGTGTGGAGCGCCGGCTCCGCCACCTGTCGCAGCGACTGCTCCGGCTACGACGTGACCGGCTGCTCCATCGGGGCCCAGAAGAACGAGACCATCTACCCGGCCAGCCGTGATGCCCGATGGTCGAAGGCGCAGTGCAATGATCAAACGCCCTTCGCTTTTCAGATCTCGCTGGCGCCCACCCGAACTGACAAGTGGGTCGTGTACTTCGAGGGCGGCGGCAACTGCGACGGCAAGTACAACCCCTGCGGAGGCCGCGGTGTCGGCCTGATCTCGACCAAGGGCTACCCGGCCGATCGCTCGAACAGCTACACCACGTCGCTCGGCGTGATCTTGAGCCGAGACCCCGACATCAACCCGATGTTCTTCGACGCGAACTTCGCGTTCGGCAATTACTGCTCGAGTGATGGCTGGTCAGGCACCAATTCGACCCCGCAAACGGTGCCGATCAAGACCACCACCGCCCAGTGGGTCTTCACCGGGCGAAACAATGCCCGTTCGATCGCAGAGGTCTTGTTTCGAAACTACGGGCTGCGTGACGGCGCGAGCCAGCTGCTCGTCACAGGCAACTCCGCCGGAGGGGTCGGGGCCTTCATCAACTTCGATCTCTTCGCCTCGCGCATGCCGCAGAGCATCGCCAACCGATCGATCGCCGTGCTCGCGAGCGCCGCGTGGACCGACGACTTGTTCAGCGACCCGAATTTCACCTACCGCGGCAGCAAAATGCCTTTGGAAACCATCGCCGCCAACATCGAGCAAATCTACGGCTTCGACGCCGACCCGAAGTGCCTCGCGCTCGCGAAAAGCAAAGGCGTGCCCAAGTCGACCTGCAAAGGCGGGCTTCTCAACTACACGGCAGCGACCTCGGCGGGCCCGGTGGGCTGGGGCATTCGCACCATGGTCGCCAAGAATCGGCTCGATCAGGGCGCGCTCAACGACTACCTGATCCCCTACGCTGAGACGACTGACAGCCAGGCGATCGCCGCGAGGGCCGACTACCTGACGACCATCAACCAGACCCTCGAGCCCGTGCAGTGGCTCTATGCACCGGCCGACCCTCAAACCAATGACGCCGATGCCAACCTCCACGGCATGGTCGTCGACGAGCTCGTCTGGCCCTACCAGCCGCCCGGGTTGCCCGCGGGGCAGACCTTGAAAGACGTGGTGACTGCGTTCTGGCAAGACGCCACGCCGATGCGGGTGATCTACAGCGGCGAAGTGCCACACAACGACCGCCAGCAGTGAAGACGCTCTCAAAGACTTTGAGGGTTTGCATTGTCCTTTTCTAGGACTTATGAGTCCTACGAAGCAACCATGAAAAGAGCTCTGCGTACTTACGAAGACCCCTGTGGCATCGCGCGGGCGCTCGATGTGCTCGGAGAGCGGTGGGCGCTGCTGATCATTCGCGAGCTCACTTACGGGCCGAAGCGGTTCACCGAGCTGCGAGACGCCCTGATTGGAGCCAGCCCCAATGTGCTCTCGCACCGCCTGGCCGAGCTCACCAGAACCGGAGTCATTCGCAGACTTACCCGCGGCTTCGAGCTCACCGAGTGGGGCCAAGCGCTCAAGCCGATCTTGATGCAGCTCGGTCACTGGGGCGCGCAGGCCGCCTCGACCTCGAAGCGCGCCATGAGCGTCGATGCGCTGATGCTGGCGCTGGAAACGACGTTTGTGCCCGCGCGATCTCGAGACGTCTGGGCCACTTGCGAGCTCCGCATCGGAGAAGACCGCATGACCGCGACGGTCGCGAATCGAGAGCTCGAAATCGTCAGGGGCTCGCGCAAGGCCGACGTGATCATCACTGCATCGGCCGCGTCACTGCGGGCCGCCGTCTTCACCGGGCAGCTCGAGGGCGTCGCATTCGAGGGCGACGCGGCACTGGGCAGGGCATTTTTGGGGCTCTTTGAACGCCCGCTCCGCCCGGCTGAGGTGTGACCGAATGGCGGGGGGCGCAAAAAGCGCCATCGCGCGGGCGGCGAATAACCCCTCAAAACCACGACTCAATTCAGCCCCACTGCAACAGCGCGCTGCGTCATGTCGTGGCGTGAAAGTTGATATGGAGGAGCCGCACCATGCTGCTTCTCAAGCCCCGACTCCCCCGCTTCGCTTGCAACGCCCGCATTGCCGGTGCCGGCACGGCTGCCATGCTCATTCGCGGAGAAATTCGCGACGTGTCGACCAGCGGGCTCTGTCTGGCGACGCCGCTGCCGATCAAAAAAGGCGCGACGCTTCACCTCTCGTTTCGGTTGCCGACCGGAGTCGTCGAGGCAGTCGGTGAGGTGCGGTGGATCAAGAAGACGATGGGTCAGCCGCACGAATTGGGCATTCGCTTCATTCGCATCGACGCCACCGCCACCGCAGTGATCGAGCGGGCCATCGACGGTGAGCAGTTCAACGAATACGCCTACGCCAGCGCGTGAAGTTTACGCGACACTCGCTGCGGTGCGTTCCCGCTCCATCAAGCCCTTCATGAAGAACTCCGCCGCGCGGTAGCTCGAGCGAACCAGCGGCCCCGACGCGACGTAGAGAAACCCGTGGGCCTCGGCCATCGCCTTGTACTGCTCGAACTGCGCCGGAGTCGCGAAACGCGCCACCCGCAAGTGGTACTGCGAAGGCTGCAGGTATTGCCCCAGCGTGAGCACATCGACCCCGGCTGATCGCAGCTCGCGAAAGGTCTGATCGAGCTCGTCGTCGGTCTCGCCCAGGCCGATCATCACCGAGCTCTTCGTGTAGAGCTTCTCGGGCCGGCCCTTCAAATACTCGAGCACCTTGAGTGACTGCCGGTACGTCGCACGCCGGTCTCGCACGCTCGGCGTGAGCCGCTCGACCGTCTCGATGTTGTGCGCCACCACGTGAGGCCGGGCCTCGGCCACGGTCGCAAGCGACGCCTCGACGCCCTGAAAATCGGGGATCAGCACCTCGACCGTGGTCTTCGGAGACTCGCGCCGCAACGCCGTAATCGCCGCGGCGAAATGGCTCGCCCCGCCATCAGGTCGGTCATCGCGGTTCACGCTCGTCACCACGATGTATTCGAGGTTCATCGCCTTGACCGCGTGGGCCAAGTTCTCGGGCTCCATCGGGTCGAGCGGCGGCGGAGCCCCCACCTTCACGTGGCAGAACCGGCACGCGCGGGTGCACACCTCGCCCATCAACATCACCGTCGCCGTACCACCACCCCAGCACTCAGCGATGTTCGGGCAGCGCGCCTCTTCACACACCGTCGCAAGCTTCAGCTCGCGCACGAGCCCCTTGATGCGCTCGTACTCTTCGCCCCTCGGCAACTTGACCTTCAGCCACTCGGGCTTGCCAGTCGAGGTCGAAACGGGGAGCGACAGTTTGTTCGGCGTTGCCATGGGCTCGCAGATCTAACGCGCGGTTACCAAACTTTCCACGGGGCCTTGCCGCTCTGCCACAGCGACTCGAGCAGGCGGTGATCTCGCAGCGTATCCATCGGTTGCCAGAAGCCACCATGCTCGAATGACATCAGCTGGCCTTCTTGGGTCAGCTTGTTGAGCGGCTCGAGCTCCCAGGGCATCTGGTCATGCGCGATGTAGTCGATGACCTTGGGCTCGAGCACGAAGAAGCCGCCGTTGATCCACCCGATCTCGGTCTGCGGTTTTTCTTTGAACTCCATCACCTGCCCGTTGGCGATCTTCATCTCACCGAAGCGGGCCGTCGGGCGCACCGCGGTTACCGTAGCGAGCTTGCCGTGCGACTTGTGGTAGGCGACCAGGGCCTTGATGTCGACGTTGGCCACGCCGTCGCCGTAGGTCAGCATGAAGGTCTCATTGCCGATCCACTCCTTGAGGGCCTTCACACGGCCACCGGTCTGGGTCGTCAAGCCGGTGTCGACCATGTGCACCTTCCACGGAGGCGCCTTCGACTCGCTCATCGTCTTGGTGCCCGCGCCGAGATCGACCGTCAGGTCTGAGTGCCGTTCGCGGTAGTGCAGAAAGAAATCTTTGACGACGTGCTGCTTGTAGCCGAGCGCGAGAATGAACTCGTTGAAGCCGTGCGCCGCGTAGATGTTCAAGATGTGCCAGAGAATCGGCTGGCCACCGATCTCGACCATGGGCTTGGGGCGATCGTCGGTCACTTCAGAGAGCCGCGTGCCCAAACCACCAGCAAGAATCACGACTTTCACGGCTGTTCTCCCTCGGCGGTAGCGCGCTTCTTCACGAACGCGGTCAGCGTGTCGGCCATGTACTTGCGCATCGGCTCGGTCATGCCCGGGTACACGCCCAGCCAGAATGCGCGATTCATCACGCGGTCGGTGTTGGTGAGCTCTCCGACCACGCGGTACGGCATCGGCTCGCCGCGCAGCTGCGTCTCTTTGACCAGATCAGTGAAGGCCGGCTGGCGAATCAGGTTGCCGGCGAACAACATGCGGGTCTGAATCTTCTGCGCTTCGAGGTGCTGCACGACCTCGTCTCGGGTGAACGGCGCGTTGTCTTTCACCGTCAAGATGAAGCCGAACCAGCTCGGGTCAGACCCCGGCGTCGCCTCGGGAAAGTCGAGGTACGGGCTCAGCTCGTCGAGCGCGTGCCGCAGGTACGACCAATTCGCGCGCCGAGCCGCTCCGAAGCCGTCGAGGCGGGCCAGCTGCGCCACGCCGACCGAGGCCGTCAGGTCGGTCATCTTCAAATTGTAGCCAAGGTGACGGTAGGTGTACTTGTGGTCGTACCCCTTCGGCAGCGTGCCCAAACCGGTGTGCTCGAAGCGCTTGCCGCAGGTGTTGTCGACGCCCGAGGGGCACCAGCAGTCACGGCCCCAGTCGCGCACCGACTCGATGATGCGGCCCAGCGCGGGGTCGTTGGTGAGAATCGCGCCGCCCTCACCGGTCGTCATGTGGTGCGGAGGGTAAAACGACAACGTCGCCAGGTGCCCGAACGTACCGGTCTTTTGCCCGTTGTAGAGCGAGCCCGCCGCGTCGCAGTTGTCTTCGATGAGCCACAGCTTGTGGCGATCGCAGAAGGCCTTCACCGCGCCGAGATCGAAGGGGTTGCCCAGCGTGTGGGCCATCACCACCGCACGCGTCTTGTCAGTGCGTGCGGCCTCGAGCTGGGTGACATCGCAGTTCCACGTGCCGGGCAAGACGTCGACGAACACCGGCACCAACCGGTTCTGCAACAACGGAGCGACCGTGGTGGGGAAGCCCGCCGCGACCGTGATCACCTCATCGCCTGGCCGCATTCGGCGGTTGCCGAGCAGCTCGCTGCACAGCGCACTCACCGCGACCAGGTTCGCGCTCGAGCCTGAATTGACGAGGTAGGCTTTTCGCAGGCCGTACCACTGGGCCAGCTCTTTCTCGAGGCGCAGGTGCCACCGGCCCGAGGTCAACCAGAACTCGAGCGAGGCGTCGATCAGGTTCACCATCTCGGGCTCGCCGTATACGCGACCCGCGTAGGGCACCTTCGAGACGCCCGGAGTGAAAGGCGCGGCTTCGGTCTTCAGCTTCGCGATCTCGCGCACGCGCTCCATGATTTCAGCGGTCAGCGCTTCGATTTTCTGCGTGTTGCTCATGAGGGCAGGCGCTCCATGAAGTGGTCGAGCTGGCGGCCCGTCATCGCGACCATGTCTTTGCGATCATTCGACGCCCGATACCAGGCGACTGTCCACTCCACTGCGTCGCGCAGCGAGAGCACCGGCCTCCACCCCAGGGTGGCTTCGGCCTTGTGGGTGTCGAGCATCAACAGCGGGTTCTCGGGCGGGTTGGCCTGACCCGACACGTCGAGCCACTTCGCGCCGGGGCCCCAGAATTCAATCAGCAGCTCGACCACCTTCTTCACCGTCGCCGCGTCTTGCGCCGGAGGCCCGAAGTTGAACGCATCGGCCAACGACGCGTCTTTGCTCGAGAGCAACCGCGCACCGAGCATCAGGTACCCGAGCAGCGGGTCGAGCACGTGCTGCCAGGGGCGAATATAGCTGGGGTTTCGCAGCTCGACCGCCTTGCCTAAGGCGAACGCGCGCACCGCGTCGGTGACGAGGCGATCGGCGCTCACGTCTCCGCCACCGATGCAGTTACCCGCACGGGCGGTGGCAAGCAGCACTTCGCTCGGCGGTCGCGAAAAGAAAGAATGCCGGTAGCTCGCGCACACCAGCTCGGCGGCGCCTTTGCTCATCGAGTACGGGTCGTGGCCGCCCATCGGGTCGGTCTCGACGTGCGCGTGGGAGCCCTTCGCCGGCTCGTAACATTTGTCGCTGGTGATCACGACCACCGCGCAGGGTGCGTTGCCCAGGCGAATCGCTTCGAGCACGTGCGCGGTGCCGGTGATGTTGGTGGTGATCGTCTCGAGCGGGTCGGCGAAGCTGCGGCGAACCAGGGGCTGCGCGGCGAGGTGAAAGAGAATCTCAGGCTGCGCGGCGTCGACGACCTTTCGCACCGTCTCGAGCGAGCGAATGTCGCCTTCGTGGTGCGTGAGCTTCTGAGCGAGGTGACATTGATCGAACAGCGAGCCCTTGTCGGTGGGCAACGCCAGGCCCGTCACTTTCGCGCCGAGCTGGTTGAGCCAGGCCACCAACCACGAGCCTTTGAACCCCGTATGACCGGTGACCAGCACCCGGCGATTTCGAAAGGCATCGGTCAAACCCGCGCGAGTCAGTGGCAAAGGCGCATTCATTCGCGCTGCGATGTGCCACGAACGAGGCTGGAAGGCGAGCGACGAGTCGCACGTGCGCCCAACCTCCGAAACAGATGAAACTCCAACTGATTTTGGGCATTCGAGGCGCTTCGACGGCGCTCCCGAGGGGCTGAGTGCGCATTCTCGCCACGCACTCCAGGCCGCTCTCACTAGGAGAACCTGGTGGCACCCCGCTTGCTCACCTTCACGCCAGGCAACCCACCAGGAGATCACACAATGAAGAAACAATTTGAGCTGATGCGCCAAGACCCCAAGGGCCGCGTTGGAGTGCCCATTCTGCTTTGGATCGCCGGCGCCCCGCTGGGCATCGTGCTGTTGGTTTGGCTGTTTTTCTTCCGCGGTCACTAAGACGCGGCGCAGTTCGGGCCCTCACGGGCTCGCGTGCCCCGCTGCACCTGCCCTCACAGTCGCTGACCGCGCAAGCGGTTGCGTTTCGAGCAGGTGCAGCGGGCACAATTCTTTTTTACGGCCGAAATTCTTCGACTGAGCCGCGCGGTGTCGCCGGGTTTCCAAACACGACGGTATTCGCGGGCACGTCTTTGGTGACGACCGACCCTGCTCCGACCAGCGCCCCTTCACCGACCGTGATGCCCGGCAAAATCGTGGCGTTCGCTCCGATCGAGGCGCCTTTCTTCACCACCGTACGCGGGTACACCTCGGGGCGATGCCGGCTTCGGGGAAAAGGGTCGTTGGTGAACGTGGCGTTGGGCCCCACGAAGACCTCATCTTCGAGCTCGATGCCGTCCCACAGCTGGACGCCGTTCTTGATCGTACAGCGGTCTCCGATGCGAACGTCGTTCTCGACGAAGGCGTGGTCACCGATGTTGCACCCTGCCCCAATCACCGCCCCAGGCAGCACGTGCGCGAAGGCCCAAATCCGGGTGCCTTCTCCAATGGTTGTCGATTCGCACAGCGCCTTGGGGTGAACGAAAAAGTCAGCCATGCATCGCCTCGTAGGCCGGCTGTGGCTTCTCGGCACTCCGAAATGAGCGCAAAAGCACTCAGAGGCAACTTCGCCTGGACATCACCGGTTCGGCTTGGTCTGACGCGGCTCGTTCATGGGCGACGGTTCTGTTTCAAAAACGCAAGACGTCTCGATGCTCGC
>JANLPS010000065.1:0-7376 GCA_031367385.1 Archangium sp. | reverse complement strand
CGGTCGAGCAGCGGGCCCGAGCCATCGAGCGAAAGCAGCAGCTTCGCCACCGATTGCCCCTTCTGCCCCGAGGCCAGCACATAGACGCCGTCGAAGCTCTGCGGCGGCACGGTGCCGCGAAACTCACCCGACTGCAGAATCAGGTCGACCTGCCCCTTGAGGGCTCCGGCCAGCTGCTGAGCGTCGGAGTACGAGGTCGCAGCCAGAATCACGGTCAGGTCTCGCTTCGGCAGCTTCTTGAGCTCAGCCTGCGCCGCTTCGAGGGTGGGGCCGCCGATCAAGTTCACGAAGGCGGGCATCGGCCCGGGTGCGGTCAGCCCGATCAGCGCCACCTTCACCCCACCCACCGTGAGCACCACCGACCCGGCGAACACCGGTTGCCCCGCGTCGCGCAGGTTGGCCGAGAGCACCGTGATGCCGCTCTTCTTGGCCTCGCTCTTCAAGAAATCGGCCCCAGCCGCGAGGTCGCGTTGGCCCGCGGCCATCGCCTTGGTGCCCAGCTTGGCCATGGTCGCCAGCACGAAGCTCGCGCGCAGCTTGAGGGCGTCGTCGCTCGAGCCGGGGTTCGCGAACAGCGCGTTACCCGAATCGACGATCAGCGTGCTCGGCCCCTTCAGGGCGTCAAACGTGGTTTTGCGTCTGGCGAGACCGCCAGTGGGGTTGGCGTGTCAACCACACGGGGCGACTTCGCCCCCGTTGTCACCCGTGAAGAGCAGCGTCAGCTTCTTCTCGGCGCCCACCGCGGGCAGCGCCAGCACGGCCAGCAAGACGGTCAACGCGCGCATCACTTCGACCCCTTCTTCGGTGCCGGCTCGGCCAGCTTGGCCTTGGCCGTCTTCGCCGCATCACTCTTGGGAAACTGCTTCACCAACTCATCGAGGGCCAGCCGGGCCTCGGCCGACATCTTGAGCTCCTTGAAGCACTCGGCGCTGCGCAAGTACGCATTGGGGGTCGACTTGGTCTTCGGGTGCTCCTGAATGACCTTGCCGTACTCGTAGAGGGCCTCGCGGCACTTCTTGTCGCCGAAGTAGGTCTCGCCGAGCCCGAAGTGCGCCTCGCCCACGTTCTCGTCGCGCGGGTACTTCTTCATGAACTCGGTGTACAGCTTGCGCGCCAGCTCGACGTCGTCGCCCTTGGCCTTCTGCTGCGCGAGATCGAAGAACTCCTTCGCGTTGTCGGGGCGCTTGACCTCTTCTTTCTTCTCATCGGGTTTGCCGCCCGACCCGGTTTCGCCCGAGGCCAGCTTGCCCTCGATCTCGGTCAGCTTGAATTGGTAGCCCTCGATCTGCCCCCGCAGCGACGCGATGTCTTGAATCGCCGAGTCGACCTTCACGCCGATGTTCGCACCGGTGGTGCGAGAGGCCTTGTCGAGCTGGTCGAGCGCCTCTTGCAGCCGCGCGGTGGTGTCATCGACCTTCTTCTGATTGTCTTTGAGCGCCTCGCGCAACTTGACGTTTTCACTGGTGATCGCGTCGAGCTTCGACTCGAGCAACGCACCGCGGTCAGCGGGAAAAAAGCAGCTGGAACAGACGAGCGTGAGTGAGGCGAAGAGAAGGCGGCGCATGCGGGTTCGCACCATACCCAACCGCGGTGCAGAAGTGCGGTAGCGTTTTGCGCCGTGAGTGACTCCGCGCACCGGCAGCAACTCGAGGCCGCGATCGCCGAGGCGCCCGACGACCCCACGCGCTACGCGGTGTACGGCGATTGGCTGCAGCAGCAAGGCGACCCCCGCGGAGAGCTGATCGCGCTGCACCTCGCCCGCCGCCAGACCCGTGAATGGCGCGAGCGTGAGCAACGCCTCATCTTGCACCCAACCATTCGGGTTTTGCCGCTGCAGCAGATGCAATGGCGCTGGGGCTTCATTCACACCTTGCGCTTCGAGACCCACCGGCACGACGCGTGGGAAGCGTACGGCGCGAGCTGGCCGACCGAGCTGCTCGCTCCGCAGCTGAGGCACCCGAGCTGCCAATTCGTACGTGAGCTCATCATCGAGGGAGACCCGGGCGATGTGCTGCTCGACTTTCTGGCGACCTCGGCGCCCAGAGTGCTCAGTGGGCTCCAGTTGGTCTGTAACCAGGTCGACCTGCGAACCACCCCGCCGCTGCCCAAGCTCGAGCGGCTCTCGATTTCGTGTCAGCTGATGATTCCCGCTCCGCTGCCCTCGGCGGGTTTGACCGAGCTCAAGCTGCCGCTCGACGCGTGCTCGGCCATCGGCACTGCAGCGGTGATTCGCAGCGTGGCGATGTCGCTGCGCTCGTTGACTCTGAACAGCCTCGAGCCGCTGCGGTACGCGAGCCTCGCGCCGGTGCTGGTCGCGCCGATGCTCGAGACGCTGGTGCTGCGCGCCAACGACATGCACGCCGACGCGGTGAAGGCGCTCGCCGAGAGCCCGCACAGCCGCACGCTGAAGACGCTCGACGTGAGCCGAACCGGGTTGTCAGAAGAAGGAGCTGACCGGCTCTTGGCGCTGACCGCGACGTGGCCCCAACTGTCGACCCTGCGCATGGGCGAAATGCTCGACTGACGTGCCAACGCCCGTGCACACCCTTGCCTACCTCGCGGGTGTCTGCAGCCCGGCCCGACGCGCTAGGGTGGGCGCGATGCAGAGGCGACCTTTCTTCTCGAGCGGCATGGCGATCACCGCGTTGGTGCTGATCTGCAATGCGTGCGACTGCGGCGGCAGCACCGTCACCATCAACGACGTCGACGGCGGCGTCACCGGCGATGGCGGGCCGCGCATCGATGCCGGCCGGCTCGGAGGCGGCGCTGGAGGCGGCCTCGGCGGTGGCTCAGGTGGCGGCGGCGGTGGGTTCACCCTCGATGCCGGCAACTGCGATGTGATCATCGCGACCGTGCGCGATTTCAAAGACACGCACCCCGACTTCGAACACTTCAACGACATGTTGGCCGGCCTTGTGAAAAATGACCTCGACCCGATCGAGCACAAGCCGGTCTACGCGCACCCGGGGCCGACCATCTGCACCAGTGGCCCAGAGGCCTTTCACCAGTGGTACCGCGACGACGCGGGCAGCGACATCAACCTGGCGTTCTCGGTCTCACTGCCGCTCTCACCCAGCGATGCGGGCACCTTCGTCTACGACAGCGCCGCGTTTTTTCCCCTCGATAACCGGGGCTTCGGCAACCAGGGTCGCCCCCACAACTTTCACTTCACGACCGAGATTCACACCTCGTTCACCTACTTCGGCGGCGAGAAGTTCACCTTTCGGGGCGATGACGATGTGTGGGTCTTCATCAACCGCAAGCTGGCGCTTGATTTGGGCGGCCTGCACTCAGCGCTGCGGGGCGACATCGACTTCGACGCCAAGGCCAGCGCACTGGGCATCGTCAAAGGCGGCACCTACGCCTTCGATGTTTTTCACGCCGAGCGGCACACCAATGCCTCGAACTTTCGAGTCGAGACGACCATCGGGTGTTTCTTGGGTGAGATTAACTAGCGAGGGCTCCCGCCCGCGCTCACCAGGGCGCGCAAGAGCGCCACAGGGCCGGCGAGCGTGCAGTGTAAGCAGTCGAAACAAAGCCAACCGCGAAGGGCACTTCGTATGCAGCGTCGGGGCGCATGCGCTCCTCTCCGAAAGACCTGACCCGGCAAGTCGCTAACGCGCTGATCATTCCCATCGCGATTGCGGTGAGCTTCTGGCCCCGCCGCGAAGGGCATGACATCGGAGACATCAGCCGCAACTCCGAGCCGTTGTTGGCCGCGGCAGGGTGGGCCTTCAGCATCTGGGGGCTGATTTTTCTCGGGCAGCTGGCGTACGCGGTCTACCAGGCCCTGCCCTCGCAGCGGGCCAACCCAGTGCTGCGCCGGGTCGGAGAGTTCACTGCGCTTTCGTGCCTCGGCGGCGGGTTGTGGACGGCCTTCTTCACCGCAGAGATGTTCGGGGCTGCCTGGGTGACGATGCTGCTCACGCTGGGTGCCCTGATTGCAGTGGAGATTCAGCTCGGCAACGCCGCCAGGCATGGCCGGGAGCTGTTGCTGATTCGGCTGCCCTTCGCGCTCAACCTGGGGTGGATCAGCGTGGCCACCATTCTCAACTCCGCGCACTTCTTCTCGAATTCATGGGGGTGGAATGGCGAGCCGCTGAACCCGCTGGCGTGGTCGCTGGTGATGACTGCGGTGGCGACGGCGCTCGGCGTGGTGATGGCCGTGTTGCGGCGAAACCTGGCGTTTGCCGCGGCGGTGGCTTGGGGGCTTTTGGGCATAGCGGCGGCGAAGCGGCTCGATGCACCGTCGCTCTCGGCGCTGGCAGCGGCTGGGTCGGTGCTGTTGGTTGGGCTGATCATCGCCGAGGGCATCGCGATGCGGCGGGGGCGAATGAGCGTCGACGTCGGCACTCCGCTTGGCGTTTAAGGGGGCGTGAGGCAGGTCCTGGCAGGGTCCTGCGATTCCCTCAGGACGAACGGGGGTTACTCGCGGGCGTGTTGCAAGACTGCGCTCGCGAGCTGGTCGGCGTGCACAATCTGCTCGACGGCCCCCTTGGCGATCGCCGCGCCCGGCATGCCGAACACCATGCACGAGTCTTGGCTCTGGGCGATCGTGCGGCCGCCCGCATTGCGAATCGCCAACATGCCCTCGGCGCCGTCGTGGCCCATGCCGGTCAAGATCACGCCCAGGCACCGCTTGCCGTACGCCTGCGCCGCAGACTCCATCAACAGGGTCGCCGATGGCAGGTACCCGGCCTTCGGGTCACCCGCGGTCACCGAGATTCGCCCCCGACTGGGGATGGTGACGTGGGCGGCAGTCGCGCCGATCAGCACGACTCCGGGGGTCAGCAGGTCACCCTCTTTCGCGACCTGCACCTTGAGCTTGGTCGCGCTCTGCATCCACTCCACCAGCGACCCGGCGAACGCGGGGCTGATGTGCTGCACCACCACGATCGGAGCGGGAAAGTCCTCCGGCAGCTCAGACAAGAACTTGTGCAACACCTGCGGCCCCCCGGTCGAGGCGGCCACCACCACCAGGCCCACCGGTGACGACCCGGTGAACGCTGGCAGCGGCACCACCGGCGCGGGTTGGGGCGGCTTCGGCGCCACCTTCACCGGCCGCAGCACCTTCACCGTCGAGAGCAACTTCACCTCGCGAGCCAGGTTCCACGCGTCGGGGCCGGCGTCGAGCTCGGGCTTGATCTGCAAAGCCAACGCGCCAACCGTCAGGGCTCTGCGGGTCAAGTGGGGCTCCTGATTTTTCGGGTCGGCGGTCAGCATCAGAATCGCCACTGGCGAGTCGCGCATGATTCGCTCGGTCGCGCCCAGCCCGTCGAGCACCGGCATCTCGACGTCCATCGTGATGACGTTGGGCTTGAGCGCGAGCGCCTTGGCGACCGCCTCTTCACCATCGGCCGCCTGCCCCACCACCTCGATCTCGTCATCGCGCGAGAGCGCATCGGCAATGAGCTCGCGGCACAACGCTGAATCGTCGACCACCAACACCTGAATCTTCCGCCCCATTGCCTAGGCTCTGTACCGCTGCGCCAGGAGCCGTGCCACCACATCGAGCAGCTCCTGATTCAGCAGATCGCCCTTCATCAGGTACGCACTTGCCCCCGCCTCGAGCCCGCGGTCGCGATCGGTCGCCGACCCCCGGGTCGTCACGATCACGATGGGCATCGCGCGCCCCTCGACGCGGGCCCGAACCTGCGCAGTCAGCTCGACCCCATCGAGCACCGGCATCTCGAGGTCCGTGGCGAGCAGATCAATCGACTCGTGGCCCATCACCGCCAGCGCCTGGGCGCCATCGGCCGCCTGGAGCACCGAGTACCCCGCTCCCTCGAGCAGCGTGACCAGCAGCTCCCGGGTCAACGGTGAATCATCGACCACCAGAATGCGCGACTTGCGCGACGGGGCCGCCTCGGTCTCTCGGCCTCCCACCCTCACCGCCCGCCCATGCGCGGTCGCCACCAAGTGCTGCGCCGAGAGCACCAGCGACAAGGTGCCATCGGCCTGGGGGGTCGCTCCTGACACATGGGCAAAGGCGGCGAGGAGCCCCTTCATCGGCAGAATCGGCTGCACCTGCTCGCCCAACACCCGGTCAATCGCGAACGCGGCCTGCTGACCCCGGCCGGTCAGCACCAACACCAACTCATCGGGCACCGGTGCGCGCTCGGGGGCGACCCCCATCACCGCGGCGATGGTGGCGAAGGGCAACACCGTGTCGTCGACCACCAACCCGGGCCGGCCATCGAGCTCGCGAATGTTCGCGGCCTCGACCGGCCGTACACCGACCACGTTCGCGGCGGTCACGCTCAACCGCTCTCCACCGGCTTCGATGAACACCACCGGAGCCAGCGTCAGCGACAGCGGCACTCGCAGCTCGAAAGTGGTGCCGAACCCGGGGGTCGAGCTGACGGTCACTTCGCCGCCCATCTGCAGCAGGCGCAACCGCACCACGTCGAGCCCGATGCCGCGCCCCGACACGTCAGATGCGGTTTGTTTCGAGGTAAACCCCGACTTGAAGATGAGCTCATTGGCCTCTGCGTCGCTCAGCGCGCCCGCGGCCTCGGCGCTTAAGAGCCCCTGCCGCACGGCTACCGCGCGAAGCAGTGAAGGCTCGAGCCCGCGGCCGTCATCGCCGACCCGCACCACCAGGCGCTCGCCATCGCGAGCGGCCTCCAAGCGCAGCGTGCCCCGTGGCGACTTGCCCGAGTCGACCCGCTCTTCACGCGACTCGAGGCCGTGATCGATGGCGTTGCGCACCAGGTGCATCAACGGCTCTTTGAGCGCGTCGAGCACGGAGCGATCGGCCAGCTCGTCTCGGCCATCGAAGACCACGTCGAGCTCTTTGCCCAGGTCGCGGGCCAGCTCGCGCACCATGCGTGGGTAGAGCTCGAACAGCTCTCCGATTCGCACCATGCGCAGCGCCTGAATCTCTTCAGTCAGCACCAGCAGGTCGCGCAGCTCTTCGGAGTTCATGCCCGTCAGCGTGCGGTTGATGTCGGCGAGCGCCTCTTTGGCCCGGCCCAGGCGCTGGGCAAGGTCATCGGCGACCGGCCCCAGATCTTCGGCGAGGCGGTGCAGCTGCACCATTTCACGCGCCAGCTGCTTGCGTTTGACGCCCACGCTGTCGCGGTTTCTCGAGCGCTGAGAGAGGTTGCCGGCGGTGGTGGTCAACGTCTCGAGGCTCTGCTGGGTGATGCGCAGCGAGGCGTCGACCGGGCGGGCTTTGGCCTCGGTCGCAAGACCGTGCGGAGGCGGAGGCGGCACGAAGGGCTCCGGCCTGGGCACCAGCGCGGGGGTGAGGCTCGGCAGGGGCGCCGGCGGGTCAGACGCCGCGGTGCCGCTTCGTTCACGTTCGCGGGCGGTCGCGCTGGTCACCCAGTCGATCAGCTTCTTGCCGTCGGGCGCGGTGCCGGCGGTGGCGC
>JANLPS010000004.1:0-8989 GCA_031367385.1 Archangium sp. | reverse complement strand
CAGCACCAGCACCACGCCCAGCACGAAGTAGAGCGCCTGACTGGCCCACATCGGTATGCGTGAGGCGGCTTCGGCGCTGATGATCGACCCCTCCGGAGTACGCGAGGCCGAAGCCAGGTTGTAGATGCCGATCGCCGTGGTCAGCACCACCGCCAACACCAGCACCCAGGGTACGTGGGTCAGCATGCGCCGTTCGAAGCGAAGCTCCATCGTTTAGGGGCGCTCACTGGCCAGCGAGGGGCGGCCTGCGTCGGAGGCCATCGTCAAGGTGGGCTTGCTGCGATCTCTGGGCGGCTCGAGCGGGTTGCGCAGCTCTCCTGGCGGAGGAAACGACAACGTCTTCGGCATCGGAGCCGTGCTGGGGCCGAAGGCCTGGCCATCACCCTTCTTCAGCTCGAAGTATTTCGCGATCAACGCGCCGGCCGTCGGCGCGGAGCTCGCCCCGCCGAAGCCGCTGTGCTCATTGAGCACCACCACCACGATCTCGGGGTCATCTGCCGGTGCGAACGCCGCGAACCAGGCGTGGTCACGCGCCAGGTAATCAATCTGGTCTTTTTTGAGGCGCACCGCGCCCAGTCGAACCACCTGCGCGGTGCCGGTCTTGCCCGCCACCATGATGTCGGGCAACCGCGCGCGAAAGCCGGTACCTCCAGGCTCGTTCACCACCGCCTTGAGCGCGTCGATCAACACGTGGTGCTGCTCGGGCGTGATGTCGACCTTGCGAACCACCTTCGGCTGATTCTCTTCGAGCACCTTGCCGTCGGCCGACTCGACCCGCTTGACGATCTGCGGCTGCAACACCGTGCCGCCATTCGCGATCGCCGCGTAGGTCACCGCGAGCTGCAGCGGCGTCACGTTCACGTCGCCCTGGCCGATGGCGGTGTTGAGCGCGAGGCCCTTGGTGTACCCACCTGGCGTCGTTCGGTTGTGAAATTCGGTGTCGGGCATCACGCCGGGCACTTCGGCGGCGACTCCGAGGTTGGTCACGCTGCCCAGGCCGAACATGCGCCCGACCTTGGCGATGGCGTCGATGCCGAGCACGTCGGCGACGTGATAGAAATACACGTCACAGCTGAACTGCAACGCCGCCCGCGCCTGCATTGGCCCGTGACCGCTCTCTTTGTCGCAGCGCCACACGTGCGAGCCCAGTCGGTAGTTCCCAGGGCAGTAAACCTGTGTCTGCGGAGTAAACGACGATGATTGCAACGCCGCCAACAGGCTGATCACCTTGAACGTCGAGCCCGGGTGGTAGTGCTCGGCGGCCGCGCGAAACACCATCGGCTGCAGGAGGTCGGCGCTCAGTTGAGCCAACCTCGCCGGAGAGACCCGGCCGGTCATCTCATTCGGGTCGAAGCCCGGCCGGCTGACGATGGCCTGCAGAAACCCGGTCTTCGCCTCCATGATCACGACCGCGCCCGCTTGACCAGGGAAGATGCGCTCGGCCTCGGCCTGCAAGCGCGCATCGATGGAGAGGATGACGTTCGCGCCAGGCTTCGCCGCCACTTCGGTGTCCTTGTGAATGAAGCCATGGTCTCGCACGACTTGGCCGCGCGCATCGACCACCTCTTTGAACCACCCGTCGCTGCCGCGCAGCACGCTCTCGTAGGTGCGCTCGACGCCGCGGCGGCCGATGTACGCGCCCATCGCGTAAGGGGGGCGCTCCTGGTCGCGCTCGCCATTGAGCTTCGTCAGCTCATCGGGGTTGATCTCGTTCATGTACCCGAGCACGTGCGCCAGCGCGGTGCCTGCTCGATAGTTGCGGTGCGGCACCGGCTCGAGGTCGACTCCGGGCAAGAGGTACTGGTGCATGTTGAGCAGGTCGAAGTCGTCACGCGACAAGTCGACCTGCACGTAGAGCGGCTGGTAGCGCTGAGGCCCGTGCGCCGCCTTCACCATCGCTTCGACGTGCGCTTTGTACTCCTCGTCCCACCCCAGGTAGTCGGCCAGGCGTGGCAGCACCTCGGCGGTGCACTTCTGACAAAACGCGGGAGTCACGAACACGTCGAAGCTCGGCCGGCTGTCGACCAGCACCTCGTCACGGCGATCTTTAATCAGCCCCCGGGGCGCGCGAACCCGAACGTCTTTGAACTGGTTGTCGGTCGAGAGCGCCGAGAACTCGGCGTAGCGAATCTCCATCAAGCGGTAGAGGTTCACCGCCAAGACCAACAGGCCCGCCAAGAACACGCCCCCGAGCACGAAGAGGCGGGTGCGCAGCTCCTTGGTGTCGCTCTGGCGGCCTTGGCCCAGGCTGATCATTGCAACAACCCCGGCTTGGTGCGCTCACCCGGCTCGATTCGCTTGAGCACCGGGTAGAGCAGAAACGCCGCCAGCCCCGAGAGCACCACCTGCAGTGGCACGCCTGAGAGCGAGAGCACCCGCCCCTGCCCGTCTCGCGTCGTGACCAAGGTGAACAAGAAGGCCAGCAAGGCGTGACCGAACGTGGCGACCGCGGTGAAGATCGCGAACGAGACGCGCGAGCGGCCATCGAGAATCTGCGCCGCGGCACGGGAGATCAAAAAGACCAGCACGCCCAAGAACGGGTACAGCCCGGTCGGCCTCCCGGTCATCACGTCGAGCAGATAGCCGACGGCGAACGCCGTGAAGGCGCCTTCGATGGTCGTGCCACGCAAGCCCACGTAGACGATGATCGCCACGCAGACGTCGATGCGCGTCACGTCGAAGCCCATCGACTTCACCACCACCGCCTCGACCGAGAGCAGCAGCAACGCCAATGCGGTCAGCCCGAGAAACTTCATCGCACCGGGTCCTTTCGCTCGGCCACCGACGACGCGCGCGCAACGGGTATGATCAGTACTTCTTCGACCCGATCGATGTCGACCGCTGGAGTCACTTTGCCGCCGACGAACATGCCCACGTTCGGGCGAGTCACCGTCTGCACCGTGCCGATGCGCAACCCGCGGGGGAAAACGCCGTCGGTGCCGGCCGTCACCACGATGTCGTTGTCGACCAGCTCATCTTCGCGGCGCACGAACTCGAGCGACAGGTCGCGGCCATCACCGGCCCCAACGATGCTCGCGCGCACCCGGTTTCGCTGCACCACCGCGCCGATGCGGCTCGAGGGGTCGGTCAGCAACATCACGTCTGACGAGCCGCCGACCACGCGCACGATTTGCCCGACCACGCCGTCGGGCGTCACCACCGGCATGCCCACCCGCACGCCGTCGCTCTCTCCGCGGTTGATGCGCACGGCTTGCAGCTGCGAGCTGAGCGTGACGCCGATGACCCGCGCGATGATCTCGGGCTCGGTCGTGCTCTCGGTGTAACCGAGCACCTGCTTGAGCCGCGCGTTCTCGGCTTCGACTTCTTTGAGCGAGTTGAGCTCGGCGTGTGATTCGGAGAGCTGCACCCGGCACTCTTGCGCCTCTCCGTGCGCGCCGCGCAACGCGACGTAACCAGAGACGCCACCCGTCACGCCAGAGATTGCCCACGTCAGCACGCTCTGCACCGGAGCAGAGGTCGCCAACACCGCGCGGTCAGCGAGGTTCGGCTCACGGCCGCGATGCCCGCTCGAGAGAAAGCTCGCCAGTGGCGCGAGCATCAACGCAATGACAATGAGCGGCTCTCGCCAGCGCTGAAGAAAGGAAAACATCGTTCGCTCAAGCCCTTTTTGCTTTCACAAGGCGCGATAAGCGCTTGCATCTTGTGTTCGCAGATCCTACAGGTCGGCCCGCGCTTCCGCCAACCGCTGGAAACAAATGAGTAATTCACCTGTCGACACACGTCGTCTCTTTTCCTACATCTTCATCGGCGCTTTGGCGCTGCTTTTCGCCCTCGAATGGGGCCCAGGTTCACGCGGCTGCGACCGCGCCGGCCGGGCCGTCATCGTCGTCGACAACGTCGCGCAGGTGAATGGCAAAGACATTCCCCTCCGTGACTTTGCGCGGGCTTACAGCGGCCAATTGGCTGAGCTGCGGCAGCGGGGCATCCCTCCTGAGCTTGCGAAACAGTTCGGCATGCACACCCAGGTGCTCGGCCGCCTCGTCGATACCGAGCTCTTGGCCCAGGCCGCCGAGACCCGCGGGCTGTCGGCCAGCGACAAAGACCTGCGCGACTTCCTGGTCAAACAGCCTGCCTTTCAGAAAGAGGGCAAGTTCGACATGGAGTCGTACCAAGACTGGGTTCGCCAGTACGAGGGCTCCACCGAGGTCGACTTCGAGACCAAGCTGCGCCGCCAGCTGTCGGCCGAGCGCATGCTGCAATTGGTCGAGGCCAGCGTGGTGGTCAGCGACGACGAGGTGAAGGCCCGCTACCTGCGCGACGGCAACGCCGCGAAGGCGACCTTCGTCAAGTTCAGCCCGACCATGTTCGTCGACAAGGTGACGCCTCCCAAGGCCCCTGAGATCGCGACCTGGGTCGCCGCGCACGACGCTGAAGTGAAAGCAGCCTACGAGAAGCAGAAGGCCAGCTTCACCTCGCCCGAGAAGGCCAAGCTTCGCCAGATTCTGGTCAAGGTGTCGGCTGAAGATTCGGCCGCCAAGAAGGCCGAAGCCAAGGCGCGCATCGAGGCGCTGCGTAAAGAAATCGTCGAGAACAAGAAGCCCTTCGCTGAAGTCGCGGCCGCGTCGTCTGATGACGCCGAGACCAAGACCAAGGGCGGAGACCTCGGCATGGTCGACCGCTACCGCCTGCCCTCGAACTTCGCCGATGTGGTGTTCGCGCTGCAGCCGGGTGAGGTCAGCTTGCCGGTCGAGACGCCCATCGGGTTCTTGATCGGTACGGTCGAAGAGAAGAAGGCGCCCGAGACGAAGTCGTTTGATACGGTGAAGGGCGACCTCGCCTCGCAGCTCATCATTCGCGAGAAGGCCAAGGCCCTTGCGACCGCCGCGGCTGAGAAGGCGCTCAAAGACGCGAAGGCCGGCAAGAAATTGGCCGAGTTGTTTCCTCCCGATACCGAGAAGAGCAACCAGTTCGCGATCGAGACCAAGCCCGAAGCCAAAGAGACCGGCGAGTTCAACTCGAGCGTCGAGACCGTGCCGCAGCTGGGCATTGCGCCCGAGGCACAGAAGGCGATCTTCGCTCGCACCGAGCCCGGCGTTCTCGACCAGCTCGTGACGGTCGGTGACTCGGTGGCCGTGGTGCAAGTCGACGAGCGCAAGATGACCTCAGAGGCTGACTTCGACAAACAGAAGCCGCAGCTTCGCGTCGAGGCCACCAAGGGCAAACAGTACGAGACCCGCGAGGCGTTCTTGAAGGCGCTCAAGCAGCAGGGCACCGTCACCACCAATCAGAAGGCGCTCGACAAGGTCGTCGGCGAAGGCTGAGCGTGGTGCGGCTGATTCTTGCTTCGGCGTCGCCCCGGCGCCGTGAATTGCTGGCCCAGTTGGGGCTGGCGTTCACCGTTATGCCCGCAGATCTCGATGAGACACCGCGGCACAACGAGTCTCCTCGCTCGTACGTCGAGCGGTTGGCCCGTGAGAAGGCGCTCGCGGTGGGCAACACGTCACCCGGAGACCTCGCGCTGGCAGCCGACACCTCGGTCGTCGTCGATGGTGTGATTTTGGGCAAGCCCGGCGATGACGCGAAGGCCGGGGCCGCCATGCTCAAGCGGCTCTCGGGCAAGTCGCACCTGGTCATGACGGGCATTGCCTTGGCGAAGGCCGGAGAAGTGCGCTCGAGGGTCGTCGAGACCGAGGTTCGGTTTCGCACGCTGACCGACGCTGAAATCGAGTGGTACGTGTCGACCGGCGAAGGGCACGACAAGGCCGGCGGCTACGCGTCGCAGGCCCGCGCCGGAGCGTTCATCACCTCGCTCAACGGCAGCAGCACCAGCGTGATCGGGTTGCCGTTGGCCGAGACGATTGAGCTGCTGCAGGCCGCCGGCTTTCGCCTCCCGTGGGACGCGTGATGCTCACCGCCGGTGAGCTTCAAGCCAATTTCGCCGCCATCGAATCGAGAATCGCCGCCGCCTGCCAGAGAGTGGGCCGGCCACGTGAGTCGGTGCAGTTGATCTCCGTCTCGAAGTTACACCCGCCCGAGGTCATTCGCCTGGCGCACGGGCTGGGTGTGCGCCACTTCGGCGAGAACTACGCACAAGAGCTTCGCGACAAGCACGTGGCGCTGTCTGACTGCCAGGGGCTGCGGTGGCACGCGATTGGGCCGGTGCAGCCGAAGAACGCGAAGTACGTGGCGAAGGCGGCGCATGTGTTTCACGCCCTCGAGAGGCTCGAGGTCGCGCACGAGCTCTCGAAGCGGCGAGTCGGCTCACCGCTCGACGTGCTGATCGAAGTGAACATCGCGGCAGAAGCCTCGAAGGCCGGCCTTCGCCCGTCTGAAGTCGGCCTGTTTCTCGAGCAGATTCGCGTGCTCCCGCAGCTCAACGTGATCGGCCTGACCACGATGCCGCCGCAGAACGAAGACGCGAGGCCTCATTTCAAAGCGCTCGCCGCCCTCGCAAAATCCAACGGCTTGAAAGAGCTCTCAATGGGCACCACCGACGACTTCGAAGTCGGCATCGAAGAAGGCGCGACGTTCATCCGCATCGGCACGGCTCTCTTCGGCCCCCGTTCACGCTGAGGGACTCGAAGCGCGCAGGACCCGAGGCAAAAGCCCGCTCTACGTCTCGCGAAACTTGAAACGGCCCGACTCGTCGATGGTCACTTTGTATTCGACCCCGCAGTAGTGACACCGAATCTCGGCACCGCGCTTGTCGATCTTCTCATCGCACGGGTTGTGGGCATTGCAGCCCGGGCACTCGAACTCTTTGAGCAACGTGCCGTCGACCTTGGTGCGCGGCGCGTCGTCATCTTCTTCGTATTTGCTGGTCGCCACGTTTGGTCACCACCGGTTGAGAAAGTCGTTCATCTCACTGAGCGAAGCCGCCCGCGTCTTCCGCGCCTCTTCGAGCACGGCCTGGAGCACCGCCGGCAGCTCACCCTTCGCCGAGGTCAAGCTCACCCGTGGCAGCTCGAGTGCCTCGACCGCCGTATCGGCTACCGCCGAGAACGCACGCATGCCGCCTCCGCCCAACACCTCGGCCTCGCCGACGAACCCACCCGGGTGCGCCGCGCCGACATCGAAGGCATCGTCGCTGCCCTCGTTTCGCGCCACCAACCGCACCTCGCCCCGCAACACGAAGAACACCGAGTGCCCCGGCTGCCCCTGCGCGAACAACAGACCCTTGGCCGCAACTCGCAACGGAGTGCCCGCCCGCAGAACCGCATCGGCCCCCGGCCCCAGCGCGCTCACGAACGCCGAGAGCTTCAACACCGGGTCACCATTCACCAATTCGGCGACGTCGGCCCGCTTGAGCTCGATGCGCACCACCGGTTTCCCATTCGGGAGCTGGCTCACCTGGCCTCGACCTCAGCCGGCCGCAACGTTCGAAAGGTCGAATCGACATGATCGAACAGCTCGAACATCGCGTCTCCGTAAGCCGTCGAATCTGACGAAGTGTACCCCTTCCGGTTGATCCAGAAAGTGCCCGAGTTGCACTCACGCGCCCACCCTGGCCCACCATTGAACGCATCGCCCGCATCGTCGTGCTCTCGGCAGTCGCGCCGACCGTCGGTGTTGAACCAGCAACACTTGCCATCGGGCAAGACCACGATCATTGGCCGAAATTGAATGTCGGGGTCGCTCGCATACGCGTCGGTCAGGAGCGCGGTCGAGAGCAAGTCCGCTGGCTCCATGCCGTAGCCGTGCAGCAGGTACACCACCGGGTAGCGCACCCCCGCGTTGGCCGGGTCGTCGTACCCCGGCGGCAACGACACCACAAACTCCCACTTGGCCTTGAGCTTGGTCGAGTCGAACCACTCGATTCGCTGCCGCGACTTGGTCGACGCCGATGGCCCGTTGGTCGGAGGCCTCGGCAATGACGGCCAGGTCTGCGCCGCCCAATTCAAGGTCATCGACACCCGGTTCAACGCCTCTTGCGCGGTACCGACGTGATCGCCTTCACCGTCGACCCTCATTTTGTCGGTCGGCGGGTCGATGCCGTAAAAGAGCAGCAAGTCACGCGGTATGCGAGCCCAGGCGCGGCTCCAGGGGTTGAAGAGCATGCGACGCGCATCGTATAGGCCGGGCACTTCAGTGAAGTCTCGGTAGTACCCCACGGCGGTCGTGCGAAAGGCCTTCACTCCGGCGATCAGGTGCTTCGCCATCAACCCGAAGTTGAAGACGTCTCGAATGCCGCCGTCGCCGTAGACCGCGATTCGCGCCCTCCCCTCGGGCGTGAGGTTTCGAAAATTGGTGCGGCCGTCGTACGCGAAGAGCGACTTGCGCCCACCGCTCATGTCGAACGCGCCGTTGCCCTCGCCCAGGTCTTTGCTGCCTGGTACGCCGTCAAGCCCGTCATCGCGAAAGGGCTCGCCCGGCTCCCAGACCCAGTCGGCCTCGGTGCCGGTCGGGTTGCCGTCGACCTCGTAGTTGTCGCGGTTCGGGTCAATCGCCGCGGGGTTCGAGGTGCTGGAGCAGCCTCCGCTGCCGTTCTCGAAGGCGTCAGCGCACCCGTCGACCCCGACGTCGTCGAAGCGCTCGTGGCCGTTGTTCACGATCGGCTCTCCATAGTCGCGCCGCCCATTGCCGTTGTAGTCGAAGGCCAGCAAGGCCCCTTGCGGTACGACCGCCTCGCGGCACGGGTCGCGATACCCGGAGTGATCGAGCACGAACAACGCCTCGCTCTGGGCAGTGGCCTGCGAGGTGCCGCCTTTGCTTTGGCAATACGTGCTCGCGAAGGCGACCTCTTTCGAGACCGGCAGCGGCGTCGCCACGTTGCGCGCATCGCTGCAGAAGTCGACCACCTCTCGCGTGTCGTTGCAGAAAAACAGCGTGGGCTCGCCGTCGCAAAAGGTGATGGCGTCGTAGCGGCCGTCGGGGTTGTACTCGGCGTTGCGCAGGCCCTTGACCCGCACCGGCGCAGTGCAGAAATCAGCAGGTATTTTCTGCAGCCGCAGCCGCTCGGGGTCGACACCAGGGGGCGCGAACGCCGACGCCGGGTTCTCGGTGAAAAAATTGCCGTACGCGAGCATCA
>JANLPS010000556.1:0-43828 GCA_031367385.1 Archangium sp. | reverse complement strand
ACGGCCTCAAAGCGGTGCCTCTTCACCTCATTTCAAATCGCGCGACCTCGATGGGCGTCGAATTGCTCGACAGAGCCTCTGACTCATTCGCGAGGCTCAATCGGCGCGCGAAGCATGCAGCGCCCGCCTCGGCACTCTGCGCTTGCCGGCGTTGGGCTGTTGCACGGCAAGCACTGCGGCGGAGGCCGCGGCCCCGGCTGTGAGAGCCCAAAGGGCGGCGACTTGCTCAGGGGCACCGACTTGGCGCGTCGGCGCTCGGGGCGGGGAGCCGGGCCGGTGGCGATTGAAGCGGGGTTGGGCCCGGCCACTGGGGTGACTCCGGGGCAGCAGCCGCAGGGGCTGCGGTGACAGGCATCGTTCGCAGACGGGTCGGGGTAGGTCACCGTGCAGTCGTCGTCGCTGCGGCACTGCGCAGGAGCGGTCTTGGTGAGCTCGCAGCGGTTGTTTCGGCAGGTCGCCGCCCCCGGAGGAGGGATCGCCTTACACTGCTCAGGCGCGCATCGAACCATCGGGCACATCATGTTCACGCACTGACCGCGCAGCGCCTGAAGCTCGGCAGCCGTGGTGGCCCTTGGCGGCGCAGGGCAACAGGAGTCACAGCAGCTGAAGCTCGAGACCACGCAATCAGAATCATTGGCGCAGAACGACGCGTTTTTTTTCACGGGCACCGGCTCGGCGCGACACGTGCCCGCGCGGCAGACCGCCTGCAAAGTGCTCGGGTCTTGTACCGGCTTGCACATCGTCGCTTTGCAGCCGACGACTCCGCAGTTTCGGGTCGAGCAGTCTTGCTGGGCCAGATCAGCCCGGGCGACCGAGCGAGGCACGCCGGGGCAACACTCGCAGCACTGCGCGCCGGTGGTGATGACGCAGTCGTCGTCGTTCTCGCACGAGCCCAGGCGCGGCGCAGGGAGATCGCCCACCACCATCAACACGCACAGCGCAGAGATCACCATGACCGCTCATATACCTGAGGTCAGCGCAGCACGTGGAGCAACCACGGCAGCAATCGGCCACTCGTGATCAACCCCATGTGGTCGAAGCGCTCGTCTTGAAAGTACAGCACCGGCGCGGTTCGGTAGCTCGGCGGCAGCTCGTCGAACAAGTACGGCAGATCATCGAGCCGCACCGCCTTCGGGTGCTTGCGCAGAAACCACTCGGTGCGCTGCTGGGTATCGAAGCCGACCAACACCAACTGCTTGGCCTTGTCACCGACCGAGGCCCACTTCGAAAAATCGTCGTCGCTGCCGTAGAGCCCGTCGATCAGCACCACTTTCTCGAGCGACTCCTGGGTCAGCCACTCGACCACGGTGCGGTACCCGCCTGAATGCGCCACCACGATGACGCCCCCCTTGGGCCGCTCGAGCTTGGTGCGCTTCTCGACGGTGGTGAGCAGCGCCTCGAGGTCCTTCCACACCAGGGGGTCGGTTCGCCACGACCGGGTCTCGGGCACGATGAACAACGCGTTGCGCGCCGAGTCTCGAAACTGGGTCGGCAGGGCGTGCTCGAGCATCGCGCGGTCGACGTCGGTGTAGAAGCCGTGCAGGTACACCACCGTGACCGCGGTCTCACGCTTGTACGTGCGCGGGCGCCACACATGCACCGGCCCCGCGTCTTTGGTGCCGAAGCGAATGTACCGGCCGTCTTCGAGCAGCTCGTCGACGTACTCGCGCTCGCTGGTGTTGCGAATGGCCAGCTGCGCCGGAGTGGGCCCTTCGTCGGTCTGCGCGAGCAGCAGAAGAGCGAGCAGCGAAATCACTTCTTCGGCGCCACCGGCTCTTGCGTCGCGGCGTCTTTGCCCTTCTGGGTCACCAGCATGTGCTTGCTGAGGTTCTTGTCGAGGTAGCCGTAGCGAAATGGCAGCGGCTTGGCGGTCGACCAGAGCTTTCGAAAGTCTTCGTTGTAGGTCGCGTTGGCGTTGAGAAACGACTCGGCGAAGCGACCGTAGGCCTGCTGCACGAAGCCCGCCTTGGTGGCGAACTTGGGAGGAATACCCGTCGAGTCGGAGACCATGAACTCCATGTGCGAGAGCAAGAAGTTGCGAATGGTCGAGAAGTTGTCGCGCCACAGCAGGTAGCTGGCCGCCTTGGTCATCGCCACCACGCGGCCGCGGGCCTCGAGGTACGCCTTGAGCGGCTCGTCTTTGCCGAAGTGGTCGTCATCGAGGTTCTCGGCGAAGTGGCGGTGAATCTTCTGCGTGGTCTCGCCCTTCTTCACGAAGGTCAGCTCGACGTTGTCGAAGGCTTCAGAGAAATCAGGCGGCACCCACGACTTGTGCAGCAGATGCGCCTCTTTGGTCTCGAGCGAGTCGAGCTCGGTCTTGGTCAAGCCGCGCAGCGTGCCATCGGCGTTCGGCTTGATGTAGCGCAGCGCGACCGGCTCATACCCATGCACCGCGAGGCCGATGAGAAAGAAGCACAGCTGGCCGGGCAGCTCGCCGCGTTGGCCCTTCATCAGGTTCTCGGTCTTTGAATCATTGGCCACCAGCAGCCCATTGGTGATCGACCTGATCAGCGCGAGCGAGGTGCGCAGCTGCTCTTTGTTGATCTTGGTCAGGCGGCGCGGGTCGCCGGCGTGCTCGAGCGACATCGTCGTGTACTCGGTCGCGTCGGGGTAGGTGGTGAGCGCGGAGATCAAATCGCCTCCGCCGAAGGGGTACACCACGGTCTTGGGCAGCCCATCGGGCTTCAAGTCGTGAATGAAGGGCATCGCGTCTTTGACCCAGGTCGAGCGGTACTTCTCGATGCGCTTCTGCAGCTCTTTGCAGTGCTCTTCGACGACCTTCGCGTCGAGCCCGTCGGGTATCGGCTCGTCGCCGGCGCAGGCCACCACACGAAAGAGCTGCTTGGCTTCTTTGGTGAAATCGAGCGCGCCTTCAGCTGGGGCGGCCGCGGCGGGGGGCGAAGCGGCGGGAGCGGGAGCCTGCGCGAGCAACACGACCGTCAGCAATGCGAGCATGACCGCACCGTGTAGCACGCGGGTTCTCCCGGGCAATGGAATGACAGTGCGGTAGACTCACCCACACGCGACATGGGTTTTCAGCTCGTCATCTCAGCCGGCCGTGAAACGGGTCGCGAATTCGTCTTCGACCAGCGCTCGGTGCTCATCGGCCGAACCGCGGAGTGCGACATCGTGCTCTACGACGCCGGCGTCTCTCGCAAGCACGCCCGCATCTTCGAAGAGCAGCAGAAGCTCTTCATCGAAGACTTCGGCTCGGCGAACGGCACCAAAATCAATGGCATGCGGGTCGACCGCACCGAGCTGCGCACCGGAGACTCGATTGAGCTGGGCCCGGTGACCTTCGTCTTCTCACTGGTCTCGACCGACACGGTGGCGTTGCAGCTGCCGGAGGAGCCTCCGACCGACCCCGCCAAGAGCGACCACACCCGGCTCCTGGAGCTCTCGGAGCGGCCACGGTCGCGCAACCGCGGCGTGGCGTCAGTGCCGCAGAACCTGGCCCACGGAGAGCTCGAGCAGCTGGCCCGCCGGAGCACCTCGGTCGTGCCGGTGTTGAATCGCGCCTCAGACCGTTCGCGCTTGAAGCGCGAGCGCCCCTTCTACGCGCCCTTCATTCTCTTCTGGCGAGACGCGAGCCCCACTGCGCGAAAGGGGCTGCTGGGGCTTGGCCTGGTGTGGGCGGTGCTCTTCGTCGTGGTGGTGGTTCAGGGGCTGATGGTGTGGCGCGCCCCCCACGCGCACCCCGAAGAACAAAAGCTGCTGGGGCCCGAGCCGCTCACCGCGTCATTTGGCCATGGCGCATCGGTGACCTTCGAGCACGAGAGTGAGGTCTCGTTCGGCTTCGAGCCCAGAGCGCCGGTGCAGGTGGTGGTGATTCTGCACTTTCAAAGCCGAGACATTTCTGCGGGCGAAGTGTCGTTGAGCGTCAACGGGTTGGAGCTTCAGGCGCTCGAGGCCGATCGCCTGGCTCCCGACGAGGTCGAGCACGAGGTGGTGGTGCCGCGAACGGTCACCAAGACCAACGCGCTGAACACGGTGAGCTTCGACAACGTGCGCAACCCACCCGGCCATGAGACCTGGCGCATTTGGAACGTGTGGGTCGAGGTGGTGGCGCTGCCGGAGCTCGACGTCGACAGCCTCAAGCGTGAGGCGGTGGAGAAATTTCAGAAGGCCGAGGCCAAGCTCGCGATTCAGGGCGTCGGCGCCTCGAACCTGTGGGACGCGTATCGCGGCTACCGTGAAGCGTGGTTGGCGTTGGAGTCGTTGCCCGTGATGCAGCGCGATGCGACCCACCGCATGGCGCTGTCAGCGATGATCAGCGCGCGCCGGCAGCTCGACTCGCTGTGCAAGACGCTGTTGCTCGAAGCCCGCCAACACTCCGAGCTGCACCAGCCAGACGAGGCCCGTGCCACGCTCGATCACGTGCTCGACTTCTTCCCCACCCGGGCGGGACACCCGTGTCAGCAGCAGGCCGAGGCTGCGAGGGCTGAGTTCGACCTGTGACTCGAGCGGCGTGACGTCACGGCGCGAGGGCCGCGTTTGTCAGGGCGCTTGACGCGAATTCTCGCTCTCACAATGGCCGCGTGGCGGCGTCGAAACCGATCGTGAAATGAGGGGTTCGTGCGCACATGACCACCCTTCTCGAAGACACGCAGCATTCGTTGATCAACCGCTGCCGCACGGGAGATCAACGCGCGTGGAACGAGCTGTACGAAGTGAACTACGAGTTCGCTTGGCGCACCGCGCGGCGGCTGGGTGCCACCGAGGCCGACGCCGACGATACGGTGCAAGACGCCTTTCACATTGCCTGGCGGCAGCTGGCGCAATTCACCCACGGGCGCTTCACCACCTGGCTCTTTCGCATCGTCGCCAACGTCGTCTCGGAGCGGCTGCGACGAAGAAAGGTGCGCGACGCCTTCGCTTCAGAGGCGGGCGCGGTGAGAGTGACGCCAGGCTCGCACGAGCGCATCGAGGCGCGGCAGCTGCTCGAGCAGCTGGTGCCGGTGATCAACCGGCTGGGCTCGAAGAAGCAGGAGGTGTTCGCGATGTTCGAGCTGCAGGGCTTCACCCACGCGGAGATCGCCGCGCAGATCGGCGCCAACGGGCAGACCGTGCGAACCCGCTTGCACTACGCGCGAAAAGACTTCGAACGGCTGGCGAAGGGGCTCGACTGGGCCCTCTGAAACCCCCCGTTGACCCTGAGCGAAGCCCGAAGGGCGAAGTCGAACGACCCAACCCCAACGCCCCTCAACGCTTGCGCGGCCGGGCGATGCCGTACGAGGCGATTCGCTTGATCAACGTGCGCCGCGAAATGCCCAGCAGCTCGGCCGCCCTGCTCTGATTGCCGGCGCAGGCCAGCAGCGTGTCTTCGATGATCTTTCGCTCGCGGGCCTCGAGCGCCGCGCGGTCTTGCGACGAGGCCAACAGCCCCAACCCACGTCGCCTCGGCTGGCTCGGGTCTGACGGCGAGGGCGCGAATTCGTCAGAGAAGGCGGGCAGATGCGAGGTCGGCACCATTGGGCCTATCGGTGAAGGCATCGGCGCGGGCACCGCCGTGCGCCGCTCGGGCTCTGGGGTGCTCTCGCTCATTCGCGCGGGCATCGCCGGTGGCCGCATCGAAGCGAAGCGACCGGTCAGCTTCTCGAGCGGCAGGTGCTGGCGGTGAATCTCGACGCTCTCGGTCAACATCACCGCGCGCTCGAGCACGTTGCGCAGCTCTCGAATGTTGCCTGGCCAGTGGTACTTCTTGAGCACCGACAGCGCGTTCTCGGTCAGTCTCGGCACCTCGGCGCGCCCCATCTTCGAGCATGCCTCTTTGAGCAGCTCAGCCGAGATGGTCTCGAACTCCGGCATGCGCTCGCGCAGCGGAGGCACCACCAAGGTCGCGCCGTCGAGCCGAAAATACAGGTCTGCGCGAAAGCGGCCCTTCTCGACCTCGAGCTCCAGGTCGCGATTGGTGGCGGCGACGAAGCGCACGTTGATCGACTTCGCCTTGAGGCCGCCGACCCGCAGCACCATGCGCTCCTCGAGCACGCGCAAGAGCTTCGACTGCATCGTCAGCGGCAGCTCGCCGATTTCGTCCAAGAACACGGTGCCGCCGTCGGCGGTTTCGAGCAGGCCTTGTTTGAGCGCGTGCGCACCGGTGAAAGAGCCCTTCTCGTGGCCGAACAGCTCGCTCTCGAGCAGCGTCTCGGTGAAGGCGGCGCAGTTGAGCTTCAAGAATGGCTGCCCGACGCGGCGCGACAGGCGATGAACCCGCGCGGCGAGCACTTCTTTGCCTGAGCCGGTCTCGCCCAAAATCAAACAATTCAGCTCGCTCTTCGCGACCCGGCCAATCAGGTCATCGGAGCCCATCACCGCGATGTCGAAGCTGCTGTCTTCGACCGGGTCATGGCCCGACGACCCCACCGCGGCCCGGGCAGCGGCCTCGGTCAGCTCATCGACCGTGCGCCCATCATGGGGAAAGTGCGCGGCGGCGACGGCGGCGCGAATCTCGAGCTGTTCCAACACCCGGCGAATTCGGCCGACCACCAGGTCAGCGCCCTCGGGGTCGGTGTCGAACAAAATCAGCTCGTAAATGCCCGGCACGTACAGCGAGAGCACGTCGGTCAGGCGAATCGAGCTGGCCAGAGCGCTCTCGATTTCACTGGTGGGCAAGGTCGAGCGCAGGCGCACGTTGACCAGCGAGAAGACCGACTTTCGGCGGCCGGCCCGAATGCACTCTTCGGCGGCGCGCTGCTCGAAATACTCGTGCGAGCTGACGACCCGTGTCGCCACTTGTCGCCACGCCACGTACACCAGCCGCGCTTCTCCGACACTGACCACTTCACCCGGCTCGACCGGCCAGCGCGAGCCCGGCGCGACTTCTTCGTCGCCGAAGCGAACGCCGGTGCCGACGACCTCCATCAGGTGAGAAGCGGTGTCGAAGCGCACGTGCACCGGGTCGAGGCCCTCGACCCGAATGGCCGCTTCGGGCGCGCTGCCGATGGTGACGTCACCAACCGCAGGGAGCGAGAAGATGGTGCCCGTACCGCGAGATGTCACATCGAAGAATGCGCGACTCACGTGGTCTCAAGTGTCGCCTCTCGGCGCGACGATGTCCAAGGTTCGATTGCGCGAAGATGTATGCCCTGGCCGCAGAGTCGGCTTCGAGGGCCTTTGAGAACTTGATCATCCGCGCCGCTTCGTCATGCTCCGGCCTCCTTTCGTGCGAGTCTCCTCCTCCGCCATTCTCGTGACTGCCATCGCCGGGTTGACCACGGTTCTGGCGGTCACCGTTTCGGTCGCCACCAGGCCCATGGAGGCGCCTCCGCCACATGACGCTCCCGGCCTGAGCCGCGACGTGCCTCCGGAGGCCGTGGCCAATGGTGACGCCGGCTTCGTCGGCGTGGTGGTGAGCAGCTCGACGGTCGACGTCAGCTCACTGCAAGAGGGCACCATTCTCACCGTCAACGCCCGCATGGGCGAGAGCGTCGCGCAGGGTCAGGTGGTGGCGACGCTGGAGAGCGCTGATTTGCGTCATGAATTGGCGATGGCGCAGGCCCAAGTCTCGCGCGACAACGCCGACATCGAGCGGGCGGTGCTCGAGCGCCAGCAGGCCGAGGAGCGCCGCAAGCGGGCGGTGAGCGCGGCCGAGCACCTCAACATCGAAGAGCTCTCGAGTGCCCGGTACGCGGCGCGGTTCGCCATCACCAATGAAAAGGCGCTGCGGGCCCGGCGGGCGCAAGACCTGGCCAAAGAAGAACAGCTGCGCGAGCGGCTGACCCAGCGCTCGCTGCGCGCGCCGGTTGACAGCGTGGTCTCAGACCGGTTTCTCGACCCCGGCGCGACGGTGTCGGTGGGCACGGTGGTGCTGCGGCTGGTCGGGCAGGCGAGCTGGCGGGTGCGCTTCGCGGTGCCCGAGGGCGAAGAGCTGGGCGTGGTGCGTGACGGCGGGGTGGTGGTGCGGCTGCCGTCTGGTGGGCAGAGCTGGCACGGTACGATTACCGAGCTGGCGCCCTCGCTCGACCCGGCGTCAATGACCCGAGTGGCGGAGGCCTTGTTGTCGGTGCCTGACGGTGGGCCTCCGTTTGGTGCGATGGTGCGCGTGTATCTCGAAGGAGCGCATTGATGAGCGAAGAAGACCCGTCAAGAACGCTCGACGCCGACCGCGAAGACGACGCCCCCGATCAACGACACGGCATCTACCGGCTCGAAGCGGTCGAAGAAGCGCGGGCCCCCAAGCGCAAGTACGGCGACGTCTTGCAGATCGCCCCGCTCTGGCTGCACGCGTCGTATTGGGTGGTGGCGGCCTTTCTCATCACGGTGGTGATCATGGCGGCCTTCGCCCGGGTCAATGAATACAGCCGTGGGCCGGCGATCATCGCCGCGTCGTCGAAGACGGTGGTGACGACGCGCTCGGCCGGGCAGGTGGCGGCGGTGCTGGTGGCGCCGGGGCAGCTGGTCAACGAGGGCCAGGTGATGCTGCGGCTCAACGACGAGCAAGAGGTCGCCGACCTGGCGCGGCTCGATGGCGAGTTCGACCAACAGCTGGCGCGCTCGCTGCTCGAGCGGAGCGACCGGGTTTCGCGTGAGACCTTGATTGGGCTGCGCGCCCAGCGAGATCTGGCGCGGGCCAAGCTGCTCGAGCGTTCGATTCGAGCCGTCAAGGCGGGCCGGGTTAGCGATGTGCGCGCGCGCGAAGGCCAGTATGTCGCCGCGGGCGTGCCGATCATCTCGCTGCTCGAGCTCGAGCCGAAGTTTCGGGTGATGGCGCTGCTGCCGGGGTCTTCACGCCCCGAGGTGCAGCCGGGCATGCCGCTGCGCGTCGAGTTGGTGGGGTATTCGTATGCCTACCAGACGGTTCGGGTGGTCGACGTCTCGCAGCAGGTCATCGGGCCTGCCGAAGCGCGGCGCTTCTTGGGGCCCGACGTGTCTGACTCGGTTTTGGTAGAAGGGCCCGTGACCTTGGTGCAGGGCGAAATCGAAGGCACCTCGTTCACCGTCGATGGTCGAGAGTTGGGGTTTCATGACGGCATGCCAGCGATGGCCGAGGTGCCGGTCAGACAAGTACGGTTGGTGGTGCTGCTCGCGCCGTGGCTGCGCAGCATTCTGTAACGGGAGACCTTTTGGCCGGATTCTTCGACACGCTGGTAGAGAAGTACCCCCAGTTCAATCAGGTGCTCGGGCGCCTGCGCGTCACCCGTCTGCCGTACGTGCAGCAGGTCAAGGCGACCGATTGCGGGCTGGCCTGCCTGGCGATGAACCTGGGCTACTACGGCCGCCCCACCACCATCGAAGAGATTCGCGGCCAGCTGTTGGCGACCTCCGGCGTCGGCGTGAGCGTCGAGCAGCTGCTGCAAACGGCTCAGGCTTTCGGCTTGCGCGGTCGCGCGGTGGCGATCGACCTGGCGGACCTGCAGATTCTGCCCCCCGGCAGCATTCTTCACTGGAACTTCTGGCACTTCGTGGTGCTGGAGCGAACGGACGACCGCGGGGTTCACCTCTCTGACCCCGCACTCGGCCGGCTGCACCTGAGCTGGGAAGAGACGGGCAAGGCCTTCACCGGCGTCGCGCTGTTGCTCGAGCCGGGCGTCGACTTCGTCAAACGAAAAGGCAAGCGACTGGCGCTGCTGCGGCTGATCGACGAGCTGACCAACGACACGGCCTGGAGCCGCATCGTCGTCATCGCCTTGACCCTGCAGGTGCTGGCCTTCGCGATGCCAGCGGTCACCGGGCTGGTGGTGGGGCGCATCGTGCCGCAAGCCGACGACCGAATGCTCTCGGTGGCGGGCGTGGCGGCGGCGGTGGTCAGCTTGTTCTATTTTCTCGCGCTGCTGGTTCGCAGCCGGCTGGCCTCGCTGATGATGATGCGGGTCGGTCTGAAGATGCGGGTCGACTTTCAAGAGCGACTGCTCGGCGCGCCGATGAGCTTCATCTACGACCGGCAGGCGGGTGACATCGCCTTCATGAACAGCGGCATCGACTCGGTGCTGCAAACCATCAGCTCGGCCACGCTCAACGCGGTGGTCGACGGTGGCATGGCGCTGGTGTTCGTGACCATCTTGATGCTGACCGAGCCCTCGATGGGGTTCACCGTGCTCTTCGCGTTCAGCCTGCACTTCGGAGTCGCGTTCTGGTCGATGCTGCGGCTCAACAAGCTGGCGGCGCTCGAGCTGTATTCAGGGCGACGGCTGGCCGCCGAATCGGCTGAATCGGTCTACGGGTTCGAGACGATCAAGAGCCTCGGGCTCGAGAGCAAGCGCGTGACCGGCGTGATGAATGGCGTCGTCGACATGGCCAAGGTGCGCACCGAGTCAGACATGGTGGCGGCGGTCTCCGACTCGCTGCAGGGCATGCTGCGGTATGCGGCGCCACTGACGATTCTGCTTTTGGGCACGCTGAAGGTTCGCACGGGCGCGATGGGCATCGGGCAGATGCTCTCGCTCTCGTCGCTCGGCGCCGCGGCGCTGACGCCCCTGGCTTCGCTGACGCTGACGATGGCGGCCCTGCCCCGGCTGCAGGCCTACCTCGAGCGCATCGACGACGTGCTGTTGGCGCCTTCAGAGCAAGACTTGAGCAAACGGCGGGTGGCGCCCCAGCTGACCGGCGCGGTGTCGCTGGTGAACGTGAGCTTTCGCTACAGCCCGCTGACCCCGATGGTGTTGCGCAACGTGAACATCAGCATCGCGCCTGGCGAGTTCATCGCGATCGTCGGGCGTTCTGGTTGTGGCAAGTCGACGCTGGCGAGCCTTTTGACCGGGCTGGCTGAGCCCACCGAAGGCCAGGTCGAGTACGACGGCGAAGATCTGGCGCGGCTCGAGCTCTCGAGCGTGCGTGGGCAGATAGGCTACGTGCCGCAGCGGCCGTACCTGTTCTCTCAGTCGATTCGCGACAACCTGACGGTCGGCGACCCGGCGATCGGCCTCGAGCAGGTTCACACCTCGGCGAAGCTGGCCCAGATTCACGACGAGATCGTCGCGTTGCCGCTGGGGTACGACACCATCATCTCGAACTTCGCGGTGTTCTCGGGTGGCCAGCGTCAGCGGCTGTCGCTGGCTCGCGCGCTGCTGCGAAAGCCGAAATTGTTGCTGCTCGATGAGGCGACCAGCGCCGTCGACACCTCGACCGAGCGTCGAATCGACGAGGTGGTTCGCAACCTGGGGTGCACGCGCATCGTCATCGCGCACCGCATGTCGACCATCGAGCGCGCCGACCGCATCGTGGTGATTGAAAAAGGCGAGGTCGAAGCAATCGGGCCGCTGGCGATGGTGTTGGCGAAGTCTCCGACGTTTCGAGAGCTCTACCGCAAGGGCAACACCGGGTAGGCGCGCGGCAGAGATTGCCGACGTCTTCATCGAACATTTTTTTCGCCGGGTTGGTGAAAGCCGACCCGCACCAAGAAAGGTGAGCGGGCATGACCATTCTTCGCTCCACGCTCGACCCTCGAAGCGAGGCCTACCGCGAGAATCGCGCGGCGCAGCTGGCCCGGCTGGCAGAGCACGAGGCCCAGCAGGCCATCGCGCGGGCGGGGGGCGGCGCCAAGTACGTCGAGCGGCACCGGCAGCGCGGGCGAATGATGCCCCGAGAGCGAATCGAGCTGTTGGTCGACCCCGACGGCCCCTTTCTCGAATTTTCGAGCCTGGCCGCCTGGGGCACCGAGTTCGCGACCGGAGGCAGCATCGTCACCGGCATCGGCGTGGTCAGCGGCGTCGAGTGCGTGCTGGTCGCCAACGACCCGACGGTTCGCGGGGGAGCGTCGAACCCCTACACCTGGAAGAAGGTGCTGCGGGCGATGACCATCGCCGCCGAAAACCGCCTGCCGGTGGTGAACCTGGTCGAGTCGGGCGGCGCTGACCTGGGCTCGCAAGCCGAGCTCTTTCTGCCCGCGGGCAAGTTATTTCACGACCTCACCAAGCTCTCGGCGATGGGCATACCCACCGTTGCGTTGGTGTTCGGCAACTCCACCGCCGGTGGCGCCTACGTGCCTGGCATGTGCGACTACGCGGTGCTGGTGCAAGACAACGCGCGGGTGTTCTTGGGTGGGCCTCCGCTGGTGAAGATGGCGACGGGAGAAGACGCGAACGAAGAAGAGCTGGGCGGTGCGCGCATGCACAACCGCACCTCGGGGCTGGGTGACTACTTCGCCGTCGACGAGCGCGACTGCATTCGCATCGGCCGAGACATCGTCTCGCACCTCAACTGGCGCAAGCTGGGCCCGGGCCCGTCGGCAGCAGCGACGCCGCCCCGCTACGACCCCGACGAAATTCTGGGAGTGGTCTCGAGCAACCTCAAGACGCCGTTCGACCCGCGTGAGGTGCTCGCGCGCCTGCTCGATGACTCGCGCTTCGAGGAGTACAAGCCGATGTACGGCACCTCGCTGGTCACCGGCTGGGGGCACCTGTGCGGCTACCCGGTGGGCATCTTGGTCAACGAGCGTGGCGTGCTGTTCAACGAAGAGGCGCAGAAGGCGACCGAGCACATTCAACTGAGCAACCAAATCGACACCCCGCTGCTGTTCTTGCAGAACACGACGGGCTTCATGGTCGGCAAGGCCTACGAGCAGCGAGGCATCATCAAAGACGGCGCCAAGATGATCAACGCGGTCACCAACAGCACCGTGCCCCACCTCACCGTGCACCTCGGCGCGTCGTACGGAGCGGGCAACTACGCGATGGGCGGGCGCTCGTACGACCCGCGGTTCTTGTACCTGTGGCCCAGCGCCAAGACCGCCATCATGGGCCCCGAGCAGCTGGCTGGCGTGATGTCGATTGTGGCACGGGGCGCGGCGAAGTCAGCTGGCCGCGAGTTCGACGAGAAGGCCGATGCCGAGCGGCGGGCGGCGCTCACCGAGCAGATTGAACACGAATCGCAGTCTTTCTCGATGTCGGGCCGGGTCTACGACGACGGCATCATCGACCCTCGCGATACCCGCGCCGTGCTGGGGCTCTCGCTCTCGGCCTGTCACTCGAACGTGGTGCGCGGTCAACGCGGCTACGGCGTCTTTCGGATGTGAAGAGATGATTCGAAAATTGCTGGTCGCGAACAGAGGCGAAATCGCGCTGCGAATCATGCGCACGGCGCGGTCGATGGGCATTGCCACGGTGGCGGTGTATTCAGAGGCCGATGAGCAGCTGCCCTTCGTGGCCTTCGCCGATGAAGCGGTGAAGCTGGGGCCCGCTGCGCCGGCGCAGTCGTACCTCGACGTCGAGAAGCTGCTCAGCGCGGCGAAGTGCACCGGAGCCGACGCGATTCACCCCGGGTACGGGTTCTTGTCAGAGAGCGCCGCCTTCGCGCAGCGGGTCGTTGATGCGGGTCTCACCTTCGTGGGGCCGCCTCCGAAAGTCATCGAGGCGATGGGCTCGAAGGTCGGGGCGCGTGCCATCATGCAGGCCGCTGGCGTGCCGGTGGTGCCCGGGGCGGAGATCGCTGGAGCGTCGGATGAGCAGGTGCTCGAGAAGGCCAAGCGCATCGGCTACCCGGTGCTGGTCAAGGCTTCGTTCGGCGGTGGCGGCCGTGGCATGCGGGTCGTCAATCAACCCAGTGAGCTCTGCAGCGCGGTGGCCTCGGCCAAGCGAGAAGCACACGGTGCATTCGGCAACGACACCGTCTTTCTCGAGCGGTACATCGAGTCTCCTCGGCACGTCGAGCTGCAGATCTTCGGCGACACGCAGGGCACCGCGATTCACCTGTTCGAGCGCGAGTGCTCGATTCAGCGCCGGCACCAGAAGATCATCGAGGAGTCGCCTTCACCCGCGCTCGATGAGACCTTGCGCGCCAAGATGGGTGACGCGGCAGTCGCTGCGGCGAAGGCGATCGGCTACGTCGGCGCAGGCACCGTGGAGTTCATCGTCGCTCCGAGCGGCGAGTTCTTCTTTCTCGAGGTGAACACGCGGCTGCAGGTCGAGCACCCGGTGACCGAGCTCGTCACCGGGCTCGACCTGGTGCGCTTGCAGATAGTGGTGGCGCAAGGTGAGCGCTTGCCGCTCGAGGCCACCGGCGCGACCCGGCGAGGTCACGCCATCGAGGCCCGGCTGTGCGCCGAAGACCCGCTCAATGGGTACCTGCCCGCCTCCGGGCGCCTGCACCTGTTCGAGCTGCCACGCGAGGTGCGCGTCGACAGCGGGTTCGAGACGGGCAGCGAAGTGTCGATTCACTACGACTCGATGCTGGCGAAGGTGATTGCCCATGCTCCGACCCGGGCCGAGGCCACTGCGAAGCTGGCGGCGGCGTTGAGGCGGGCTCGAATTCACGGCGTGCGCACCAACCGTGAGCTGTTGGTCTCGATTCTCGAGCACCCTGAATTCGCCGCCGGCAAAACCGATACGCATTTTTTACAGCGCTTGCCCCCCACTGTGCTGCTGGCCGAGGTCGAGCCCGCGCGCACGGTGTCGATTCACGCAGCGATGGCGGTGCTCGCGGCGCAGGCCGGTCGCCGGGCGCAGGCGCACGTCGCGTCATTCATGCCATCGGGCTTTCGCAACAACGTCTCGCAGCTTCAAACGCATCAGCTCATGCATCACGAGCGCACCGTGACGGTCGGGTATTCGCTCGGCCGGTCGCAGCGGGTCGAGGTCGATGGGCAGGCGCTCGAGGGGCTCGAAATGCACCGGTGTGAGGCGGGTCTGCTCGACGCAACCATCGACGGCGTGCGGCGGCGCTTCGAGGTGCATCGCGCGGCGGGTCAGGTGTGGGTCGACAGCGTGCTGGGGCACTCTGCGTTCGACGAGGTCGAGCGTTTTCCCGAGGCGAAGACGCAGGTGGCGACGGGGTCGCTGCTCGCGCCGATGCCGGGCAAGGTCACTCGCGTCACGGTCGAGCCTGGCGCGGTGGTCGAGAAGGGCCAGCTGTTGCTGGTGCTCGAGGCGATGAAGATGGAGCATGCCATCGCGGCTCCGACGAGTGGCCGGGTGGGCGCATTGCCGGTGAAGGCGGGTGACACCGTCGCGGCGGGCGATGTGTTGGCGGTGGTGGTCGCAGCGATTTGATTTTTCAGTCGAAGAAAGGCTTTTTGAAATGTCTGAACAGGTTCTCTACGAGCGCAAAGGCCCCGTCGCCTGGCTCACCATCAACCGCCCCGACGCGAAGAACGCGCTGAACACCGCGGTGCGCGAGGGCCTCTTCTTGGGCTTCGCGGCCTTCGATGCCGACCCGAGCGCGGCCGTGCTGGTGCTCACCGGAGCAGGCACCGAGGCCTTCAGCGCCGGCGGAGACTTGAAAGAGATGGCCGACGTCTCGCTCAAGGTGCCGCCGCTCCATTTTTTGCCGCAGCTGGGGCGCAACGTGAAGCTGCGAAAGCCAGTCATCGCAGCGGTCAACGGCGTGGCCTACGGCGGCGGTTTCTTGCTCGCGCAGAACTGCGACCTCTGCATCGCGTCAGAGACGGCGAAGTTCGGCATCACCGAGGCCCGCTGGGGCCGTGGAGCCCCGTGGGCCGTACCGCTCTCGCAATTGGTACCCGCCCGCATTGCCCTGCAGCTGTTGATGACGGCCGACCCGATCGACGCCAAGCGTGCGTACGAGGTGGGGTTGGTGAATGAGGTCGTACCCGCGGCTGACCTGCTCACCCGTGCCCAGGCCCTGGCCGAGCGAATCGCCGGCAATGCGCCGCTTTCAGTGATGGCGGGCAAGGCGATGGTCTACGAGACGGCGAACATGCCCCGCGAAGAGGCCTTTGCCCGGGCCGAAGCGCTCTTCGAGCCCGCGTATTTGAGCGAAGACGCGCAGGAGGGGCCCCGGGCGTTTCGCGAGAAGCGGGCTCCCAAGTGGCTGGGGCGGTGAACGACTTGGGGTACTGCGCTCGTGAAAATCGAAGTAGAGGCTGAACGCATGAGCGACGAGCCGACCACCCCTGCTGCCCTGCCCGACATCATGGAGCCGACCTACTGGCGCAAAAACGGGTGGACGGCGCGGGTCATCAAGAATGAAGACGACGATGGCTGGGCGGTCGAGATTCACAAGATTGGCCTCACCGAGCCCGCGTTGATCAGCCCGTGGGTGATGGGGCGCGACAAGAAGAACCCGAAGCCCTTCGATGCACCGGCGTTCGCGACGTTCGTGAAGACCGCATCAGAGGTGCTCGACCGCTCGGCGCGGCAGCACGACGCGAAGATGAAGAAGAGGCTGTCGATTGCCTGGGGCGGGCGCTGGTTCGAGGTGGTGCTCGAGCTCATCGCCGACGAATACGAGCCGCACGCGATTCTCTCAGCCACTGACGACACCGGCACGGTGGTCGCCAAACACCAGGTGACGCCGGGGTTCAAGTTCACCCGCGATGTCGCGAACGCATGGGTGCAGGGCGGTTTCGAAGAGCCCTCGAAACGATGAGCGCCTGCCAACTCGGTTGAGCTGACAGGCGCCTTGAGTTTCAGACCAACGAATTACTTCGCGAGGTGGGCTTTGAGCTGCCCAACCGCGGCGGTGAAGCTCTGGTTGTTGTTGAGCACCCACTTCGGCACGTCGGTCGCGACCGCGCCGCCCGGAGGCACCGCGAAGCCTTCTTCAGAGCGCGCCCGGTACGCCGCGTCGGTGTAGATGAGCGTGCCGTCTGCCGCGTACATGCTGATGTAGTAGTCGTTGACGGTGTGGCCGCTGAAGAACGAGCTGTCGATGCTCCAGCTGTCTGAGACCACCGCGACCGCGTCGACGCCGAGGCCGGCCGCGAGTGACTTGGCCTGATCAGGGGTCAGCGTCGCCATGGTGAGCTCTTTTCGCTCTTCGCTGAAGAAGCGCATGCCCTTGGCGGTGTACCAGCCGTCGACCGTCTCTTTGCCCGCCGCGGTGTAGGCGGGGTTGGCGATCATCTCGGCCTTCGGCATCACCTGCCAGCCGCTGCCCAGGTCTTTGGCGAAGATGGCGATGTTGCTCTCGGCGGTGTCCCACTTGGCTTCGTCGGCGTTGGGAGTGCCCATCAGCAAGTGCGGGTTGATCGCGTACTGCACCAGCGCGACCTTCTTCACTGCGTCGTATCGGTCTTTGACGATGAAGAAGTGACCACAGCCAGCGAGAGCGACGACGGCACACACGGCAAGAAGATTGCGTTTCATCAAAGTACGGCCCCTTTGTGTTGGTTTGTAAGAGTGCGGCTTCGCGACGAAGACACAATCGCGCGCCGCAAGAGAGCACGAGCCGGGGGTCGGGTCATCAAACTAAGCGCTCAGCGCACGTCGAGCAGCTCGACCTCAAAGCGCAGCGTCGACCCAGGGGGGATGCCCGGCTTCTCGTCACTGCCGTAGCCGAGCTCAGGTGGCACGGTGATTCGCCGCGTCTCGCCCTCGCGCATGCCGAGCAACCCATCGTCGAGGCCTTCGATGACCTGGCGCTCTCCCACCCAGAACGAGAAGGGGGCGTTTCGGGCGCGGGAGCTGTCGAAGACGCCTCCGTCGCTCAAGGTGCCGACGAAGTGCACGGTGATCTTGTCGCCGCGCTTGGCCTCGTCGCCCGAGCCCGCCGCCAACACCTGAGTGACCAGCCCATCGGCGCGCGTCACGGGTGGTTGCGGCGACCACACGGCCTTGGGTTTGGTGCAGGCGGCGAAGACCGTGAAGCCGAGCATCACCAGCACGCGAATGGGCATGGGCCCACAGGTGTATCGCAAAACACGGGGGAACCGGGTGTGCGCTTCGCTGTCGAGGGGAGCTCACTCGATAACAGGAGTCTTTCACCATGTTCGATCTGTTCGCTGACGGCGGTTTGACGATGTACCCGACGGCCTCGTTCGGTTCGCTCACCGTACTGGCCGCGCTGCTCATCGCCTTCAAGCCCGAGGTGCGCTTCACACCGCTGCTGCTCGCGGCGGGCGCGCTCACCACCATCTCAGGCTTGCTGGGTGTGGCCATGGGCCTGACCGGCCTGCTCAAGGCCAGCGTCAATGCGCCGACCCCCGATCGCGCCGAGCTGATGGTGGCATGCAGTGGTCAGGCCTTCAGCAACATCGCCTTCTCGCTCGTTTTCTTGATGATCTCGGTGTTGGTGGCCTCAACCGGTGCGGTGCGGGTCGCCTTTGGCCGGTCGGTCGTGACCATCTGAGCGCGTCTTTCGCCAGATGACGCTGGCCTTTCGCCCCGCCGATGCTCAGATGCAGCGTTGATGCGCGTGCATGCTGCGGTGGAGGCGGTGATGGCGACGGGGCTCCCGCCCGAGCCTCGCCCTGCGGCCACGGCTGCTGCGCGGTGGGCCGACGCATGACGATGACCCTCGGGGCCTGCCCGGTCTGTGGCACCCTCCCCGACCCGAGGGCCATTCTCTGCCCCAATGACGGCACCGAGCTGATCAGCCCGTCTTTCGACCCGTTGGTCAACACCGTCATCGACGGGTACCGAATCATTCGGCGCCTCGGCGTCGGCGGCATGGGCGCGGTCTACGAAGCCCTCGAAGTCAGCAGCGAACAGCGGGTGGCCTTCAAGATCATTCACCCCGCCTCGAGCGATCGCCGGGCGGCCCTCGCGCTGCAAGAAGCCAAGGCGGTCAACGCCGTCGGTGAGCGCGGCATCGTGCAGATCTCCGCGGTGGGTTGCCTGCCCGACGGCCGCGAATACCTGGTGATGGAGCTCCTGGTCGGCGAGGCGCTCGACGTTCGCATTCATCGCAAGGGCGTGCTCAGCCTGGCCGAGACGGTTGAGATTTCGACCTCGTTGCTCGCGACGCTCGAGGCCGCGCACCGCGCTGGCTTCGTTCACCGCGACTTGAAGGCCAGCAACGTCTTCATCGTGCAGCCGACCCAGGGCGCCGAATTTGCCAAGCTGCTCGACTTCGGCATCGCCACCAAAGAGACCGCAGATCTCTGGCTTGCCCAGGGCACGGCTGACTACGTCGCGCCCGAGCAGGCAGCCGGGCTGGGGGCGGGGCCCGAGGCTGACCTGTATGCCTTCGGTTGCTTGCTGTTCGAGATGTTGACCGGGCACGTGCCCTTCGCTTTCGACAGCGCGACGCGGGTGCCAAAAGAGAACCGGTTCTCCGAGCGGCCCAACCTGCGCTTCGAGCGACCCGAGGTGCCCGAGGCGGTGAGCGCGCTGGTGGTCGAGCTGATGCAGGCCGCACCAAAAGACCGGCCTGGCTCGGCGCTGGCGGTGACCGAAGCGCTGCAACGTGCGGCGGGGCCACTCACGCCCGAGGCCGTCTCGGCGAAGTCACCACCACGTCGACGGTGGCCCTGGCTGGTGGGAGGCGCGCTGGTGGTGGCCCTCGGCATCGCGGCGGCGCTGGCGGCTCGAGGCGTGACGAAAGCCTCGCCCGAGACCCAGAGCGGGCCCACCGACGCGTTGTTGGTCGCGGTGAGCATCGAGGCCGCCGGCATTCAAGCCCAGCTCGACGCAGGGCTGGTGACCCAACCCGGCGAGGGCGCCCTCGATCGGTTGCTGAGCGCGCAGCACGCGTTTCCCGGTCGCGGGGAGTGGCCCGCGCTGCACGCGAGCGTGGCCGCGTCGTTGGTCTTCACCGGCCGGGGCGCCCTGTTGGCTGAAGAACCCGAGCGCGCGCTCGAGTGTGCTGCTGCGCTCGAGCGCCTCGAGCCCAAGAGCGCCGAGGCCGCCGCCTGGGTCACCGACGCCCACCGAATTCAATTCGCGCGCGAGCACGGCATGGTTCGAATGGGCAAGGTCTTCATCGACGCCTACGAGTACCCCAATCGCGCCAAAGTGCTGCCGGCGAGCAAGGTCGATTGGGCCCAAGCGAACACGTTGTGCAATGAGCAGAGCAAGCACCTGTGCAGCGACGAAGAGTGGGTGGCGGCGTGTCAGGGCGCCTCGCATCGAAAGTTCGCCTACGGCGCCGAGCTCAGAGCGCAGCGCTGCAACACCAAAGAGCTGCGGCCCAAGAAACCCGCGCGGCTGGCGTCGGGCAGCTTGCTCAACTGCGTGAGCGAAGAAGGGGTCTTCGACCTTGCCGGTAACCTCGCGGAGTGGACCTCGACGGCCGTCACGGACAAGCCCACCCAGCGAATCATTCGAGGCGGTTCGTTCAAGCAGCCGGCGAAGCAGTCGTCGTGCGAGACCCGCGAGGCGTTGATCATCGGCCGTGGCGGGGCTGATCATCTCGGCTTTCGCTGCTGCCTCTAAGGCTGTGGCACCTCGAGCGCGAACGACGAGGGTCAGCGAATGCCGGTGGTTTGCTGAACCCGGCCGAGGGCGTCGATGCTCCGACTCACCGTTTGTACCGAGCTGCCATTCGCGTTGGTCACTGTTTCGCCTTTGCGATTGCCGAGGTTGTCGAGCGTGAAGGTGGTGGTAGTGCCCAAGCTGTCGGTGACCCTCAAGGGCCGGTGCGCGGCGTCGTATTCGTAGAATCGAAACTCGCCGTTGCCGAGGGTGGTCTTCTTGAGCAGGCCCGTTGGCCAGTAGTCGTGGCGTGTATTCGAGTCGCCCGTGCCGAGCCAAGAGAGCCGATTTCTCGCGTCCCACGCGCGCGTCGTGCGAACGCCGTTGGCGTCGGTGGATTCGAGCAGACGCCCCGACGGCGAGTAGCGGGTGAAGGTGGTGACATGGTTGGCCGCGTTCGTCACCCGAAAGAGGTCGCCGGCCCGAAAATCGGTCGTGGTCGATTCGTAGTACTCGAAGCGTGTCAGGTCGACGATGTCTGTTCGGGGCCCGATGTTGGTGAGAACGCGACCGCTGGCATCGTAGGTCCAGCTCCAGACGCGAGGAGCGACTGCCGGGTCGGTCGGCGCAAGCACCCCGAGCGAGCCGTTGGAGTCGGTGGTTGCCTCCTCAATCTGCTTACAGAGAACGACCAACGGTGTGCCGTCAGCGAGCGTGCCGCCAGACGCACAAACGGCCACGGCGTTGCCATTCGTCGGGTCGGGCTGCCCGTTGTAGACAGAGGTGATGCGCCTCCCGGGGCCACTGGTTTGGCTCGAACGCGCCCACTCACCGAGCCAGGTGGTGGTGGTCTTGCGGGCACCGGCGGGGAGCGCCGCACCGGTGGGGAGCACGCTCGCGCAGCTGACCGTGGTCGCGAGGCCCTCGACGCGGGTGACTTCGCGCTTGCGGGCGTCGTAGGCAAAGCAGGTTCGATGCTTGTTGAAGTCGTCGGAGCTGACCAGGTCGCTCGTCACGGGGTCGTAGGTCATGGCCCGGTTACTCGCCAGACACCCACTCCCGGCCGGCTGCGACTGATTCACCACGTGCGGCACCCCGCCGACCTTCGACAGCGTCACCAGACGGGAGTTGTCGAGCGGGTCGTAAATGATCACGGAGTTGCCATCTACAGAGAGTCGGTATTTCTCGACGCCCCCCGCGTGTTCGGTCACGTCGAAGGCGCTATTGTAATCATCGCGATAGCCGTAGGTGGCGTAGCGGGCCCCAGCCTCATCGAAGATGCTCGTCAGACCTGTGTCACCGCCGTTCAAGGAGCTCGGGTTGTCGTTGTACCCGAAAGACCGAGACGCGCCGTCTGGGTACGTTACCCGGGTCAGCATCTCGTTGGTGTCGAAGGTGTACACGGAGGTGCGACCGTCGGGGTCGGTCATCGTGCTCAACCGGTCGACCGTGTCGTACGCAAACTTCAATGAACGACCCGAGTGGTCTGTGACTGAAATGAGCAGACCCGAACGAGAAGCGACGGGCTTGGGCGTCGTGGCATCGCTGTAGGTGAGGGTTTCGCGCGCGCCAGAGATGTGCTCGATCGAAGTGAGCCGACCTTCATGGTCGTAGTTTTCGATCTGGTCAGACGTGCGCAGTTGCCACCCTGCCGGCACCTGAACGAGGCGGTCGTCGCTGTTGGTCTGTCGGAGCACCTCGGTACCGTCGCGTCTAAAGTGCTTCACCAGGCCATCGGCCCGCACCGCCGAAGCCAGCAAGGCAACTGAGTTTTCTTCATAGATTCTTCGGTCATAGGTGTGTCGCCAGAAACTCCCAAAGCCGCGCTCGACGACGGCGGGCTGGTTCATGGGCCGATACCAGGCTTGGCTCGAATAGAAGCGCTCGAACCGAAGTGGCGAGTCGGCGACGCCCTGGTAGTCGGTCTCGGGCACGATTTGCTTTTCACCATTCGCAATACCAATCGGGTTGCCCACCGTCTCACAGGCCATCTTCAGCTTGCGGGTGCAGTAGTCTGGCCAACTATTGGCGTCGTAGGCATGGGCTAAATACCCGCGCGGGCACACCGCCGTCTTCCGGCGAAGGGCCCAGAAGTTGGGCCCCGAGAAAGGGTGGCCGCCGATAATCGCCCAGCCGGTCATTTCCTGCCCATACTTCCACTCACTCTTGAGAACTCCGCACGACCACGAGACATCGAGCGTCGAGCCTTGCGGCTGCCACGGCAGGCTCGTCAGCGGCGGCGGAGGCGGCTTGGCCTTCGAGGCCCGTACGCAGTTCGCTGCGTCGAGAATTCGGCCCTCGGTCTCGACGACCCCGGGCCCAAGGCAGTTGCTGTCGATGTTCAGGCCCTCGGTGATCAAGTTGGGGTCGCAGTAGCTGTAGGTGAAGTTCGAGACCAGAGGCGCCGTGCATTCGGTCGTGCCATCGAGCGCCGCGCTCGCGCAGTCAGCCGGGGCCGCCAGCGCCACACTGCAGAGTGAAACAGCAATCAAAAGGAGCAAACGAGACATAGGTCCATCCATTGAAAATGAAGATGAAGATGCAAGAGCCCACGGCAGCGGGCGCGAGGCCACGGCGGCGGAGCTCAGGGGAGGATGAAGTAGTAGCAGTACGACGCTTTCGCTTCGAAGCCGGCTCGCCCAAATCCTCCGAGCCCGAAGGAGGCTTCGTTCACACCTGATTGCGTACCCGGGAGCTTGAGGGGACCAATCGAGAAGCCGTCATCGTTGTAGCCGAAGTCAACGCCGCCGGAGAGTGGGCCGGCCGATGCGCCAAACTCGATGAACCAGCCTTTGTAGCTCTGTGCATTGCAGGCTTTCCCGCTCATGCCGGTGACGGCGCCGCCTCCAAAACTCGCACCCGCGGCCAGACCGAAACAGGCCTTGGAATATCGAAAGGTCTGGTGACGACCGCATTCATCGGTGCACGTGACGGAGGTCACGCCCGCCCCGACGATAAAATGCGCTTCGGCACCGTAGTACCACGCGAGGGTGTTCGGCTTGATCGCGCGAGGGCTACTCGACGAGCGGTAGGCGCCTGAGGCAACGCCCATCAACCCAAGCGGGTCAGCCTGGTTCGTCGGTGCGCTCTGCACGTAGCTGTACGTATTGACACCCGCGGCAAGGCCCACAGGGTCAGACTCGATGTAGCGGCCCAGAGATGGCGCGTAGTCGCGAAAGCCGTTGAAAAACAAGCCAGTCTCCGCGTCGGCGTATTGCCCGGGAAAGCGAAGATTGAGCTCGAATACACCGAGGCCTTCGGGGTTCGTTTGAGGGGCCGTGGTGCCGAAGGGCTCGGTGAGCCACAGCCACCGCACGCGCTGATTCTCATCGAGTACGGCTTGAGGGGCGTCGAGGTGGTCGGTGTGAATGAAGTACACATCTGGCAGCCCCGCCGGAGTTGGCACCAACACGGCGACCGGCGTGCTGCCCAGCCACACATATTCGCGAATGGCGTTGCCGGTGGAGTCGTATTCACCAAGCAGGTGATTCGACATGTCGTAGTTGAAAATGACGCCGCCCAGACCAGCGAGTTTTCTCACTCTGCGGCCGAACGCGTCGAAGACGTACCTCACCGGAGCACGGACCGGTACGATGGTGAAACCGTTCGCCGCAGCCTTACGCCCCGCGACCACCACCAAGCGGTTCGATGGAGAGAACGTGGCAGCGGTGGGGCCCTCGAACACCGTCGTGTTGCCGGCCCCGTCGTATTCGAAGGTCTGCGACGACGTGCTCAGCAGTCGATTGGTGGTGGGCGATACCGTGAAGGTGTTGAGCGCTCCGTCTCGCGTGACCGAGGTGCGGCTCCCATTCGGGTCGGAGTACGCGTACTTCCACGTGCTGCCGCCGGCCTGCACGTCAGTGAGATGACCGACGGCGTCGTAGGCGAAGGCCTGGTCCAAAGCAGGGAGCGCAGCGCTGGTGGAACGGTCGTAGTGGGTGTAGCGAACGATGCGCGAGGCAGCGTCGTAGCTTAAGTCGCGAATCGCATTGCCCAGCTGGTAACGCACCTGTCGACCGCTGGAGTCGTACACCCGCTCCTGCAACGGAGTGCCGTTGGCGTAGTGCGTCTTCCAACTCTTCAGGCCGGCAAGGGGCTGCCAGGTGATCGACGACATCACGACCCGCGGCCCAGCAGCACCCTTGCTCACGGAGAGCTGTGATGGGAGGCCGCCCACGAGCGAAAAGTCGACTCGCGTACCCGAGGGGTAGGTGATGGAGGTCACGTTGCCGGCACCGTCGTATGTGTAGGCCGTCTTCGACGTAATCGTGATGGGGTACGTCCTACTGACCGGCACAAGTATTTGGGTCTCTGACAGCAGGCGACCATTCGCGTCGTACGAGAAACGGCTCGACCCGCTGGCGTACGTGGCGCTCGTCAGCTGGCCGATGCCATTGAGAAAGTCGGGCCCGGTCTCGTCGTAGGTGAAGTTCATCGTCTCACTGCCTGTTGGCGCGGCGAACGAGACCTTGGTGAGCCGGCTGAGGGCGTCGTAGGCGTAGGTTGTCACGACGCCGCGACCATCGGTGCGGGTCAAGAGGTTGCCTGCGGCGTCGTAGGTGCGGGCATTGACTCCAGTGTCTGGGCTGAGCTGCGGTGAAATTTGGCCCAGCCCGTTGCGCAAGTACGCGGTGAGCAGGTTTTTGGGGTCGCTCAGCTGGGTCGTTCGGTCGGCGCCGTCGTACCCCCACGTCATCGCCGCCGACTTCGCGTCGGTGACGACTTTTGCGCGGTTGAGCGAGTCGTACGTGGCGGCGGTCGTCAGGTTGAAGTTCGCGACGCCCTTGGCCTCGATGACTTTGGTGGAGTTGCCCTCGGCGTCGTATTCGAGGTCAATCACGGGAGCGGTGTTGACCGGCGGGGCTGGCAGAGGCACTGCAGCCGCAGCGCCTGTCACTGTGAGCGTCGCCAGAATCGGCCCTGGGGCCTGCGGCCCGACGATGCTCGGGTTGAACGTGTTGAGGCGCATCACCAGATCGCAGCTGCCTCCGCGGGGCACGGAGCCGAACTGTTGCGTGCCGCCGCCCACACCGGAGACGATGGTGGTCGCGCCGGTGCCGCAGTCGGCGAAAATGTCGACCTCAGCGGTGGCGGCCCATGTGATCGAGGTCGTGCCGGTCAACGCGGCGGGTGCAAGAATCACCGGGTTCGGGGTGGCTGTTAACCCGACGCTCAGCACCTGTACTTGCGCCGTGGCGATCGGCATGCCCGCGGTCCCTCCAGCTCGGAGCGAGAAGGTGCAGGTGCCGATCGGCAACGCAGAGACTGTCTGACGGCCGCTGAGCGCGAGGCCGGTCGAGACGCTGGTCTCGGCTGCCGTGCCGCACTTCTTGGTGAGCAGCGCTGGCACCGGCGAGGCCCACTCCAGCACGCTCGAGCCAGTCGTCAGGGGGCTTGCGATCGCCACCGCGTCTGGGGTTGCGGTGAGTGCTGCGAGCACCGGAGGCTGCGTGAACGTGACGGCGTCGGCTGACATGACCCCGCCATTCAACACCCCGGTCGTCAAGGTGACCGACACCGGCACGCACGGGGGCGTCGAGCTGAACCGGCCAAGGTACAAACCGCCACTGGGTGGTGGCTTCGTCTGGTCGACGGTGATCAGCGTGGTGGTCGCGCTGCAACCCGCCGGGTACGAGGTGACGGTATAGGAGACCGCGGGGTTGCGGCCGGTCGCTGCCGACCATGACGCCCAAAGGTCTGCATCTCCGACGACGGGAGCTTGCCACTTGGCAATGGGGAAAGTGCCGGTGGGTACAGCGAGCACGGCGTCGGCGACGCCCGTCTGCACGCCTCCACCGAAGAGCTCGAGCTGTACGTAGTTTGACTGGGTGCCAGTCAGGTCAATCGACCCCAGCTTCTTCCACACACCTGAATTGACCCGCTGCGAGTTGGTGTCGCCGTCGATCGGGTACTCGGCGCCATTGCCTCCGACGAGGGTCCAAGCGACCTGCCAAGCCAATGAGGGGTTGGCCGGGTTTCGGGCGTACACGTCATAGAGGCCCGAGCCACTCGGGAGCAGCCATTTTGCGACCGTTGCAGGGGTGGTGTCGGCCGAGGTGAGACGAATGGCATCAGCGATGACGCGGCCGTTCGCCAGCGATGCATCAAACTCGACATAGTAGGTGCGAGAGGTGCCCAGGTTCAGTGTTCCCAAGCTGAACCACGTGCCGGAGGCCACCCGTTGATTCAACGTGTAGCTCGCGACGAGAAATGATGGGTCACGGCTCACCAGGTAGTCTCCGCTGTAAATGCGAACCACCGCGTTCGACGCGTTGGCCGGGTCGGCTGGCCAATGCGCAAAGACATTCATCGGAAAGGTGCCGGCAGAATTACCCGGCATTCGCAGCATGAATGAATAGACCGCCCTCTTCGACGAGGTCGAGACGTTCGGTTGAAAGTAGGCGAAGTCGCGGCCGTAGTAGCCGGTCGGGGTGGTCGCAACCGACCAGCCGCCGCCCGAGAAGTTGAGCTGCCCTCCGCCGGCTCCGTTCGTGGTGTTGTCGACCACGATTTCTGGGATGTGGAAGCTGTTGCCGGTCGTGGTGCCGCGCGCGTAGTTCGAGCCGTAGTACCCACTGAGTGCGGTGTCGACGACCCAGGTGCCAGTCGTGCTGAAGCTCGCCGTTGTGTTGTCGATGGCCCCGGTGCTCGGGCTCGTCGCCACGAGGTGATTCGTGCCCTGAAAGGTCGAGCCTTGTGTGCTCGGCGACCACGGGCCCGACGACCAGAAGGCGGGGTACGCTGCGTCATTGTCGACGATGGTCGACCCCGCCGAAGCCGAGGCCGCGGCTGCGAGGAGCGCGGTCACCAAGAGACGAGACCAAAAACCACTCGAGAAGAGGGGCGTGCGGCTGCGTCGAGGCGCAATGCGTCTCTGGTGGTGCGTGGAGTGGGCTCTCATGTTTTCTTTCGGGGCGACGGCGATCGAGTGGGGCGATGTATGTATTTCCCGCGCGTGCTGATTTTCAAAACGTCGCGAGGCCGCTTCAGCGCTCGCGAAAGCAATTTGTAAATCAACGCGTGGTGGAAATAGCCCTGGAGCTACCGAGGCGCGACGCACTCGGAGGGAACCAGCCAACCCTTGGCCGAACAGCTCGCAGGCTTCTGCATCGCAAGCTGGCACTTCTCGAGGTTGATGACCGAGCAATCGATGGTCATCTGAATCTTCGAATCGCACGCAGCTCGATCAAAGCCCCTGCTGACGCCACTGCCTTGGCTCAGCAGGCAGCCAGGAAGCGCTTGAGGGCACGGGGTACAGGCGATGTCACACGCCGCCGCAACGACCGTCGAGCAGTCGGTTGCCGCTGGTGGCAGATCGCATGACAAGCTCGAGACGACGACCCCGTCGCCATCACTCTGCTCGGTCACCCGAATCAAGCGACCGTCGGCGGCGGTGAGCAATCGCACCGAGGGCCGGGGCTGAACCCACTGCGAATCGACCGTTGCGACCAGCGCATCGACCTGGCCCTGAGCGTTGAAATGTCGCGCGCGGGAATACCCGACCGCTCCGGCTCCGAGCTGGTGCCCGGTCAGCAAGATGAAATCGCACGACGCCCTCGCCATGGCCCATGAGACCGATTGATCGGCCGACACCAAGAACGCTGGTATCGCGGGTCTGCCGCTGAGCATCGACAGAGGGCGACACCAGATGCCCTCGGTCGCACCCCAACAGACCATCGCCACGGCTCCATCGGAGGCGATGGAAGCGGGGGCACTGGCAGCGGTGTGGGCTGGCAGCAGCTCGTCTTCGGAGACCAACGCATCGCCGCGAACGACCGCCGAGTACATGCCCCCCGACGTGTCAGTGCCGACCGCCACCACGGCATCTCCCACGGCTCGCATCGCGACCAGGTGTGCGAGGTGGTCGAACTTCGCTGCCGGGCCGGCCAACGCGAAAGCAGTGGTGATGCGCTGCACCGAGGCCGAGGTACCGGTCTCCGAACCCCCGTAGATGTCGTCGTTGATGGCGGCGATGGCTGTGAGCTCAATGCCGGGCGAGCCGTTACTGCTCACCAACTCGGTGCCGTTGGGCGTGACGACGTTCAACACGAGGGTGCTGTCGTTCGCAACCCACGCCGAGACCCAGTGGGTGCCCGACCAGACGGTGTCGATGAGCTGCGACACGCCTCCGGTGCTCGAGAGCACGCGGTCGTTGCCGATGGTGCCTCCGTCGACCTGCCGCCGACCAAACCAGACTGACGAGAAGGGCAAGGTGAGCTGGCGGGCAATGCCAAGGGTGTCTTGACCATCGAAGCCGATTCTGTGCGCCGCACCGGTCGTGTCTGCGGCAGGCCCTACTGGCGCGGGCAGCGCCACCACCGACGCCCAACTGGTACACGCGCACGTGCCGCAGACGCCTTCATCGGTGTGGCCGTTGCAGTCGTTGTCGAGGCCGTCACAGCGCTCGACCGCGCCCGTGGGTACACAGACCGGGCCGGCGTCGACTGACGGTTCGGCGCACGTGTCGGGCCAGCAGGCCGAGAGCTCGACCGCGACGGAGCAGCGCATCGCCAAGACGACCAGGCAGAGACTGACAACGCAGCCCTGAACGGCTCGTCTCGTCGCGGTCATTGCCTGAGCTTCTCGAGCTCATCGACATGCGCCCCGTGTGGAAAGCGGCGAAGCGCCTCGTCGATGGCGTCGCTCACACCAGGCAGCGAGCCGTTCTTTCGGCAGCGGGCCAACTGAAAGAGGGCCTCTTCTGCGCGGGGCCCCTGGGCGTTCTTGAGGTACGCCTCATAGTGCTTCGCCGCCTCGGCCCAGCGGTGATCGGTTCGCTCGATGGTCGCCAAGTCGAACAACGCTTCTTGCCGCCGAGGCGCTTCGGGCTTTGCGGCGAGAAAGGCCTCCAAACAGAAGCGCGCGTCGGCGGGCAGCGTGAGCGCGATGAAGGCTTCGCAGCGCCGAAAAGCGGCCTCTGACTCGAAGCGACCGCGTTTGTATCTTGCCAGGTAAAGGTCGAGCGCTCGAAGCGCGCCGTCATGATCGTCGAGGTCGGCCAGCAGCTTACCGACTTCGAACTGCGCGGCTTCGGCTCCACCCGCGCCGTTGGCCGCGATGCCCTTGTAGACTTCGAGCGCGACACGAGGCTGGCCTCCGCGCAGCGCGCACTCTGCTTGAAGCGTGGCAATGCGGTCGTACCCACCTGGGTTTCTTTTTCGTTCAATCGCCACGAGATGATCGATCTCTGTGCACTTGCCCAATCGCAGCGCACGCTCCGCCAATTGCAAAAAGTCGGGCGGTACGCGGGCCGCAGGAGCCGTCGGCTCGGGCAGCGCGGGGCTCTGTGATTGGGGCTCGACTGCGATCGGTGCGGCTTTTTCGAGAATCAGGCGACTGATTTCGACCCGGTCTGCCTCGACGGTGACCTGAGCACGCGCGACGAGGTAGCCAGCGAGCTTCGCTTCGACCTCGTGCTGGCCGCGCTCGACCCGGAGCCAGAGAGGGGCCTGCCCGTACGCGACCCCGTCGATCGACAGCGATGCACCAGACGGGCTCGTCGCGAGGTCGATGCCCCCGGTTGAAGGCCCCGCCGGGGCTTCGATGATGGGCTCGATTTCGGTCAGCGGCTCGCCCCATTGATCGCCCGCCGGTACTTGCACCCCGCCAGAAAATCGCGGCCCGCGGAGCTCGACGAGCCCCTCCGTCACGCGAAGACCCATCAATTGCCCGTGATCGACGGCGAGCGCGAAGCGGGTGCCGTGAACGACGACCGTCGTATCGCCCGCGAGCACCGCGAACTCGCTGCCAGGGGGTTGTTTCTTCACGCTGAACGAAGCCCGCCCAGACATCAGTCGAACGATTCTGCCATTCGTGAGCTCAGCCGGGCCGACCAGCGCCACCGAAGCTGTCTTCTCGACGTCGAGCTGTGCATGGCTGCCAGCGGCCAGCTCGAGAACGATCTCATTCGACAAGGTCGCGAGGGTTGCGAGCGCCGTTGGCGTTTGGCCCAAGCGGTACGCCCCTTCGATCTTCTGTACCCGCACTGGTGGGGTCGCAGCAGCCAGTGGGGTCGGCGGGTCGACCGCGGCCCGATTCTTCGCGTACCAGAGGGCGGCTCCCGCCACGACCACCAGGGTTGCAAGGGCCAGCACCGGGCGGCGCCAGAGCACCGGTCTCGACGTGGCTTCAGCGTCGGCGAGTTGGCGCCTCACCCGGCCCAACACCTGATCGATCTTCTCGGGCGCCAGGTCGGGCTTCGCCGCGGTCGCCTCATCAACCAGCGCTCGGAGCGTATGGGAGTGGTCTGACTTCATGTGCCGAGGCCCTTTGGCCCGTCATCGTCGCCGAGCTTTTCTCGCAGAATCTTGCGAGCACTTTCGACCCGCGCCCACGTGGTTTGCGGCGTGGCGCCCATCAGACGTCCTATTTCCGTGAGATCGAGACCTTCAAACTCGTGAAGCACGAAAGCGATGCGTTTGGGGGGTGTGAGCTCATCGAGCGCCCGGTAAAGCTTTGAGATTCGCTGACGGCTCGCGGCTTGGTCGTCAACGCCCGTACCTCCCATGGCAGTGTCGTCGACTGTCGGGCCAGGAGAGGAAATGTGCCACCACTTTCGCCGCGACGCCTTGATGTAGTTGCCGACCAGCCGAAACGCGATCGCGTACAGCCACCCCTCGAAGCTCGCGTCAGCCCGAAACCGAGCAAGGCCATTGTGGGCTTCGAAGAAGGTCGCCTGCATCAGGTCTTCGGCGTCTTCGTCTTGAAAGACGAGCCGTCGCAGGCGGCGGCCGATCGCTGGGGCGTAACGGAGGTACAAAAGATCGAACGCGCGCGGGTCGTTCTTCAGCGCCCGGGTGACGAGCTCGTAGTCGCTGGGCTCGTTCATGCGTCGGGGCCTGATGGAGTGAAGCGGGCGCCGATGTACAGCGCACCCTCGAAGAACGACTGCGCGAAGGCCGGGGCGCCGTTGACTGAAAACGAGCGCGGTGCCCAGACGAAGTTGGCCTCGAGCGCCGCGCCAAGGGCGAAGTGACTCCAGCGAAGCGGCCAAATCGAGGCCCGAAGGGCGCCTGTGGCTGCCCAATAGTCTTGTCGGGCACTGGTGAGGGCAATGCTGGTGCTCGCCGCCTGCACGAGCACACGGCGGCCAGTGAGTCGAAGGCCGAGCTCGAAGAGCGAGACGAGCCAATCGGCTCCGATGCCGAAGTCGATGCGCGCGCTCGAGAGCGTCACGCCGAGCGCGCTACGCCGGGTGGGAGCGACGCCGCCTGCCGCCGCGCTGACTCTGAAGGTGCCGACCCTAAGCGCGAGCGCGAGCTGCCCGCCTCCGGCCGGCCCAGCGAAGGGTATACCGACGGTGCCAAACGCGAGGAGCTCGACGTCGAGCGGTATCGAGGAGCGACGTTCGACAGGAGGCGCTGCAACGGCCACGGAGGGAACCACGACGACCAAGGGCGGCTCGATGAACGGCACGTCGCGGGTCGGGCGCACGGCCTCGGCCACCTTGAGGGCGATCTGCTCGATGACCTGCCCGCTCGAGAGGCCGGTCTCTGAGAGCTCGAGCTCAAAGGCACTCTCAGGGCCGACGAGCGCCAACCGCAGTGTCTGCGGGCTCGCGCGCTGCACATGAGCCTGCCACAGCGCGCTGCTCGAAGTGCATGCCGACGCCTCCATCGCTTTGCCCGCCAAACGCGCTCGCAATGCGGGCACCAGGTCGTGCAACGACACCACCGGAGCCGAGGTCGCCGGATCGATTTCAGCGTCAATGCAGAGTTCGGCGCTTTGGGTCGCGAGCAGGAAGGGTACGACCCACATGAGCACGATCAGCTTCTACCACGGCGGTTTCGGTGGGCGACTCTTGTAACCGCGGCAATACCCCAATCGAGCTCACTGCCACTTGCAGTCGAGGTCGAGTGCGTTACGGAGCTGGCAGAAAGGCCGAGAGCACCGCCACCTCGATGCGATTCATCGATTCGAGGTCGAGCTGGTTCATCAGAACGACGTAGCGCAGCCCGTCGTCGCGGGGCTCGAACCACATCGAGGCGGTGAAGCCATTCATGCCCCCGTAGTGCCCCACCCAGTCACGACCCGTGGCATCGGGCATGTGGGTGAACCCAAGCGCTTGTTGACCGGGGTCTGAGCGCCCGTCACCGCAGGTCTGGGTATCAGCCTTCAACTGGCGGTGAAGCATCAGCTCGACGGTCTGCGCAGCCAGCACGCGGCGAGTATTCAGCTGGCCACCAGCACCAACCATCATCGAGAATCGCAGCAGGTCGCTCGCTGAGGCCTTGAGCATGCCCGAGGCGAGCTCTGGGTGGCCCTCGGGTTGCCCCTGACGCGCGCCGAGGTTGTCGTACTCGAAACCTCCAGAGGCGTTCGGCGTCACCCCGCGGGCCAGGGTGTCTTCGCAGTAATCGCGGAGGCGAAACGAGGTCGAGCCCATGCCCAGCGGGCGAAACAGGTTGGCGGTCACGGAGTCGGCGAGCGACCGGCCGGAGACCTCCTCGACCACCACGCCCAGCGTGCCGAGCCCCATGTTCGAGTAGCACGAGAAGGCGCCAGGGGCTGCGGTCGGCCACCACATGTCTGAGCCGCCGAAGTATCGGCTCCCGGGCGTGGAATACCCCTCGACGAAGCGCTTCATCGGAGTCGGCGCGTCGAGGTGCGTCGCATAGGTCGCGTCGTAGGTGAACGGCACGTCGAACAGAGTCGAGGTGTGCGTCAGCAACATGCGCGGAGTGATTGCAACAGTGGGGAAATGGGGGTTCCGCACGTTCTTGAGCGCTGGGCTCAAGGTCGCCACGTCGGCGTCGAGATCGAGCCGACCTTGCTCAGCCAACTGCAAGGCTGCCGCGGCCACGACCGTCTTGGTGACCGAGGCAATCGCGAATGGCGTTTGGGCGGTGGCTTTGCGCCCAGTGAAGGGATCAGCGACCCCGAAGCCTTCGAGCCACAAAACCTTGGTGCCCCGGGCGACGCCCACCGACACACCTGCGAGCGGTCGAGCGCTCATCACCGCTTCAATCGCGCGGCGCGCCTCGGGGGTGCCACCCACCGTTCGCGCTTGGCGCGGAGGCAAGCAGGCCCCGACTTCGGCAAGCACCTCGTCGTTCTCGGCCGATTCAGCGCTCCCGGCGGTGGCGAGGTCGACTCCGCAGCCGCAAAGCAAGAACACCAGAGTCGTTCGAGCGAACATAGGTGTGGCTCTAGCGGAAACGACCCTCGGTGGTCTTACCCGGGGCGCCAGATGTCTTCGCCGAAAGCGACAGCGTCGACATCTGGTCTGCCCCAAGAGACGCGTCGGGAGCAACCCGCACCCGTGTGTTACGTTCTCGTGAGAATGCGTGTCTCTCTCCCACTCGTCTTGGCGACGCTGTTGACGTGGGGCTGCACGGGCTCGGTCGGCAGTGGAGGCACGAGCGACGCGTCGATGCGCGCCGGTGATTCAGGCCAGCCGACGGTCGACGCCGGCCTCATCGAGACGTCAGACGCAGGGTTGTCGGCGCGAGACGCAGGGTTACCGGCCCCAGACGCAGGTCCGCTGCCGGGAGGCCCCGCTCCATCGTGGATGTCGGCGGCCGCTGAATGGGCCAAGGCGCCGAACAGCAGCTACTACGGCATGAACTCACCGAGGTACGCGTGGTCGGGTGGCTGCGTGAACACGGTCGGCGTGTTCCGCGAGGGTGCCTTCGTGCCAGGCACGTTCATCATCGGCCACGGCGGTGGCCACTCCGATTCTTCGTCGAACTCGGTCGAGGCCTATGGCCCGCTCGAATCTGAAACGCCGGTCTGGTCTGTCGTTCGCGCAGCCACCGAGCCACCGCCGCTCAACGTGCCACGCGACGCCAACGGCAACCCGGTCAGCGTGCACACGTACGACGGCGTGGTCTTCGATGCGGTCACCAACGAGATGATTCGAGTGCCGGTCGCTGCGATGTACAACCTCGCGAACAGCTTCGGCGGGTCTGACATCTTCAGGTTCGAGGTCGACCCTGCTGGGCAGCCTTGGTACTCGGTCGACGAAGGGTTGGTGACCAGCGGCAACTTCGCCGACAACGTCATGGCCGTCATCGACCCCACTGACGGCACCGTGTGGGCGGTTGGCAAGGCGGTGCCCACCTGGGTCGCGAAGCGCACCCGCGGCGCGACGAAGTGGGTGAGCACTGAAGTGACCGGCGGGCATGGCGAAGCCGGAGGCGGAGCGTTTCACCCAACCTCGAAGCTGCTCGTGTGGGTCGATAGAACCGAGGGCAAAGTGGCGGTGCGCGACCTCCGCGGCACGCCGACACAGAGCGCCTATTTGCCGGCCACGACTGGCACCGGCCCCGGCGCGACGATCTATCAGCCTGCCCTCGCCTGGGACCCCGTCGCTCAGCACTTCATCGTGTGGCCCAACGGCGAGAAGACCCTTTGGTATCTCACGCCTGGCGCGAACCCCTACGAAGGTGGCGACCCGTGGGTGTGGACCACCTTCACTCCTGATGGCGGTCTGTCGCCGCCGGTGGCGACCGGGTCGGGCAAAGCGTATTTCGGCCGCTTCGCCATCATCGTCACGCCGACGTGGTCGATCATCACCGCGGAGTGGGATGGCCTGTACTATTTGAGACTTCGCTAACGGCTTTCCGAGGGTTGGGGGAAAATTCGGCAACTCGCCGCGCTCGGCAGTGCGAAGGCCCTATTTCGGCGTCGCTTCGGCGCCGAGAAACGCGCGCACCGCCCCGTAGTCTTGCGCGTGCACCGCGCCGACGCGCACGCAGCGTTGACCGCCCGCCGGGTCGACCAAGACGTGAATCGGTATCGCCGAGTCGGCCGAGATGCCCACGCTGCGCTCGAGCCACGCCGGCACGTCGTCAGGCGCTTGCACCCACTGCAGAGAGCCCGGCAGCCGCCCCAGCCAGGTCTTCATCGTTGGCAGCGCGTCGGCTTCGTCGATGCTGATCATCTCGAACGACACCTCGAGCCCGTCTTTTTCGAACGCGCTCTTCCACCGCGTCAGCAGGGCCATCTCATCGACGCAGGGCGCGCACCAGGTGGCCCAGACGTTGACCCACCGCCAGCCCTTGCCCGGCTCAGTGGCGCCAGCGCCCTCGACCGGCTTAATCGCAGGTCTTTGAAAGGGCCGCGCACCGGCGGGCCAGGTCTTGTCGCAGAACCGTTTTTCGTCGGTCAGCGCCTTCGACGCCACGCCATCGAAGCGCGACTGCGAAGGCGCCACCGGCTTCTCATCGGGGCACCCGAGCGACACCAACGCCGCGGCGATGACCCACGCGCACCGCTCAAATCGCACAGTCAATCCACGCAACGAAGGCGCTCCGGTTCAGGTCGGCGGGGGTGCAGGCCTCGCGAGATCTCGACCACGAGCAGAACTCGTCGCCGAGCTGGGCAAATTCTTCACCCAACCACAAGAGCCCGACCTGCTTGTCGATTTCGCCATCTTTGAAGGTGCCCTGCAGCCGCTTGAGCACGGCCTGCGCGCGGTCTCGGCTCAGGGTCTCGTTGTATTGCTTGTCGCCGTCGGGGCTGGCGCGGGCGACGACGAAGAAGAAGCTGCCGCCGCGTTGATCGCTCCAGGCCTTTTCGACCAGGGTGGCGGCGCTCTCATCGAGCTCTGACTTGTCGAGGTCGAACTGCAGAATCGCGGCGCGCTTCGAGAGCGGCTTGAACAGCGCGTTGAAGTCACCACCCGAGAGCGCGGCGACCTTCTGCGCGTCCATCGGTTGGCAGCCGCGGCCGCCGGTGCTGTCGACCAGGCCGCAGGCGCTGGCCACCCGGCGCACGATGGCCTTGAGCTCGGGCGTGCAATAGGTGTCGTTCGACACGCTGGCGGTGGCGAGCTTCTCGGGGTTGGCCTGGCTCTGCTTGAGGCGGGTATTTGCGGCGCCGCCCCATTGCATGATCAGCACGGCGGGCACCAGCGCGGCCACCACGCCGACGAGCGCGGTCTTCACGGAGTCGTTCACGGGTGTGCTCCCTTCGGGGCCGAGGCGATCATCTTCTTGAGCGAGTAGTCGAGGCCGAGATCAGTGTCTTCGTCGCACATGCGGCGATCTCGAACGAACAGCTGCGGCGTCAGCACTGACAGGCCGTTGGCGACCGCCCAGCGAAGGCTCTTGGTCAGCTTGTTCTTCACCTGCGGCCCGCCGAGGCACCCCTTCACCTCGGGAAATTGCTGCTCCAGCGCGGCCCGCATCGCCTTCTGATCTTTCTTGGCGTCTTCGCGCAGCGACTCCTGATGCTTGAAGGCCCAGGTGAGCACCTTGCGCCCGGCGGCGTGATCTCGTTTGTCACCCAACCCCGTCGCGCAGAGAATCGCCTCGCTCACCGCGCACGCCCCAGGGTGCAGCTCTTCGGTGATCATCCAGTTGCAGGTCGAGTCGAGGGGAAAGAGCACGCCCTTGAGCGCGAGGGCCTGCGCCGAGCCGCTGGCCGAGAGCCGGGTGTCGAAGGCCTTGCACGAGGGGCACAACGGGTCGAGCAGCTCGATGGCCTCGACGTGGCCGCTCTTGAGCTCGAGCATCACGCCGGCCGAGTCATCGGCCTGAACCAGGGTGCCGCACCCCGCAGCGCCTTTGCCGACGTCATTGGGCGGCCGCGCGATGAAGAAGACAACGGTGAGTAAGGCGACGAAGCCGACGCCCTGCAGAAAAGAGAAGACGAAGCGGTTGGGCTCGTGCGACTGGGGCTGCGGCGTTCGCATTCGCAGAATGAAGGCGAGCGCGAACACCGTCACGCTCGAGGCGTAGATGCCAACGCAGACCTTGCAGGTGGCGCCGACCTGAACGATCGAGAGGTAGCCGTAGATCACGCTCATCAACACCGGCAGGGCGGTGGCGGCCCAGAGAAACGTGGCCTCGCCGCGGGTGGCGTTGCCCTTGAGCACGATGGCGGCGGCGCGGTAGGCGAGAAAGGCGAACACCGCGAGCGACCAGACGCTGACCGGCACGCCACCCCAGACCGACTCGCGAAAGTACGAGCTGTAGGGCGACATCATCACGGTCTTGCAGCCGCTCTCACCGAGCTCGACGCCCGCGCCCGGTATGAACGAGCAGTGAATCGAGTGCACCTGCCGGTCGAGAAACTGCATGAAGTCGCTGGTGCTGACGGCCGAGAAGGCCGCGCCCACGACGGCGGCGAGCATCACCAGGAGCGCCAACAGCCGCGACGATGAGCGAGGCGGTGGGGCCCAATCAGAAGCCGCGTCGGGTATCGGTTCGAACGAAGGAGAAGGCGTCACGGCGCGCAAGGTACCAGACCCCGTCCATCCTGAGGAATTCGTGGTCGGCCAGCGGTGCGTCGAAGTCGTCACTCGGCCGTTGAACCGTTCGACTAGTCTCTCCACGCGATGCCGCTCCATGGTCGCGACCTGCGCCTCTATCGCCGGCTGTTGCTCTTCGTGGGCGCGATCTACTTGCTGTGGTGGGTCGCGGTTCGAAGCATTCTCCCGCTCGCCTACAACCCGCTGGGCAGCCGCTTGTTCGTCGTCTTCGCGATCTGGGGCGCCGGGCTCTCGAGCTTTGCCAGTCAGGCGGCCCGCCGGCACCTCGACTCGTTGTTCGTCGCCGGGCTCTGGCTGATCACTGCGCACTACTTCTTTCTCTCGTACCAGAACGCCTTCGACCTCAACTGGGTCGTCGGGGCGTTCATCACCATCGGCGCGATCACCCTGGCGCTGCTGTCTCGGGCCGCGATGATCGCCTACTCCGTGTTCACGCTCGCGCTGTCACTGGCCTCGGTCATCGCGCTGCCGGCGCTGCGAGACTCGGTGTTTCTGCCGGGCATCTTCACCGTCTTGATTCAGGCCAACATCGGCATGCACTCGCGCCTCAAGGTGATCAAGCACCTCGAGGCCAGCACCGAGCGCTTCAGCCTGCTCTTCGACTCGACGTTCGAGGGCATCTTGATTCACCGCGAAGGCCGCGTGGTCGAGGCCAACGAAACCGCGGTCGAGCTGCTGGGGTACCCGAAGGCTGAGCTGGTGGGCCGCGAAGTGCTCGAGCTCATTCACCTCGATGATCGTGCTGCGGTGGGCCAGGTGGTTCAGTTGACCGGGCCCGTGACCGTGCGCGGCCTGCGAAGAGACGGCAGCCCCATCGACCTCGAGGTTCGGGGCAAGCCCTTCAGCGACGGCAGCCGGCACGCGCGGCTGCTCACGCTTCGAGACGTGCGCGAGCAGAAACGTCAGGCCGCGGCGCTGAAACTGTCGAACGAGGCGCTCGAGCGCAGCAACATCGAGCTGCAGCGCTTCGCCTTCGTGGCCTCGCATGATCTCCAGACCCCGCTGCGCAGCATCGGCAGCTTCATCGGGTTGCTGCAATCGACCTATGGCTCGTCACTCGACGCCGTGGCGAATGACTGGCTTGCGCGCACCCAGCAGTCGGCGAAGCAGCTGCAGACCTTGATTCACGACTTGCTCGAGTACTCGCGGCTCGAGACGAACGCCCGGCCCTTCACCGACGTGCCGATGGCCGACGTGCTCGAGCAGACGAAGACGCTGCTCGATGCGGTCATCACCGATGCGAAGGCCGAGATCACCTTCGGGGCGCTCCCGGTGATCGAGGGCGATCGCTCGCAGCTCGTGCAGTTGATGCTGAACCTGGTCGGCAACGCGCTCAAGTACCGAAGCGCCCAGCCACCACGCATTCACATCTCGGCCGAGCGTGAAGGCGAGGGCTGGCGATTCTCGGTCAGCGACAACGGCATCGGCATTGCGCCCAAGCACCAGGAACAGATCTTCGAAATCTTCAAGCGGCTGCACAGCGCGAAGGAGTACCCTGGCACCGGCATCGGTCTGGCCGTGTGCCGACGCGTGGTGACCCGGCACGGTGGTCGCATCTGGGTCGAGTCAGAGCTTGGCCTGGGCAGCACGTTCTCATTCACAGTGCAGAAAGAGGGTCACCCGTGAGCACCGAAGACTTCGCCCTGGGCCGCCCGGCCGTCGTGTTGCTGGTCGAAGACAACGACAACGACGTCGAGCTGACCAAGCTCGGGTTTCGGCGCTCGAAGCTGGCGGTCGACCTGCGACACGTCAGCAACGGCGAAGAGTGCCTGCGCTACCTGCGCAAACAGGGCCCATATGCCACCGAGCCGACCCCTGATCTCGTGCTCCTCGATCTCAACATGCCGCGGATGGGTGGGCTCGAGGTGCTGCGCGAGGTCGGGCAAGACGAGGCGTTGAAACATCTTCCCATCGTGATTCTGACCTCGTCGAAGAGCGATGAAGAGGTCACCAAGTCGTACAAGCTGCGGTGCAGCTCGTACCTGGTGAAGCCAATCGACTTCGAAGGGTTCGCGCAGATGATTCGCTCACTCAACGACTACTGGTTCACGCTGGTGGTGTTGCCGCCGAAGACTGCGTGAGCGACGCTGCCAAGGGTGATTGCCATGGCGGCCCAAACCGACCACGCTGCGCGCCGATGAGATGGCTGACGGTAGGTCTTTGTTTCTGTACCGCTGGGTGTTTCGACCTGACGGTGCCCCCGCGAACCGACGACAAACCAGGCACGGTGACCGCGACGGTGCTCTCTCAGCGGCCCGGCAGAGCCGACTTGATACCCGCGGTCGGGGCACGGCTCGAGCTGGTCGGCAGCAGCCGGGTCGCCAAGGCCAACGACGATGGCACGGTGCGCCTCGAGGGGCTCACTGCGACGACCGGTACCTTGCGCCTGGCGTACGACGCAGACGGCGATGGCACCGACGACGCCTCACGGGTCTTCGACCTCGCCGAGACTGGCGCCGGGTTCGGCAAGACGTCGAACTTGGGAGTCGTGGTGCTCGGTCGCCTCTCGACCGTCGCAGGCAAAGTCAGACGCGGCGACCGCGACGCGTCTGCTGGCCAGGGCGGCATTCAGGTCTTCTTGCCGGGCAGCCCCGCGAGCACGGTGAGCGCCGACGACGGCTCGTTCGTGCTGGCGGGTCTGCCGCAGGGCTCGCTGCCGATCAGCTTCTTCGCTCCGGGCTACGCGCCGGCTTCGAGCCGAGTCGGGCTGGGCGCGGGGCAAGAGCAACGGCTCGCCGACGTTTCGTTGAAGGTCGACGCGAATCTGACGTCGGGCTCGGTCACGGGCACGGTGCGCAGCGGCACCGGCGGGGCGCTCGACGGAGTCACGGTCGAGGTCACTACCGCCGGCATGACCTCACTCACCATGGCCGATGCCCAAGGCCAGTTCACGGTGATGAACGTCGCGCCCGGGTTGATCACGTTGACCTTTCATCGCGATGGGTACGTGCCGATTCGCGTCTCGAACGTGCTGGTCGCGCCTGGGCAGGCGGTGACGCAGCCGATCGTTCTCGAAGCAGGCACTGGCGAATTGCCTGCCTTGCCAGGCGCGGGAGACGGCGGCTCGGGCATCACCGCGGGCCCCGTGCAGTTGATCAGCCAGTCAGTGACCGACGCCTACGCCAACGACGGAGGCTTCGACGTGTTGCCACCCGACCTCGTACAAGCGGGCGACCTGGTGGTGCTGATGCTGCTGCGTCAAGACACCATCACCCCCTTACCGAATGGCGTGAATGGCTGGCGGGTGCTGACCAGCGAGCTGATTCTCAACAACGACGTGGCAGAGATTTTGACCAGAACCGCCGACGCGCAAGAGCGCACGCGCCCGGAGCGGTATCGATTTCAAACTCCAGCATTCGTCGAGTCGGTGGTGGTGGTGCTGCGCCACGCCGATCGCGTGGCCTTGGTCTCGGCATTCGACGACATCAGCCCACTGTCATTCGCCGGCATCCCTGCCGCGCCAGGTGACCTCACGGCCGATGCGTTCGTCGCCAATGACGTCGGCCGCCGCTGCGACGTGAACCGCATCAACCCGCGGCTGGCTCAGCTCGGCCGGTGGACTTTCTCGCCCTGGGCGGGCGCGGCCCCAGACACCACGATGACCTGTGACCTGACGAGGGGGCTCGCCGGCATCAGCTACCGGCTGCGGGTGCTCGCGGCTCCGTAATCTCTACGGTACGCGCGGTTCGAACGTGAAGAACGGTGATGTACTGCATGCAGTACAATTTTGTACTGCAGGGTACCGCCGAGGCGAAGGGCGGGCGCGTACGAAAGTGGCTCGCCCTTGATTGCATCAGCGGCCGAAGAATTCTTTTTTCAAAAAAAGAGCACGAGCGATGAATCCTCAAGGGGGGTCACACGTGTGAAGAGGTGCGCGCCACATCTCGTGACCGCGCATTTCAACGGAGCACGCCATGCCCGAAGTCTCTCCCGCGACCGAACCCATCGTTGTGAAGGTCGACCCGAACCTGAAGCGACTCTACCAAGCCGCTCTTCAGGCACTCGCCGCCGCCACTGCAGCCGGGGCCGTCGCCTGGCATCGCAGATACGAAGCCGTGGCGAGCATCGTCGAGCACACGCCTCCCTTGTACATGGCAGGAGGCTTCGCCACCGATGCCGCATTCTTCGCGACCATTCTCCAGGAGGGTCGCAGCTCGGTCATTCGCAACATGAAGGTGGTGAGGCTCGCGACGCCAGCAGAGGTCGCCAAGTTCAAAGCGTACAACCTCAGTCTGGCCATCACCTACGTCGAGGCGAGAGACAAGGCCGTGGTTTCAAAGCGCGGCGCCATCGACTTCGAGAAGCTCAAGATTCAGTTCAAGCGCGGCGACAAGGTCATCACCCGCACGCTCGAAACCATTACCCGCCCAGAGTTTCTCGAAGCCATCGCCGAGCACACCGGCCGCGTGAAGGCGCCCAAGCCCTCACCGCTCGCGAAGGCCGCCATCGCCACCGTGAGAGAGGCCGGCGTCGAAGGCCTCGAGGCCAAAGCCACCAAGACTCAGCTCCTCTTGCGCGTGCCCTTCGATGGCCTCACCGCGCTCGGCAAAGCCCTCGTCGCTTTCAAGCCGCCGACGGGTTGAGCTGAGGTGGGCTCGGTGAGTCGCTCGAGGGCCTTCTCGAGCCGGCGCGCCCGAGTCGCCGCGGTCACGGCCTTCAAGACGGGCAGCAGCAGCGTGTACTGACCCGTCTTGTCGAGCCGCTCGAACGCAGCCCTGGCGCGCGCATTTTTCGCCAGCGCCGCGATGAAGTCAGGGGGCGGTGAAGCACTCCGTTGTGACGCATACGCCGCGGCCCAGCGCCCATCGGCCTTCGCCGCCGCCACCTGAGCCAACCCTGCCGCGCGCATGCGCCCCGCCTTCACCAGCGCTTCGACCCGTTCGACGTTCAGCTTCGACCAGGGGCTCTTGGCCCGGCGTGGCGAATAGCGTTGGAGAAACGAGTCGTCGTCGTGCCCCTTTCGGTGACTGTCGACCCACCCGAAGCAGAGGGCCACGTCGAGCGCGTCGCTGATGCCGAGCCAGGCGCGCCTCGAGCCCTTCTTCGCGATCACCAACCACACGAAGCTCGCGCGAGCGTGGTGTCTCGAGAGCCACGACGCCCACCCACGATCATCGCTGAACGTGAGGGGCGTAGCCTCGTTCATGTCAGCCGTCGCACGAATCAGGAGGCCTCATCGGTACTGCATGCAGTACAATTTTGTACTGCAGGTTACGCAGGCCAGGGCGTTTCAGTAGCCGGCGGGCAGCACGACGTCCCACAGGGGCACGCCGGGCGAGCAGCTGGTGGTGTCGACCTCGTCGCACTGCTGAATCGGGCCATCGAGGTACGTCTGGTAGAGGTCGTGGTAGCCGGGCAGCGCGGTGGTGTCCCACCGGTCGGGGCGGTACTTGCCCCACGAGTTCTTGATGCGAAAGAACTTGATCGTCGCCGAGTCAGACAACGCCGCCTCGAGAGCCGCGGGGCGCTTCTCTTCGACGCCGGCTTTGAGGGTGCCGTAGCCGGGCACGTTGTCGACCTCGTAGTCCATCATCACGACCATGTGGCCGCCTTGGTGGCCGGGGCGGCCGTTGCGGGCGAGCTCCTCGAGGGTGAAGGTGCTGTCGCGGCCCATGGCGTTGAAGTCGACGAACCACGAGACGATGACCGGCTGGTGATCATTGAGCGCGCGCTGCACCCGCTTCTGCACGGCGCGGCGGTCTTTCTTGCTGCTCGGGTACGAGACCTCGTTCCACGCGAAGGGGCCTGAACGGTCCCACCCGGCGCCGATGGCGTCGGCGAGGGTCTTGGTCACGAAGGCTTCGCCTGGCTTCGAGTTCACGTGCGCCGCGATGTCGACGGGGCGGAGCACCTTCAGCGTGCCGCGCGAGCTCGCGACGGTCGGGGGCGCTTTGGTCGCGTAGGCCTGGTCGAGCGTCTTGGTGACGCTCTTACCGAACACGGCGTTGAGCAGCTTCACGGTGTCAGTGTTGAGGTGCCAGACGCGGTCGAGCTCTGCGCGCACCTTGGCGCGGCTGCGGCGGGCGGCGGCGGTCTTCAGCGCCCCGCTCTTGAGCGATTCGTTGATCGCGGCGAGCGCCTCTTCTTGGAGCGACGACATCTCGGCGGTCGCTTCACCGGGCAAGAACTCGGCTTGGGTCATCAGGCCGAAGCGGGTGTAGAGGTCGATGACGGTGCCGTAACTGCCGCCGGTGCTGATCTCGGTCGCGCCTTGCGCGATCTGGTCGAACCAGTGCCAGTACGTCACGTACGACTGAGAGGTGTTCATCGCGGTGCCGGTCGCGGCTTTGTTGAGCGACTCGACCCAGCTCGCGCCTGCGTAGATCCAACAGTTGCCGATGCTCTGGCGCTCGACCTCAGACTGGTCGACCCACGTGACCCGGTTTTCAGTCGCAGCGAGCACTTCGCCGTCGACTTCTTGCGGCTCGACCGCCAGAAAATCTTCGCCGCACGCCGAGACGCCAACCATCGCAACCAACAACCACAGCCACTCGCGCTTCATGGGAAACCCCGTTTGGAAGAATGTGGGCGCGCTATAACCACATTCACCTACATCTCTGCAACCAGGGCCCTTCACCCTGAGCAACGTGCCGGGCGTCGCCAGCAACGGTGATGCGACTCTGGTGATCAAAGATTCGAGTGG